>NZ_JBHWFG010000051.1:0-42541 GCF_042733745.1 Streptomyces sp. NPDC059696
GCCCCACGGGAAACAACCCGTGGGGCCCGGCGCGTTCGCCGTGCGGTCAGACGTTCTGCCGCGGTTCCACGAACTGCATGTCGAGCTGGATCTTGACCACGTCGCCGAGCAGGCCCGGAGCGAAGTCCAGCCCGAAGTCGCCGCGCCGGATCTCACCCGTCGCCTCGAACCCGGCGTGCCGGCTGCCGTCCATGGGCACATCGACCAACCCGCCGAACTCCACAGCGAGCGTCACCGGGCGGGTCACCTCGCCGATCGTCAGCTCCCCCTCCATGGTCCAGTCCTCACCCTCACCCGACACGCGCGTCGAGCGGTACGTCATCGTCGGGCGCTTCTCCACGTCCAGCAGGTCGGAGGCGCGGACGTGCGCGTCCCGGTCGGCGTTGCCGGTGTTGATCGAGGCCAGGTCGACGGTCGCGGAGATCCGCACGTCCTCGACCCGCTCCCCGATGTACAGCCCGGCCTCCAGTCGCTCGAAGCGCCCCCGCACCTTGGCGATGCCCAGGTGCCGAACCGTGAAGTTCACGGAGGAGTGGAACGGGTCGAGGGCCCACTGTCCGGGGGCCAGCGGCAGAGGCGTCACAGCGGTGTCATTCGTCATGCCCTCCACCCTGAGGGCCGGGCGGCCCCCGAGGGAGACCGGCCGGAGCCTGGTAGTGACGGGGCCACCCTCAGCGTCCACCCAGCCGGTACGTTCGGCGGGTGAGCGACAACGAGTTGGGCACGTTCCTGCGCACCTGGCGTGAAGCCGTCACCCCCGCCGAGGCGGGTCTGCCCGCGGGCCCCCGACGCCGTACCCCGGGCCTGCGCCGTGCCGAACTGGCCACCCTCGCGGGCGTCAGCGTCGAGTACATCACCCGGCTGGAACAGGGCCGCGACCGCAACCCGTCCGCCCAGGTGCTGGGCGCCCTCGCCGACGCCCTGCACCTCTCCCTCACTGACCGCGTGCTGCTGCGCCGCCTGACCAAGGAGGCGGGCGGCGGCGACCCGCTGATCTGTGCGGCGGCCCCGCCGCTCGGCCGCACGGCGCGCCCCACCGTACGGGCCGTGCTGGACCGGCTGGAGCCGGCTCCCGCGCTGGTGGTCAACTGGATCGGCGACGTCCTCGCCCACACGGCCGGCTACGAACGGCTGGTCGGCCCCCTCGGCCTGCTCGACGACGAGCGGCCCAACCTGCTGCGGTACCTGTTCACCGACGACCGGGCCCGCGACGCCTACAAGGACTGGGACCGGGTGGCCGACGACCTCGTCGCCCGGCTCCGGCACGGCGTGCCCCTGCGGGACCCGTACCTCGCCGAGCTGGCCGACGAGCTGACGGTGACGGCCGGCGCGGAGTTCACCGACCGGTTCGCCGACCTGGCCGCGGCCCCGCGACGGACGCCCTCCCAGCACATCGAGCACCCGGAGGCCGGGGCGCTGCGGCTGCTGAACGAGACGCTCGCTCTCCCCGACGAGGGGCAGCACCTCGTCGTCCACCTGCCCGCGGACGACGCCACGGCCACCGCCCTCGACCGCCTCAACGGCCGCCGGCCCGGCGCGCTGCGGGCGGTGGCGGCGGGGGAGACCGGCTGAACGCCGGCCGGTACGACACGCACAGGCCCCGGAGGTCCGGACATCGACCGGGGCCCCGGGGCGTCCGCCCCTGTCAGCCCTCCAGCTCGTGCGCGTACGGCGGCTCCGCCCCGGCCCGTGAGCAGGTGATCGCCGCCGCGCGGGCCGCGAAAGCCAGCAGCTCCGTCCAGCCGGCGTGGCCCAGCCCGGCAAGCCCCTGGGCGCTGAGGGCGTCGCGTACGGCGAGGCCGTGCAGCAGGGCCGCGTTCACCGTGTCGCCCGCACCGATGGTGTCCACGACCTCGACACGCTCGCCGGGCACCGTGTACTCGCCGTCGGCGGTGAAGGCGGTCAGACCGTCCCCGCCCCGCGTGATCACGACCGCGTCCGGGCCCGCCGCCAGCCATTCCCGGGGCGTGCCCCCGAGCCACTCCGCGTCCTCCGCGGACAGCTTCAGCAGCGACACCGACGGCAGCCAGCTCTTGAACCGCGCCCGGTAGGCGTCCGCGTCCGGAATCAGGCCGGGCCTGATGTTCGGGTCCAGTGCGGTGAACACGCCCTGTGCCGCCGCCCGCCGCATCATCTCCTCGTAGGCGCTCGCGCCCGGCTCCAGCACCAGGGAACAGGTGCCGAAGGACACCGCCCGGGTGCCGGACGGCAGCGCGGAGGGCGCCTCGAACAGCCGGTCGGCCGTCCCGTCGACGTAGAAGGAGTAGGCCGCCGAGCCGTCCGCGCCGACCGTGGCGACGGCGAGCGTCGTCGGCTCGGTGCCGCGCTGCACCGAGGACACGTCGGCCCCGGACGCGGTCAGTCCGTCCAGCAGCGCCTGTCCGAAGGCGTCGGACGACACCCGGGAGCAGAAAGCGGTGGGGGAGCCGAGGCGGCCCAGCGCCACAGCCGTGTTGTACGGGCCGCCCCCGAGCGCGGGCCGCAGCGCGGCCAGGGCACCCGTGCCCTGCGGTACCAGGTCGATCAGTGCCTCACCGGCGACGACGATCACGACGGGTTTCCTTCCTCGGACGGGCTGGGGCAGCCGCACGACGTGCGGTGCACGAAGGTGCAGGGCAGCCGCACGGTCCGGACGGGCCGGTCCGGTTCGGCGAGCCGCTCCAGAAGCACGTGGACGGCCCGGGCACCGATGTCCCTGCCGGGCTGGGCGATGGCGGTGAGCCGGGGGGAGAACAGATCCGCCCACGCGAAGTCGTCGAAACAGCACAGGGCGATGTCGCCCGGCACGGACAGCCCGTGCGCCCGCAGGGCACGCAGCACCCCGATCGTCATGGCGTTGTTGCCGGTCACCAGCGCGGTCGGCGGCACACCCAGCGACAGCAGGGCCCCGGTCGCCTGCTCGGCACCCGCCGACTCGGAGTCGCCGTGCACCAGCAGCCGCTCGTCGTACGCCAGCCCGGCGAAGGCCAGACCGCTGCGGTACCCGGTGATCCGTTCGCTCGTCGTGCTGAGCCCGGCCCGCCCCGCCACGAGTCCGATCCGCCGGTGACCGAGACCGGCGAGATGGGTGACCAGCCGGGACATCGGTTCGGCGTTGTCGGCGCACACCTGGTCGACGGGCGGACCGTCGTCCTTCCCGGGCGCGTGAACCAGCCGGTCCAGGAACACGGCCGGTACGTCGTGCCGGCCCAGGTAGGCGCGCAGGCCCCGCGGATCGGCGGAGGGCGCGACGATCAGGCCGTCGACCCGGCGCTCGTGCAGCAGCTGGACGACCTTCCGCTCGTGCTCCGGGTCGTCGTGCGGATCGGCGATCAGCAGGCTGTAGCCGGCTTCCAGCGCGGCGGTCTCGACGCCCTGGAGGATCTCCGTGAAGTAGGGATTGCTGATCGCCGACACCGCCAGCCCGATGGACCGGGTGCGGGCCGTCACCAGGGAACGGGCCAGCGTGTTCGGGGTGTAGCCGAGCTCCTCCACGGCGTCCAGCACGGCCTGGCGCGTGTGCGGCAGCACCGGCCGGGTGCCGTTGAGCACGTGCGAGACCGTCGCCACGGAGACACCGGCGCTACGCGCCACGTCGGCCATGGTCGCCATGGGCGTTCCCTCCTCCGCTTCCGGCGGGGAACGTATCGCATCGAGCGGCGGACGTAAACGTTTGCGCAATCGTTTACGTCCCGAGGGCCCCAGAGCCGGAGGGCGAACCTGGGCCCGGGCGGCGGCCCCATAAGGCGTTCCGGGCTGAGTGCCCGGTAGGCGTGCCGGACAGCGCCTCCGTCAGGCGCTCCCGGTCGGCGTTCTGGACAGCGCTTCCGTCAGGCGCTCCCGGTCGGCGTTCTGGACAGCGCCTCCGTCAGGCGCGCCCGGTCGGCGTTCCGGACGGCGGTCGGCCAGGCGTCCTGGGCGGCGGCGTCCCTGACGGTGTCCCGGGCGGCTCCTCCCAGTCCCAGCCGATGCCCAGGAACCCCGCGCGCACCCGGGGCTCGACCAGGTGCACCGAGTGGTGCCGACCGGTCAGCGCCAGGCCCTGGCACCCGCTGCGCGGCGCCGCGGCGGAGTGCTGGGCGAAGCGGTGGCACCGCACCGGCAGGGCCGCCGGGTCGAAGCACACCTGGAGGACGTACTGGCCCCCGGGGCAGTCGAAACCGCGCACGTACTCGCGTGCCACCCCCGCCGTGCCGTCCTCGACGCCGTAGCGGAACAGGAAGGTGTCCCCGGCCCGCAGCCGGGTGTCGAAGAGCAGTTCGGCGGCGAGCACCCCGGTGTCGCGGTGCCAACGGACGCGTCCGGTCCGGCAGTTCTCCAGGGCGTGCACCCGCATGCGCTCCGGCGCCGCACCCCGGTCCCCGTGGTGGACGGCCACGAAACGGTCGATGCCGTCCCGGTGGGCGCGCACGATGTGGTGCGACTCCCGCTCGGCGAGCTCGCGCCGCGCCCCGATCCGGAGCCGTTCGTGGTGGCCGAGGGAGTGCAGGCCCCCGTCCGGCGGGCAGTCCAGCTCGGCGAGCAGCCGGTCCAGGACTCCGGAGGCCTCGACGAGGGAGCGGTAGGAGCGGGCGGCGGACCGCAGCCCGGACGCGCTGTCCGCGCTCTCGGCGAGCAGCCGGATCAGCGACTCCTCGGGCAGCTCCAGGATCTCCTCCAGCGCGCGTACGGCCCGCAGCGACTCGGGGCGCTGCGGGCGCCGCGCGCCCTGCTGCCAGTAACTCAGGCTGGTGACACCGACCTTCACCCCGTGCCGGGACAGGTGGTGCTGCACGCGCTGCAGGGGCAGGCCGCGGGCGGCGATGGCGGCCCGCAGGGCGACGTGGAAGGGGCCGCCTTGCAGGACCGAGTCCAATGGCGCGGTGGCGACGTCCGCGTGCTGTGGGGCGTGCGGCATGCAGGGGCCTCTTCTCTGAGTCGGCAACGGCTGGTCAGACCGCTTGCACGGGGCCCTCCCGCCGGCGCGGGCAGGTCTTCACATCCGTACGCCGTCGTTCAGGGCCCGAGTTCCCCCGCATTGAAGCGTGTTGACCCGGCCCCGACAACACCTGATGCCGGACAGTGACCCACGTGCACCGGTGGCTCGCCCCGGACATGCGAACGCCCGGGGCGTGCGCCCCGGGCGTTCGCGTGGACGTGTGCTTCTGGGAGTGGTCGCCTAGGAGCGGTCGCCGCCGCCCTGTTCCCGCAGGGCCAGGCGCTTGGCCCGCACGATGTCGGGATCGCGCGGGTCCAGGGCGTCGGGCAGCGCGAACGCGTCGTCCGCGTACCGGCGGGCACGGACCGCCCGCCGGGTTTTCTCGATCCGCATCCGCTTCATCTGCGCAGCCCTCCGACCCGTGGCCCGCCCGCTCCCCACCGGGAAACGGCCGGTCCGCACCGACAACCTGTGCCTGCACCGGCACCGGCTCCGCCCACCGGACGTCGCCGTGTGCCGTGGGTGAGCCACATTCCCGCTCCTGGTGGGCCGTAACCCCGGGCGGCCCATGCCGTTGGAAACTGCCTGCCTCCGGGACCCTGATCATGTCCCTCCGCCGCGCCGCACTGTCGGTGCTCGCCAGTAGGGTGTGAGACATGGCCGACCCCTCCAGCTACCGCCCCAAACCGGGTGAGATCCCCGACTCGCCGGGGGTCTACAGGTTCCGTGACGAGCACCGCCGGGTGATCTACGTCGGAAAGGCGAAAAGCCTGCGCCAGCGCTTGGCGAACTACTTCCAGGACCTGGCGGGACTGCACCCGCGCACCCGCTCCATGGTCACGACGGCCGCATCCGTGGAGTGGACGGTGGTGTCGACGGAGGTCGAGGCGCTCCAGCTGGAGTACTCCTGGATCAAGGAGTACGACCCCCGGTTCAACGTCAAGTACCGCGACGACAAGAGCTACCCGTACCTCGCGGTGACGATGAACGAGGAGTACCCGCGCGTGCAGGTGATGCGCGGTCACAAGAAGAAGGGCGTGCGCTACTTCGGGCCGTACGCGCACGCGTGGGCGATCCGGGACACCGTCGACCTGCTGCTGCGCGTCTTCCCCGTGCGTACGTGCTCGGCGGGCGTGTTCAAGAACGCCGCCCGCACCGGCCGCCCCTGCCTCCTCGGTTACATCGGCAAGTGCTCGGCCCCCTGCGTCGGCCGTGTCTCCGCCGAGGAACACCGTGAACTGGCCGAGGAGTTCTGCGACTTCATGGCCGGCCGGACCCACACGTACATCCGCCGGCTGGAGAAGCAGATGGCGGAAGCGGCCGACGAGATGGAGTACGAGCGGGCCGCCCGGCTGCGCGACGACGTCGGCGCCCTGAAGAAGGCCATGGAGAAGAACGCGGTCGTGCTCGCCGACGCGACCGACGCCGACCTGATCGCGGTCGCCGAGGACGAGCTGGAGGCGGCGGTCCAGATCTTCCACGTCCGCGGCGGACGCGTGCGCGGCCAGCGCGGCTGGGTCACCGACAAGGTGGAGGAGATCACCACCGGCGCCCTCGTCGAGCACGCCCTGCAGCAGCTGTACGGGGAGGAGACCGGGGACGCCGTCCCCAAGGAGGTCCTCGTCCCCGCCCTGCCCGACCCCCTCGAGCCCGTCCAGGAGTGGCTCGCCGGGCGGCGCGGCTCCGGCGTCTCCCTGCGCATCCCGCAGCGCGGCGACAAGAAGGCCCTGATGGAGACCGTGCAGCGCAACGCCCAGCAGGCGCTCGTGCTGCACAAGACCAAGCGCGCCTCCGACCTGACCACGCGTTCCCGCGCCCTGGAGGAGATCGCCGACGCCCTCGACCTGGACAGCGCCCCGCTCCGGATCGAGTGCTACGACATCTCCCACCTCCAGGGCGACGACGTCGTGGCCTCCATGGTCGTCTTCGAGGACGGCCTGGCCCGCAAGAGCGAGTACCGCCGCTTCCAGATCAAGGGCTTCGCCGGGCAGGACGACGTCCGCTCCATGCACGAGGTGATCACCCGCCGCTTCCGGCGTTATCTCGCCGAGAAGGAGAAGACGGGGGAGTGGACCGACGGCGAGAACGCCTCGGCTCCCGTGTCCGACAGCGGCAGCGCTGCGGCTCCCGTGACTCACGGCGAGAACGCCATGACGCCCGTGTCCCGTGATGAGAACGCCGCGGCTCCCATGACCGACGGCAACGGCGACCTCGTCGGCACCGGCCCCACCGAGGACGACGGCCGCCCCAAGAAGTTCGCCTACCCGCCCCAGCTGGTCGTCGTCGACGGCGGCGCCCCTCAGGTCGCGGCCGCCCGGCGCGCCATGGACGAGCTCGGCATCGACGACATCGCCGTGTGCGGCCTCGCCAAGCGGCTGGAGGAGGTCTGGCTGCCCGGCGACGACGACCCGGTGGTCCTGCCCCGGACCAGCGAGGGCCTGTACCTGCTCCAGCGTGTCCGTGACGAGGCCCACAGGTTCGCGATCACCTACCAGCGCACCAAACGGTCCAAGCGCTTCCGCTCCAGCCCGCTGGACGATGTCCCCGGCCTCGGGGACACGCGCAAGCAGGCACTTCTGAAGCACTTCGGTTCGTTGAAGAAACTGCGATCCGCCACGATCGACCAGATCTGCGAGGTCCCCGGCATAGGCCGCAAGACGGCCGAGACGATCGCCGTGGCCCTCGCCCGCTCGGCCCCGGCCGCACCCGCCGTCAACACGGCGACCGGCGAGATCATGGAAGAGGAACCGGGCACCATGGGTTCCAGTGGGGAACCCATGGCAACGGGCGCCCCGGACGAACGACGGGGGCAGGAGACATGAATGTGAACGAGCACGACGCGCGACACGAGCAAGCCGGAGACGGAGCACAGGTGAATACGGGCACGCCCAACGAGAAGGCCCCGGTCCCGGAAGCGGCCATCCCCGAGCTGGTGATCATCTCCGGCATGTCCGGAGCCGGGCGCTCCACGGCGGCGAAGTGCCTGGAGGACCTCGGCTGGTTCGTCGTGGACAACCTGCCGCCCGCCCTGATCCCCACCATGGTGGAGCTCGGCGCCCGCTCCCAGGGCAACGTGGCGAGGATCGCCGTCGTCGTCGACGTCCGAGGGCGCCGCTTCTTCGACAACCTCCGCGAGTCCCTCGCCGACCTGGAGGCGAAGAACGTCACACGGCGGATCGTCTTCCTGGAGTCCTCCGACGAGGCCCTGGTCCGCCGCTTCGAGTCGGTGCGCCGCCCGCACCCCCTCCAGGGCGACGGCCGCATCGTCGACGGCATCGCCGCCGAGCGCGAGCTGCTGCGCGAGCTGCGCGGCGACGCCGACCTGGTGATCGACACCTCCAGCCTGAACGTCCACGAGCTGCGCGCCAAGATGGACGCCCAGTTCGCCGGCGAGGAGGAGCCGGAGCTGCGGGCCACGGTGATGTCGTTCGGCTACAAGTACGGCCTCCCCGTCGACGCCGACCTCGTCGTCGACTGCCGCTTCCTGCCGAACCCGCACTGGGTCCCGGAGCTGCGCCCGTACACGGGCCTCAACGAGGAGGTCTCCGGCTACGTCTTCAACCAGCCCGGCGCCAAGGAGTTCCTCGACCGCTACACGGAGCTGCTCCAGCTCGTCGCCACCGGCTACCGCCGCGAGGGCAAGCGCTACGTGACCATCGCCGTGGGCTGCACGGGCGGCAAGCACCGCTCGGTCGCCATGTCGGAGAAGCTCGCCGCCCGGCTCGCCGCCGAGGGCGTGGAGACGGTGGTCGTACACCGGGACATGGGACGCGAATGACACCACGTACACCCCGGCTGAGCCGGCTGCGCCGGGTGGTGCCCGAGAGCAACGGCGACAAGGGCACCACCGGCCAGAAGGGCGGCCGGCCCGCCGAGGCCCGGGGCGGCAGGCCGCGCCGCCGCGGCACCCAGCCCAAGGTCGTCGCCCTCGGCGGCGGCATGGGCCTGTCCGCCTCGCTCGCCGCGCTGCGCCGGATCACCGGCGACCTCACCGCCGTCGTCACCGTGGCCGACGACGGCGGCTCCAGCGGCCGGCTGCGGGACGAGCTGGGCGTACTGCCGCCCGGCGACCTGCGCAAGGCCCTGGCGGCACTGTGCGGCGACGACGACTGGGGCCAGACCTGGGCCCGGGTCATCCAGCACCGCTTCCAGTCCCAGGGCGACCTGCACGAGCACGCGGTCGGCAATCTGCTGATCGTCGCCCTGTGGGAACAGCTCGGCGACCACGTCCAGGCCCTCGACCTGGTCGGACGGCTGCTCGGCGCCCAGGGGCGGGTGCTGCCGATGTCCGCCGTGCCGCTGGAGCTCCAGGCCCTGGTCAAGGGCCACGACCCAAAGCGCCCGGAGGAGGTCGACACGGTCCGCGGCCAGGCGACCGTCGCCCTCACCCCGGGCGAGGTGCAGTCCGTGCACCTGGTCCCGTGCGACCCGCCGGCCGTGCCCGAGGCGGTCGAGGCCGTCCTGGACGCCGACTGGGTGGTGCTCGGCCCGGGCTCCTGGTTCTCCTCGGTCATTCCGCACCTGCTCGTGCCCGAGCTGCTGGACGCGCTCACGCAGACGAAGGCCCGCCGTGTACTCTCCCTGAACCTCGCGCCGCAGCCCGGAGAAACCGAGGGCTTCTCCCCGCAGCGTCATTTGGAGGTTTTGGGACGACACGCCCCTAAACTCGCCCTGGACGTGGTGCTGGCCGACGAGGCCGCCGTGCCCGACCGCGACTCCCTGACCGACGCCGCCAAGCGGTTCGGGGCCGCGGTCGAGCTGGCGCCGGTGGCCAGACCCGACGGAACCCCGAGGCACGACCCGGAGCTGTTGGCCGCCGCGTACGACCGTATTTTTCGGATGCATGGAAGGATCGGCCCATGGCGATGACGGCAGCGGTGAAGGATGAGATCTCCCGGCTCCCCGTCACCCGGACCTGCTGCAGAAAGGCGGAGGTCTCCGCCATTCTGCGGTTCGCCGGCGGCCTTCACCTCGTGAGCGGTCGGATCGTGATCGAGGCGGAGCTGGACACCGCGATGGCGGCCCGCCGCCTCAAGCGGGACATCCTGGAGATCTTCGGCCACAGCTCCGAGCTGATCGTGATGGCTCCGGGCGGGTTGCGCCGCGGCTCGCGCTACGTGGTGCGGGTCGTCGCGGGCGGTGACCAGCTCGCCCGCCAGACCGGCCTGGTCGACGGGCGGGGCCGCCCGATCCGCGGCCTGCCCCCGCAGGTGGTCTCGGGGGCCACCTGCGACGCCGAGGCCGCCTGGCGTGGCGCGTTCCTGGCGCACGGCTCGCTCACCGAGCCCGGCCGCTCCTCCTCCCTGGAGGTGACCTGCCCGGGTCCCGAGGCCGCGCTCGCCCTGGTCGGCGCCGCCCGACGGCTGTCGATCCCCGCCAAGGCCCGCGAGGTGCGCGGCGTGGACCGGGTCGTCGTCCGCGACGGCGACGCGATCGGCGCCCTGCTGACCCGGCTCGGCGCGCACGAGTCGGTGCTGGCCTGGGAAGAGCGCCGGATGCGCCGTGAGGTGCGCGCCACGGCCAACCGGCTCGCCAACTTCGACGACGCCAACCTGCGCAGATCGGCCCGTGCGGCCGTCGCCGCCGGCGCCCGGGTGCAGCGCGCCCTGGAGATCCTCGCCGACGACGTGCCCGAGCACCTCGCCGCCGCCGGCCGGCTGCGCATGGAACACAAGCAGGCCTCCCTGGAAGAATTGGGCGCGCTCGCCGACCCGCCGCTGACCAAGGACGCCGTCGCCGGCCGGATCCGCCGCCTGCTGGCCATGGCCGACAAGCGCGCCTCCGATCTCGGCATCCCGGGCACGGAGGCCAACCTCAGCGAGGAGCTGGCCGACAACCTCGTGGGCTGATCCCACGCGACGTCAAAAAGCCGGTTCCGGCGCCCACTTGGGTGACCGGCACCGGCTTTCGCGTGTCGCAGAGGCACCCTTGACTCGATCATGGACTGTCATGAGCCTGGCATCTGTTCGCTGCTGTGGCGGACCCACGCTAGGGGGGTTCATGAGACGAAGAGCGAGATCGATCCTCGCTGTCGGCGCGCTCCTGATCGGCGGAGCGAGCTTCGCACCCATCGCCCAGGCACAACCGGGGAGTCCGGCCCCGTCCGACCCGGACGAAGTCAAGGTCTTCCGGGCCGACGTCACACGGAAGCAGGTACCCCTGCTGCTGGCGGCCGGCCAGGACGGCCACGAACTGAGCGAGCGCGTCCCCGCGAAGGGCACCGCGACCGTCGAGGTCTACCTGACGGACCGGCAGGCGAAGAAGCTGGAGAAGCAGGGCGTCGGCCTCACCGAACACGAGCTCTCCGCCCGGGCCGAGGCCCGCGTCGAAGCCGCAGCGCAGGGCGTGTTCCGCCCGTACAGCGGCAAGGGCGGCCTGCGGGAGGAACTCCTGCGCACCGCCCAGGAGCACCCGGACCTCACCAAGGTCGTCTCCATCGGAAAGACCGTCAAGGGCCAGGACATCCTCGCGCTCAAGCTCACCAAGGGCGCCAAGAAGACGAAGGACGGCTCCAAGCCCTCGGTCCTCTACATGTCCAACCAGCACGCACGCGAGTGGATCACGCCGGAGATGACCCGGCGTCTGATGCACCACTACCTGGACAACTACACGAAGGACCGGCGCCTCAAGAAGATCGTCGACTCCACCGAACTGTGGTTCCTGCTGTCGGCCAACCCCGACGGCTACGACTACACCTTCGCGGACCCCGCCAACCGCCAGTGGCGCAAGAACCTGCGGGACGTCAACGGCGACGGCGCCATCACCACCGGCGACGGCGTCGACCTCAACCGCAACTTCGCCTACAAGTGGGGCTACGACAACGAGGGCTCGTCCCCCAACCCCACCAGCCAGACCTACCGCGGCGCGGGCCCGAACTCCGAGCCGGAGACGCAGGCCCTGGACGCCTTCCAGAAGCGGATCGGCTTCACGTACGGCATCAACTACCACTCCGCCGCCGAACTCCTCCTCTACGGAGTCGGCTGGCAGGTGGCCACGCACACCCCGGACGACGTTCTGCTCAAGGCGCTGGCCGGTACGCCCGACAACTCCGCGATCCCCGGCTACCACCCCCAGCTCTCCTCCGAGCTGTACACCACCAACGGGGAAGCCGACGGCCACGCGGCGAACGTCAACGGCCTGGCGATGTTCACCCCCGAGATGTCGACCTGCCAGACCGCCTCGGACCTGGACCCGAACGACGAGTGGAAGGCCTCCGACTGCCAGTCGGTCTTCACCTTCCCGGACGACGAGAAGCTGATCCAGCAGGAGTTCGCCAAGAACATCCCGTTCGCGCTGTCCGTCGCCGAGACCGCCGCCCACCCCGACCGGCCGTCCTCGTCGGTCGGCCTGAACGCCGCCGACTTCACCCCGGCCGCGTTCACCACGTCCTTCTCCCGCGGCGCCGACCAGGAGGTGTCCGTCGTCGTCCGCAAGGCCGTGCGCGACAAGGAGCTCAAGTACCGCGTCAACGGCGGCCGCACCCTGGACATGGCGCTCAAGCCCTGGAAGGGCGGCGAGACCTACGGCGGTGAGGACAACCTCTACTTCGACGAGTACCGGGCCGAGGTCAAGGACGGCGAGCCCGGCGACGAGGTCGAGGTGTGGTTCACCGGCGAGGCGAAGAGCGGCAAGAAGGTCTCCAGCGAGCACTTCACCTACACCGTCGCCGAGCGGCCCCGGGCGAACACCCTCGTCGTCGCGGAGGAGGGCGCGACCGCCACCCAGGCGCAGACGTACGTGGACGCGCTCAAGGCGAGCGGGCGCAAGGCGATCGTCTGGGACGTCGCCCGGCAGGGCGCGCCCGACGCGCTCGGCGTGCTGAGCCACTTCGACACCGTCGTCCACTACACGGGCGAGGCCGTCCCGGGTGTCGCCACCCAGCTCCAGCTGCGGGCCTTCCTCAACGAGGGCGGCCGGCTGATCGAGGCCGGTGAGCAGGCCGGCGGCGACGTCGACCTCGGCGGCGGCGCGCTGTCGGACGACTTCAGCCAGTACTACCTGGGCGCCTACACCCGCACCGCCACCCCCGGGGCGACCGGCTTCACCGGCTCCGGCGAGCTGGGCGGCGTCACCGGCCCGCTGGGCGCAGCCCCCGGCAACCCGCTGGACAAGGCGGGCACCTACAGCGTCACCTCCGACGAACTGCGGACCGACGAGTTCCCGCAGTTCGCCAGCAAGGGCGCCGGGCAGTTCGCCGGCACGGTCAACCCGTACGGCCCGTACGCCGGCACCTCGATGGCCGCCGCCGTGCACACCGACGACGCCTACAAGCGCCTCACCCGTACCGTGGACCTCACCGGTACCACCGCGGCCCAGCAGCCGGCCCTGCGCACCCAGCTCCTGTGGGACACCGAGCCCGGCTACGACCACGCCGTCGTCGAGGCCCACGTCACGGGCTCCGACGACTGGACGACCCTTCCCGAGGCCGGCGGCGCCACCAGGACCACCGTGCCGACGGAGTGCGAGGGCGGCTTCTACGTCAACGAGCACCCCTGGCTGAAGCACTACCTGACCGTGGCGGCCGGCGGCTGCGCCGCGACCGGGACCACCGGCGCGTGGAACAGCCTCACCGGCAGCTCCGGCGGCTGGCGGCAGGTGACCTTCGACCTGAGCGCCTACGCCGGGAAGACGGTCGAGGTCTCGATCAGCTACGTCACCGACCCGGGCAGCGGCGGGCGCGGCGTGCTCGCCGACGACGCCTCGCTCGTCGTCGGCGGCGCGGCGCGCGAGACCGAGGGCTTCGAGACCTCGCTCGGCGCCTGGAAGCCGGCCGGACCGCCCGCGGGCAGCCCGGCCGTCCTCAAGGACTGGGCGCGCACCGGCGCCCTGTTCCAGACGTACGGCGCGGTCACCACGGACGACACCGTGCTGCTGGGCTTCGGCCTGGAGCACGTCAGCGCCGCGGCCGACCGGGCGGCGCTGATGAGGAAGGCGCTCGCTTCCCTCGACGGGTGAATTCCCTGGTCGACAGGGAACCCGTGCGGTAGCGACATCGAGTGATCTTGCTCGCGGCGGTGGGCGGTCCGTACCCCTACTGGCGGGTACGGACCGCCGTGCCGTGTATGAGGCATCTGGATGTCACCACCAGCCCTTCCGGGAGGTAGGGTCGTAGGCGGTCGGGGACATCCCAAACAGAGCTCGCCGGCACTTCATGGCCGGCGTACCAACGAGGAGATCGGTTCGTGACGATCCGCGTAGGCATCAACGGCTTCGGCCGCATCGGTCGTAACTACTTCCGCGCGCTGCTGGAGCAGGGTGCAGACATCGAGATCGTGGCTGTCAACGACCTGGGTGACACCGCGACCACCGCTCACCTGCTGAAGTACGACACCATCCTGGGCCGCCTCAAGCAGGAGGTCACGCACACCGCCGACACGATCACGGTCGACGGCAAGACCATCAAGGTCCTGGCCGAGCGCAACCCCGCCGACATCCCGTGGGGCGAGCTGGGCGTCGACATCGTCATCGAGTCGACCGGCATCTTCACGAAGAAGGCCGACGCCGAGAAGCACATCGCCGGCGGCGCGAAGAAGGTCCTCATCTCGGCTCCGGCCAAGGACGAGGACGTCACCATCGTGATGGGCGTCAACCAGGACAAGTACGACCCGGCGAACCACCACGTCATCTCCAACGCCTCCTGCACCACCAACTGTGTGGCGCCGATGGCGAAGGTCCTCGACGAGAACTTCGGCATCGTCAAGGGTCTGATGACCACGGTGCACGCCTACACCAACGACCAGCGCATCCTCGACTTCCCGCACAAGGACCTGCGTCGCGCGCGTGCCGCCGCCGAGAACATCATCCCGACCACCACGGGTGCCGCCAAGGCCACCGCGCTGGTCCTCCCGCAGCTCAAGGGCAAGCTGGACGGCATCGCGATGCGCGTCCCGGTCCCGACCGGTTCGGTCACCGACCTGGTCCTCGAGCTGTCCCGCGAAGTCACGAAGGAAGAGGTCAACGCCGCCTTCCAGAAGGCCGCGGAGGGCGAGCTGAAGGGCATCCTCGAGTACACCGAGGACCCGATCGTCTCCTCCGACATCGTGAACGCCCCGGCGTCCTGCACCTTCGACTCCTCCCTGACCATGGTCCAGGAGGGCAAGAACGTGAAGGTCATCGGCTGGTACGACAACGAGTGGGGCTACTCCAACCGCCTCGTGGACCTCACGGTCTTCGTCGGCAACCAGCTCTGATCGAATAGACCAGGCACCACGGTGTGAGAGCAGGGCTCGGGCAGCGCGCGGTCGCGCTGTCCGAGCCCTGACTCACGTACAGATCAGATCTGTTAGATCACGAGCGCTTCCGAGCGATCACGAGCTCTTTCAGGAGTCCCCTTTCATGAAGACGATCGACGAACTCCTCTCCGAGGGAGTGGCGGGCAAGCGGGTCTTCGTCCGCGCCGACCTGAACGTGCCGCTGGACGGCACGCGCATCACCGACGACGGCCGCATCCGCGCCGTGCTGCCCACGGTCAAGGCCCTCGCCGAGGCGGGCGCCCGGGTCGTCGTCGCCTCCCACCTGGGCCGCCCCAAGGGCGCCCCGGACCCGGCCTTCTCCCTCGCCCCGGCCGCCGCGCGCCTCGGTGAACTCCTCGGCTCGGACGTGGCCTTCGCGACCGACACGGTCGGCGAGTCCGCCCGGGCCACCGTCGACGGCCTGGCCGACGGCCGGGTCGCGGTCGTCGAGAACCTGCGCTTCAACGCCGGTGAGACCAGCAAGGACGACGCCGAGCGCGGCGCCTTCGCCGACCAGCTCGCCGCCCTCGCGGACGTCTACGTCGGCGACGGCTTCGGCGCGGTGCACCGTAAGCACGCCTCGGTCTTCGACCTCCCGGCGCGCCTGCCGCACTACGCCGGATACCTCATCGCCACCGAGGTCGGCGTCCTGAAGAAGCTCACCGAGGACGTCAAGCGGCCCTACGCCGTCGTCCTGGGCGGCGCCAAGGTGTCCGACAAGCTCGCCGTCATCGACCAGCTGCTCGGCAAGGCCGACCGCCTGCTCATCGGCGGCGGCATGGTCTTCACCTTCCTCAAGGCCAAGGGTCACGAGATCGGCACGTCCCTGGTCCAGGAGGACCAGCTCCCGGCCGTCCGGGAGTACATCGAGCGCGCCGAGAAGAACGGCGTCGAGCTGGTCCTGCCGGTGGACGTCGTGGTCGCGCCGGAGTTCCCGGACCTCAAGACCAAGGCCCCGGCCCGGCCCAGCACCGTCGCCGCGGACGCCATGCCGGCCGGCCAGATGGGCCTGGACATCGGCCCCGAGTCCCGCACGCTGTACGCCTCGAAGATCACCGACGCCGCAACCGTCTTCTGGAACGGCCCCATGGGCGTCTTCGAGCACCCCGATTTCGCCGAGGGCACCAAGGCCGTCGCCCAGGCACTGCTCGACTCGAACGCCTTCACGGTGGTCGGTGGTGGCGACTCCGCCGCCGCCGTCCGCATCCTGGGCTTCGACGAGAACGCATTCGGCCACATCTCGACCGGTGGCGGCGCCTCCCTCGAATACCTCGAGGGCAAGACGCTCCCCGGCCTCGCCGCACTGGAGGACTGACCCTTTATGAACACGCGCACGCCGCTGATGGCGGGCAACTGGAAGATGAACCTCAACCACCTCGAGGCCATCGCGCACGTCCAGAAGCTCGCCTTCGCCCTGGCCGACAAGGACTACGAGGCCGTCGAGGTCGCCGTCCTGCCCCCCTTCACCGACCTGCGCTCCGTGCAGACCCTGGTCGACGGTGACAAGCTCAAGATCAAGTACGGCGCCCAGGACATCTCGGCGCACGACGGCGGTGCCTACACCGGCGAGATCTCCGGCCCCATGCTGGCCAAGCTGAAGTGCACGTACGTCGCCATCGGCCACAGCGAGCGCCGCCAGTACCACGCCGAGACCGACGAGCTGGTGAACGCCAAGGTCAAGGCCGCCTACAAGCACGGCCTGACCCCGATCCTGTGCGTCGGCGAGGAGCTGGAGGTCCGCGAGGCGGGCAACCACGTCTCCCACACCCTCGCCCAGGTCGAGGGCGGTCTGAAGGACCTCCCGGCCGAGCAGGCCGAGACCGTCGTGATCGCCTACGAGCCGGTGTGGGCCATCGGCACCGGCAAGGTCTGCGGCGCCGAGGACGCCCAGGAGGTCTGCGCGGCGATCCGTGGCAAGATCGCCGAGCTGTACTCGCAGGAGCTGGCCGACAAGGTCCGCATCCAGTACGGCGGCTCCGTGAAGTCGGGCAACGTCGCGGAGATCATGGCCCAGGCCGACATCGACGGCGCCCTGGTCGGCGGCGCCTCGCTGGACGCCGACGAGTTCGTCAAGATCGTGCGCTTCCGCGACCAGTGAGTATGCGGTAGCGGCGATCCGTCGTACCCTTGCGGGGTCCAGCGCTGTGCTGGGCCCCGCGTCGTCCATCCGAATCCGAGGAAGTTGGTCCAGCCGTGGTTTTGGGGTTCTCGATCGCCCTGATCGTCTTCAGCCTGCTGCTGATGCTGCTGGTGCTGATGCACAAGGGGAAGGGCGGCGGCCTCTCCGACATGTTCGGCGGCGGCATGCAGTCCTCCGTCGGCGGCTCCTCGGTCGCCGAGCGCAACCTCGACCGGATCACCGTCGTGATCGGTCTGCTGTGGTTCGCGTGCATCGTCGTGCTCGGCATCCTGATGAAGGTGAACAACTGACCGAGCCGCGATCCGCCCGGACTCGTACGTAGGGCCCCATGTTCGGTACGCGCAGCTATGCGCGGCCTATCATGGGGCTTGCGTCTAGGTGTGAGGGTTGTAACTCCAATCACTGGACGCGCGTTGGGCCTTACGTAGACTGAGGCGCTCGCGGCGAAGCGGAACGCCGACTCGCTTCGCGGCACCATCACGCAGGGAGTTACGACCGTGGCAAGTGGCAACGCGATCCGGGGAAGCCGGGTCGGGGCGGGGCCGATGGGCGAGGCCGAGCGCGGCGAGTCCGCGCCGCGGCTGCGCATCTCCTTCTGGTGCTCCAACGGACACGAGACCCAGCCGAGCTTCGCCAGCGACGCGCAGGTGCCCGATACCTGGGACTGTCCCCGCTGCGGCTTCCCGGCAGGCCAGGACCGGGACAACCCGCCGGACCCGCCGCGCACCGAGCCCTACAAGACCCACCTGGCGTACGTCCGGGAGCGGCGCAGCGACGCGGACGGCGAGGCGATCCTCGCCGAGGCGCTCGCCAAACTGCGGGGCGAGATCTAGAAGTCGAGACCGGCCGGGCACCAGCGGGCGCCCTGCCCTCCGTGCCTCCCCCTGGTCCCTCCTCTGGTCCCTCCTCTGGTCCCTCCTCGCCGTCACCGTCGGCCGATTGTCAGTGGTGCCCCCTACGGTTTGTGCATCGGACGAACCATGAGGGGGAGCGGTGGCGACGGTCGAGGCGGGGGTGCGCGCGCCCGCGTGGCGCGGGGGCTTCGGACGGCTGTGGAGCGCCGCCGTCCTGTCCAGCTTCGGCGACGCGCTGCGCACGTCCGCGCTGCCCCTGCTGGCCGTCACCTTGACCGACGATCCGCTGCTCATCGCTTCCGTCACGGCCTGCGGCTACCTGCCCTGGATCGTCTTCGGCCTGCTCGGCGGGGCCGTGGCCGACCGGGTGGACCAGCGGCGGGCCATGTGGACGGTGGACGCCGCACGCGGGGTGCTGGTGGCCGCCTTCGCGGTGGCCGTCGCGCTCGGACACGCCTCGATCGGCCTGCTCATCGGACTGGCCGTCGCGCTCACCACCTTCCAGACCCTCTTCGACAACGCTGCCACGGCGCTGTTGCCCGCCCTCGTCCACCGGGACGCGCTCGGCAGCGCCAACGCCCGGTTGATGACCGGTCAGCGCATCGCCGGAGGCCTGCTCGGCGGCCCCGTCGTGCCCCTGCTGCTGGCGGCCGGGGCAGCCGTGCCGTTCGCGGCGGACGCCGTGACCTTCCTCGCGGCCGCCGCGCTGGTCGCCTCCCTGCCGGCCGCCGAAACCGACCGCGAGCCGCGACCGGCGGGCAGCACCCTGCGCCGCGAGATCGCGGAGGGCCTGCGCACCCTGTGGCGCGACCGGGCCCTGCGCGCCCTGTGCACGGCCACGGCCCTGTGCAACATCGGCATGGGCACCCTGCTCGCGATGCTGGTCGTCCTCGTCACCGACTGGCTCCGGGCGGGCCCCGCGGCATACGCGGCGGCGGGCACCGCCTTCACCCTGGGCAGCCTGGCCGGGGGAGTGGTGAACGGCCGGCTGGTGGCGCGGCTCGGCCGGCTGCGCTCGGTGCTCCTCGCCGGCTCGGTGCAGGCCGCCCTCCTCGTCGTCATGGGCACCGTGCGCAGCCTCGCCGTACTCGTGGGCGCGCTCGCCGTCTTCGGGCTCCTCGGCATGGTGTGGAATGTCAACACGACGACGCTCATGCAGGAGCGCAGCCCCACCGGACTACTGGGCCGCGTCAGTTCGGCCTTCCGCACCCTGGCCTTCGCCGGAGTGCCCCTCGGTGCCCTGCTGGGCGGAGCCGTCGCCGCCGCCCGGGGTCCGAACACCCCGCCGTTGCTCACGGCGGCCTTCTTCGCCCTCGCCGTCGTCGCGCTGATACCCGTGCGCACGGCGGACGTATCTGTGGTGGAGCCGGAGGACGGCACCACGACAGCCGACGTCGCGCGCTGATCAACTAGGTTGGGACCGGCAGCGGGGCAAGGTACGCAGGACAGGAAAGAAGGCTGAAGTCCGAGATGAACGCAGACAGCCGTACCAGACTCAACCAGACGCCTGAGTGGACGGCACTGGCCAAGCACCGCGAGGAGCTCGGCGACGTGGGACTGCGCGAGCTGTTCGCCGCCGACTCCGGCCGCGGCACCGCGTACACCCTCCGGGTCGGCGACCTCCACGTCGACTACTCCAAGCACCTCGTCACCGACGACACCCTGCGGCTGCTGCGCGAACTGGCCGCGGCCACCGACGTCTTCGGACTCCGGGACGCCATGTTCCGAGGCGAGAAGATCAACACCACCGAGAACCGGGCCGTGCTGCACACCGCGCTGCGCGCCCCGCGGGACGCGGTGATCGAGGTCGACGGCGAGAACGTGGTGCCGGATGTGCACGCGGTGCTCGACAAGATGGCCGACTTCGCGAACCGGGTGCGGTCGGGCGAGTGGACCGGCCACACCGGCGAGCGGATCCGGAACATCGTCAACGTCGGCATCGGCGGCTCCGACCTGGGCCCCGCCATGGCCTACGAGGCGCTGCGGGCCTTCACCGACCGCTCGCTGACGGTGCGTTTCGTGTCCAACGTGGACGGTGCCGACCTGCACGAGGCGGTCCGCGACCTGGACCCGGCGCAGACGCTGTTCGTCATCGCCTCCAAGACCTTCACCACGATCGAGACGGTCACCAACGCCACCTCCGCGCGCGCCTGGCTGCTGGACGCGCTCGGTGACGAGGCCGCCGTCGCCAAGCACTTCGTCGCCCTGTCGACGAACGCGGAGAAGGTCGCCGAGTTCGGCATCGACACGGCCAACATGTTCGAGTTCTGGGACTGGGTGGGCGGCCGCTACTCGTACGACTCTGCGATCGGCCTGTCCCTGATGATCGCCATCGGCCCGGACCACTTCCGGGAGATGCTCGACGGCTTCCGCATCGTCGACGAGCACTTCCGCACCGCGCCGGCCGAGTCCAACGTGCCGTTGCTGCTGGGCCTGCTGGGCATCTGGTACGGCAACTTCCACGACGCCCAGTCGCACGCGGTGCTGCCCTACAGCCACTACCTGTCGAAGTTCACCGCCTACCTCCAGCAGCTCGACATGGAGTCCAACGGCAAGTACGTCGGCCGGGACGGGCGCGAGGTCGAGTGGCAGACGGGCCCGGTGGTGTGGGGCACGCCGGGCACCAACGGGCAGCACGCCTACTACCAGTTGATCCACCAGGGCACCAAGCTCATCCCGGCCGACTTCATCGGCTTCGCGAGGCCGGTCGCCGAGCTGAGCGAGCAGCTGAAGGCGCAGCACGACCTGCTGATGGCCAACTTCTTCGCCCAGACGCAGGCGCTCGCCTTCGGCAAGACGCCCGAGGAGGTGCGCGCCGAGGGGGTGCCGGAGGAGCTGGTGCCGCACAAGACGTTCAAGGGCAACCACCCCACCACGACGATCCTGGCCCCCGAGCTGACGCCGTCGGTCCTCGGCCAGCTGGTCGCCCTCTACGAGCACAAGGTGTTCGTGCAGGGCGCGGTGTGGAACATCGACTCCTTCGACCAGTGGGGCGTGGAGCTGGGCAAGGTTCTCGCCAAGCGCGTCGAGCCCGCGCTCACCGAGGGCGCCGAGGTCGAGGGCCTGGACGCCTCCACCCGGGCCCTGGTCGCCACGTACCGGGAGCTGCGCGGCCGGTAGTCGGGAGAGCCGGGCGGGGAAGCGGGCGGCAGCGCGTCGAGTCGTACGGCCGGCAGCAGTGCGCCCGGCGGGAAAGCGGGCGGCGGCGCGCCGTCCGCTTCCCGTAGACTCCCGGACGATCATCACGGACGTCATCACGGCGAGTGCTCGGGGGAGCGCGAAGTGGCACGCACACGCGGCAGTTGGACCGGCGGCACGCTGACGGTGGGGTCCGTACTGAAACCCCAGGACGTGGCCCGGGCGGTGTTCCATCCCGCCTGGATCCCGCAGCCGCTCGACCCGTCCGTGGAACGCCTGAAACGGTTCCGTGTCATCGCCGGGGCGGTCGCCTCGCTCGGTGTCTACACCTTCGTCGAAGGCGGCTTCGACCTCACGGAACTGCTGGAGAACGCGATGACGGCCTCCGTCGTCCTGCTCTTCCTCACCCCGCTGACGGTCGGCGTGATGCTGTGGGTGTGGCGGCGCGGGGGCACGGTGCGGCAGTTGCGGACGTCCCTGTTCAGGTCCCTCGCGCTGCTCGTGCTGTTCGTCGGCTGCGTGGCCGCCGTGCTGCTGCTGGTGCGGACGGTGAACGCGTCCGCGAACGTCGCCGTGATCATCGGGTTCGGCATGACGATGCTGTGGCTGCTCGCCTTCACGGCCTACGGAGCCGTGCGCGTCTCGGGCAACTTCTTCGGCACGGCCGCCGTGCACCGCTGCCTGCCGCCGCTGCTCGCCATCGTGACCAGCTGGCTGGTGGCGGTCCCGGACCTCGTGACCGGTGATCTGCACGGGCTCAGCCTCACCCTGGGGATCGTCTTCATCCTGGGCGCACCGGTGACGGTCACCGCCATCGCGCTGCTGGAGATGCGGCGGCTGAAGCGCCGGTACGGAATCCGGCTGAACGCCCATCCGGCGACCCACCCGCCGGTGCCCGGGCCGGTTCCGCCGATGCCCCCGGCGGGCTCACCCCACCTGCCACCGCAGGGGCACCCCTACGGGCATTCCTACGCCCCGGGCGGTCAGCACCTCTACCCGCCGGGCGGTCAGCACCCCTACGCCTCCTACGCTCCGCACCCCCGGCCTCCGCACCCGCCGCAGCAGCCGTACGGGGGCTGACGCCGGGCCGGTGCCGGCGTCAGGCCACCGCGCTCAGCGTGTCCGCGAGGCGCCGGCGGGCCGCCCGGGCCGCGGGAAGCGCTGCCAGGGCCGCGGCGCAGAGGACGGCCGCCGTGCCCAGCAGCACCATCAGGACCGCGGAGGGCCCCTGGGCGATCCCCGCCCCGATGCCGCTGGAGCGGCCCTGGGCGTCGATCAGCCACCGGGCGAGGGGCAGGCCCAGGGCCAGGGCGGCGAGGACGGCCGCCAGGGCCGTGAGACCGGTGGCCGTGACGGTGATGGCCGTGATCTGCCGGGGGGACAGCCCGATGGCCTTCAGCGCCAGCAGGTCCCGCTCGCTCTCGCGGACCGTGCCGCCGATCGCGGTCAGCAGTTCGATGAGCCCGATGAGGGCGAGGACGGCGATCAGCCCGGCGACCACCGCGCGCAAGGGGGAGAGCTCGTCGGCCGGGTTGGTCACCGTGTGCACGTCCAGATGGCCGTGCCCCGCGGCGGCGAGCCGGTCGGCGACCTCCCGCGGGTCCGCGCCCGGGTCCAGGCGGAGCTCGTAGAGGGTCGGGCGGAGCCCGGGATCGTTCTCGCGGAGTGTGTCGAGGGAGGTGGAGATGACCCGGCCGGCGTTCTCCGGCTCGATGCTGCGGCCCACGATGTGCAGGATCTGCGGCCGGTCACCGACGGTCATCCGCACCCAGGCGCCGACCCGTACGTCCAGCAGGTCGAGCAGCCCCTGCCCGGCCACCGCCTCGTCGAGGCCGCGGGCGGGGCGGCCCTCGGCGAGGGTGTGCGGGTAAGGGTCCTGCTGGGTGCCGAGGCCGCGCAGGGCGATGGTCGCGGTCTGGCTGGGGCCCAGGGCGGCCGTCTCGACGCCCGGGTAGGCGGCGGCCACCTGCGGGTCCTTCTCCAGGAGGGAGCGGACCCGCTCTTCGCCGAGGCCGGAGTCGGCGCGGACGCTGAGCGCGGCGGGCAGGCCGATCCGCTCGGGCGCGCTGTGGAAGCGGTCGAGGGTGGTCCAGGCGCTCATCGCCACGACGATCAGCAGCAGCGGCAGCGTGAGCCGGGCGACGGTGGCCAGGGACCGGGGGCGGCGGGTGAACGCCTTGTGCCAGCCCAGCACCAGCGCGGGCGGGATCCGCACGCCGAGGGCGCGGCGCGCCACGCCGGACAGCCGTCCGCCCGAGGTCGCGGCCGGTCGCGGCACCGGCACGGGCGGCACCCGCCCGGCCCGCCACGCGGCCAGCCCGGTGGTGGCGCCGATGAACAGCACCGCGCCCACGGGCACCGCGAGCAGCGCGGCGGTGTGGCCGGGCAGCCCCTGCCACACGCCGACGGCGTCCCCGAGCCGCCCGGGGATCCGGCTGCCCAGGGCCTCGGCGAGTCCGGCGGCGGCCAGGGCGCCCAGCAGGGCGTAGGCGAGGTGCTGGAGCAGGAAGACGCGGACCACCTGGCCGGGGGTGAAGCCGATGGCCTTCAGGACGGACAGGTCGCGCAGATGCCCGCGGATGCGGGTGCCGATCGCCCCGTGCACGGCGAATCCGGCCGCGATCAGGGCGCCCAGGCCGAACAGGCCCAGCACCTGGCCGAGCAGCCGGTTGTCGCCCTGCGCCTCGGCCCGCGCCTGCTGCCAGGTGGAGACCTCGCCGATCGACCCCGGGCCCAGCACGGTCACGGCGCGCTGGACGATGTAGGACGTGTCACCCGGGTCGGTCAGCCGCAGCCCGATCACCTGGCCGCCCGGGGCCGGCACGGACGACGCAAGCGCCCACACCAGACCCGGCTGCTCACCGGGCCGGTAGCGCGGCTCGGCACTGTCGGCCAGGCCCACGACGGTCAGCCGGCGGGCGGTGCCGGGCACGTCGAGGGTGTCGCCCGGTTCGGCCAGCAGGGCACGGGCCAGGCGGCTCTCCAGGACCACGCCGTCGGGTGTCGACGGGATGAGCCAGTGCCCGGAGACGACCGGAGGGCGGCCGGCGGAGGGCTTCTGCGGCATGCCGCGCAGTTCGACGGCGGCGCGGCTGCCGCGCGAGGAGACGGTGGTGGCGGCACTGGGGTAAGGGCCGACGACGGACTCCACCCCGTCGAGCCGGGCCAGCTTCCCCGGGTCGGCCGCCGTATCGGTGTGCAGCCACACGTGCGCGCCGTGCGACTGCGTGAAGACGCGCTGCCAGGGGTTGGTCGCGTAGCCGAACAGGGCGGTGGCCAGCAGCAGGGAGGCGACGATGCCCGCGGTGGCGAGGACGAGGAACAGCGCCTCGCCGCGGTGCGTGCGCAGATCGGAGTGCGCCCAGCGCAGGGTGGCTCGCATACGGATCAGCCCCCTCGCGGATCGTCGTGCCCGCGCATGTCAGTCCTTCAGCTCCAGCACACCGGATATGCCGGCGCGGCGCGGCGGGGTGGCGCCGCCGTCGAGTGCCGCGTCGTCGGCGATCCGGCCGTCGAAGAAGCTGATCACCCGGTCCGCGGCGCTCGCCAGCCGGGCGTCATGGGTGACCAGCACGATCGTCTGGCCCCGCTGGTGGAAACGGGACAGCAGCCGCATCACCTCGCGGGTGCCCTTGCTGTCCAGGCTGCCCGCGGGCTCGTCGGCCAGCAGCAGCGGCGGGTGGTTGACCAGCGCCCGGGCCAGGGCGACGCGCTGCTGCTCACCGCCGGACAGCTCGCCCGGCATGCTGCGCTCCTTGCCCGTCAGGCCCAGCTCCGCCAGCAGCGCCTCGCGCTCGGCGCGCGCCTGCTTCGGCGGGGTCCCGGCGAGCAGGGCGGGCAGTTCCACGTTGTCGGCGACGGACAGGTTGGAAACGAGGTTGAAGAACTGGAAGACGATGCCGATCCGCTTCCGGCGCTCCACCGCCCAGCGCGCCTCGCTGTAGGTGCCGGTGGACTCGCCGTCGAGCCAGATGTGGCCCGCGTCCGGACGCTGGAGCCCGCCGAGCAGATGCAGCAGCGTCGACTTGCCCGCCCCCGAGGGACCGGTGATCGCCACGAACTCGCCCTGCCGTACACACAGGTCGACCCCGCGCACGGCGTGCGCCGGGGCGCCCTCGCCGTGATGGGTCTTGGTCAGTCCCTCGGCGCGCAGCACAGGAGCGGGACGGTCGTCGCTCACTCCAGCTCCTCCAGCTCTTCCTGGCACCGTTCCAGCCAGTCGAGGTCGGCCTGCAGGTGCAGCATCGCGCCCTCGATCAGCAGATGGGCGATGCGGTTGTCGCGGTCTTCGGCGGCGGCCAGCTTCGACAGCTGCCGCATGGTGTTCAGGTACTGGCGCCGCTGCTGGTTGATCAGGGTGATCTGCTCGGCGAGACCGGTCTGCGGAGCGAGCGCGAGTTTCATGAAGAACTCGTCCCGCACCCGCGGCTCGTCCTCGGGCTCCTCGAACCAGGCGCGCAGCGCCTCCCGCCCGGCCTCGGTGAGGTGGTAGACCTTCTTGTTGGGCCGGCTGGACTGCGTCACGTCCTCGCCCTCGATCAGTCCCGACTTCTCGAGGCGGCCGAGGGTCACATAGATCTGGCCGACGTTCGGCTGAGGGTACGCGGAGCCCAGCAGTTGCTCAAGGTCCTGCTTGAGCTCGTAGCCGTGGGCGGGTCCGCGGGCGAGGAGAGCCAGGAGGGGCAGGCGCACGCGTGCAGTCCTCCTGTCCGGTCCAATGTGCTCCAGGCCCTAGTATCGCCCATACCTAACAGGTATACATGGCCTCTGATTCCGGGCAAGGGTGCCCAGCGCCGGTGTACAGGGAGGAACCTATGCGGTGGATCCATGCCGCGGGTAGGGGCCTCCTCGTTCTGATCGTGGTCCTGACCGGCTACGTCGCCGCCGGAGCGCAGGCGGGCGAGCCCTCCGCCGGGTCCCGCGGGCCGCTCACCCTGGCCACCGCCGGCGACCTCACCGGCTACCTCGGCCCCCTGCTGGAGGGCTGGAACCGCACCCATCCCGGCGAGAAGGTGACCCTGGTCGAGCTGCCGGACTCGGCCGACGAGACCCAGGCCCAGATGATCACGGACCTGCGCGACGGTGACCGCAGCCGGTTCGACGTGCTCAACATCGACGTCAACTGGACCTCGGAGTTCGCCGCGGCGGGCTGGATCAGACCGCTGCCCCGGGACCGCTTCCCGCTGGAGACGTTCCTCCAGCCGGTCGTGGACACGGCGACCTACGACGGGCAGCTCTACGCGGTCCCGTACGTCACGAACGCCGGTCTGCTCCTGTACCGCAAGGACGTCCTCGCCGAGGAGGGCGTCGATCCACCGCGCACCTGGGCGGAGCTGGAGCGGTACGCGAAGACCATCGCCCCGAAGCACGGCCTCGGCGGCTACGCCGGACAGTTCCTGCCCTACGAGGGCCTCACCGTGAACGCGGCGGAAGCCGTCTACTCGGCGGGCGGCTCGATCCTCGGTGACGAGGGCGAGCGCGTCACCGTCGACTCGGCGGCGGCCCGCGAGGGCATCGGGTTCCTGGCGCGCGGGGTGCGTGAGGGCTGGATCCCCAGGGAAGCGCTGACGTACAAGGAGGAGGAGTCCAAGCAGGCCTTCCAGGACGGCCGGCTGCTCTTCCTGCGGAACTGGCCGTACGCCTATGTCGGCGCCTCCGCTCCCGGCTCGAAGGTCGCCGGGAAGGTCGGCGCCGTGCCCCTGCCCGGGCCCGGCGGGCCGGGAACCAGTGTGCTCGGCGGATCCAACCTGGCCGTCAGCGCGCACGCGCGGCACCCCGACTCGGCGGCCCGCCTGATCGCGTATCTCACCGGTGAGCGCGTCCAGCGGCAGGTCCTCACGCGCGGCGCGCTGCCGCCGGTGCGCGCGGACCTCTACCGGGATCCCGCGCTCGTCCGCAGGTTCCCCTATCTGCCGACGCTGCGCACGAGCGTCCTCGCGGCCGCGCCGCGTCCCAAGAGCCCGCGCTACGACCAGGTCAGCCTGGTGGTGCAGGCCGTCGTGAACGACGCGATGGCGGGGCGGCAGACGCCCGCCGCGGCGGTCCGGCGGCTGGCGCGCGAGCTCGCCGTCATCTCGCGCGGCTAGCGCTTTCGACGCCCCCTCGGCGCCCTCCCCTACTTACTTGTTAGGTAACGCGGGCATCTCATCTCGCTGAGTATCGACCTGGTATGTCCCTGTTTCTGCACCCCGACCGCTGGATACCTTCTGCCTTTTCATTGACACCCTCTCGACACGCCTACTTAACATGCATGCATAACCGCTGCCCTCCTCAGAGACAGGTCGATGGGTTGAACAGGCACCACTGGTGGCGTGACGCAGTGATCTATCAGGTGTACGTCCGCAGCTTCCTCGACAGCACCGGCGACGGCATCGGCGACCTCGCCGGCGTCCGGGCCGGACTGCCGTACCTCAAGAAGCTCGGCGTCGACGGGATCTGGCTGAGCCCCTTCTATCCCTCGCCGCAGCACGACCACGGCTACGACGTGGCCGACTACTGCGACGTCGACCCGCTCTTCGGTGACCTCGACGAGTTCGACCAACTGGTCGGGGCCGCGCGGCGGCTCGGTATCAAGGTGCTCCTCGACATCGTCCCGAACCACTGCTCCAGCGAGCACCCCTGGTTCCGCGAGGCGCTCGCGGCGGCCCCCGGCAGCCCCGCCCGGGCCCGCTTCCACTTCGCCGACGGCCGCGGCCCGGACGGCTGCGAGCCGCCCAACAACTGGCACGCCATGTTCGGCGGACCGGCATGGAGCCGGGTCACCGACGCGGACGGGCGCCCCGGCCAGTGGTACCTGCACATGTTCACGCCCGAGCAGCCCGACTGGAACTGGCGCGAGCCGGAGGTCGCCGCCGAGTTCGACCGGGTACTGCGCTTCTGGCTGGACCGGGGCGTCGACGGCTTCCGCATCGACGTCGCCGCCGGCCTCTACAAGCACCCCGAACTGCCCGACTCCGACGACCCGGAGGCCGACGCCCGCACCCGCGACTCGGTCAACCCGCTCGCCTGGAACCAGCCCGAGGTGCACGACGTGTGGCGCCGCTGGCGCTCCATATGCGAGGAGTACACCGAGCGCGACGGCAGCGAACGCCTCCTCGTCGGCGAGGTCTCCGTCCCGACCGCCCGCGAACACGCCCGGTACGTCCGGGCAGACGAACTGCACCAGGCCTTCTTCTTCGACCTGCTCAGTGCCTCCTGGGACGCCGACGCCTTCCAGAAGGTCATCACGGAGGCCATGCAGGACATCGCCGGCACCGGCTCGACCGTCACCTGGGTCCTCAACAACCACGACCAGGTCCGCACCGTCACCCGCTACGGCGAACCCGCCACCGAAGGCAGCGGCCTCGGCGCCGCCCGCGCCCGCGCCGCCGCGCTCCTCATGCTGGCCCTGCCCGGCGCCGCCTACATCTACCAGGGCGAGGAGCTCGGATTGCCGGAGGTCGTCGACCTGCCCGACGACGTGCTCACCGACCCGATCTTCCACCGCACCGGCAGCCGCGCCCGCATCCGCGACGGCTGCCGGGTGCCGCTGCCCTGGTCGGGACAGGCCTCGCCGTTCGGCTTCACACCCGGCGTCGAGAGCGCCAAGCCGTGGCTGCCGCAGCCGGAGTACTTCGCCGAGTACGCCACCGACCGCGCCCTCGCCGACACCCGCTCGTTCTGGCACCTGTACCGCGACGGCCTCCAACTGCGCGCCGCTCTGCCCCAGTTGGGCGAGGGAACGCTGCGCTGGCTGGACGCCCCGCCCGGCGTACTGGCCTTCGAACGCGGCGACGACCTGGTCTGTGCCGTCAACTTCGGCACGGCACCCACCCCCGCGCCGGTCCCCGGCACCCCCCTGCTCGCCAGCGGCTCCTGCCCGCCCGGAGTCCTCTCCGGCTCGACGGCCGCCTGGTGGATCCGTTCCTGAACGCCCCGCAAGTCAACTCCCCGAAGGGACATCAACGATGATGCGACGACGTACCACCCTGCTCACCGGCTGCACCGCTCTCGTCCTGGCGCTCGGCGCGACCGCCTGCGGCGGCGGCCCCGTCGCGGCCGGCGGCGGCGACAAGGCGCTCGACGGCCAGTCGATCACCGTCGCCGGCGTCTGGTCCGGCACCGAGCAGAAGAACTTCCAGAAGGTGCTCGACGCCTTCACCGAGAAGACCGGCGCCAAGACACAGTTCGTCTCCACCGGCGACAACGTCTCCACCGTCGTCGGCAGCAAGATCGAAGGCGGCAACGCCCCCGACGTCGTGATGGTCCCGCAGGTCGGCGTGCTCAAGCAGTTCGCGCAGAAGGGCTGGCTCAAGCCGCTGTCGCAGAAGACCGAGCAGGCCGTCGACGCGGGCTACGCCCCGGTGTGGAAGAAGTACGGCAGCGTCGACGGCACCCTCTACGGCCTCTACTTCAAGGCCGCCCACAAGTCGACCGTCTGGTACAGCCCCGACGCCCTCGAACAGGCCGGCGTGAAGCCCCCGAAGAGCTACGACGAGATGCTCAAGGCCGGGCAGACCGTGTCCGACTCCGGGCTCGCCGCGTTCTCCGTCGCCGGACAGGACGGCTGGACCCTCACCGACTGGTTCGAGAACGTCTACCTCTCCCAGGCCGGACCCGAGAAGTACGACGCCCTCGCCGCGCACAAGCTGAAGTGGACCGACGCCTCCGTCGTCGACGCCCTCACCACCCTCGGCAAGCTCTTCAAGGACAAGCAGCTCATCGCCGGCGGCCAGAAGGGCGCCCTGAACACCGACTTCCCCGGCTCGGTCGAGAAGGTGTTCGGCCCCGAGCCCGAGGCCGGCATGGTCTACGAAGGCGACTTCGTCGCCGGTGTCGCCAAGGACCAGTTCGGCAAGAAGGTCGGCGAGGACGCGAACTTCTTCCCGTTCCCGCCGGTCGGCGGCGGCGAGGCACCCGTCGTCAGCGGCGGCGACGCCGCCGTCGTCCTCAAGGACGGCAAGAACCAGAAGGCCGCCCAGGCCCTCCTGGAGTACCTCGCCACCCCCGAGGCGTCCGCGGTGTGGGCCGAGGCCGGCGGCTTCCTCTCCCCGAACAAGAAGCTCGACCTCGCCTCCTACGGCGACGACGTCACCCGCGCCACCGCCAAGTCCCTCGTCGAGGCCGGGGACTCGGTCCGCTTCGACATGTCCGACCAGGCCCCGGCCGCGTTCGGCGGCACCAAGGGCACCGGCGAGTGGAAGCTCCTCCAGGACTTCCTGCGGGACCCGTCCGACCCGAAGGGCACCGCGGCGAAGCTGGAGGCCGCGGCGGCCAAGGCGTACCAGGACTGATAGGCCATGACAGCGACCCTCGTGAAAGAGACGAACCCGCCGCCGCCGGGCCCGGTCGCCGACCGCACCCGGGTGCTGCGCCGGCGCGGGAAGATCATCGCCCTGCTGTTCGTGCTGCCCGCGCTGCTGCTGCTCGGCGCGCTCGTCGTCTACCCCGTGCTGTTCAGCATCGGCCGCAGTTTCTTCGACGCCTCCGGGACGAGCTTCGTCGGCGGCGACAACTACGCCGAGATGTTCCGCGACCCGGCGACCCTCAAGGCCGTCCGCAACACGGCCATCTGGGTCGTCGTCGCCCCCGCCCTGCTCACCGGCCTCGGACTGATCCTCGCCGTGCTGGTGGAGAAGGTCCGCTGGGCGACCGCCTTCAAGCTGCTCCTCTTCATGCCGATGGCGGTGTCCTTCCTCGCCGCCGGCATCATCTTCCGGCTCGCCTACGACGAGGACCCGGACAAGGGCGTGCTCAACGCCGCCGTCGTCTCCGTCCACGACGCCTTCAAGGGGGAGTCCACCTATCCGACGGCACGGGCGCGTGACGCCCAGGGACTGACCAAGGAGAAGGACGGCTCGTACCGCACGAGCACCAGCGTGTCGCCCGGGGACGCGGTGGCACTCGGCCTGGTCGGCGTGCAGCCCGACGACCTGCCGGGCGGGGCCGAGCCGGCGTACGCGGCGGCCGGCCGGAAAGCAGCCGCCGACGAACTGCGCGGCGTGGTCTACCTGGACTTCACGCCCGGCGGCGGAGGGGAGCAGGGCAAGGTCGACCGGCGGGAGAGCGGGCTGCCGGAGATGACGGTCGAGGCGGTCCGCGACGGCGAGCAGGTCGCCTCGACGACCACGGCCGCCGACGGCTCCTTCCGCTTCGGGAAACTCGAACCCGGCTCCTACGAGGTGCGCCTGCCGTCGTCCAACTTCGCCCAGGCCTACGACGGTGTCTCCTGGCTCGGGCCGGCGCTGGTCACCCCGGCGATCATCGGCGCGTACCTGTGGATCTGGACCGGCTTCGCCATGGTGCTGATCGGGGCGGGGCTGTCGACGCTGCCCCGGGACGCCCTGGAGGCGGCGCGGATGGACGGCGCGAACGAGTGGCAGATCTTCCGGCGGATCACGGTGCCGCTGCTGGCACCGGTGCTGTCGGTCGTCTTCATCACCCTCGTCATCAACGTGATGAAGGTGTTCGACCTCGTCTACATCATCGCGCCCGGCCCCGTGCAGGAGGACGCGACCGTCCTCGCCACGCAGATGTGGCTGGTGTCGTTCGGCGGCGGCAACAACCAGGGGCTCGGCAGCGCGCTCGGTGTGCTGCTCCTTCTGCTGGTCGTCCCGGCGATGGTGTTCAACGTCCGCCGTTTCCGAAGGAGTCAGCGATGAACGCGGTCCGGCGCGGACTGGGCAACGGGGCCGTCCAGGCCTTCCTCGTCCTGATCGGCCTGGTGTGGATGACACCGCTGGCGGGACTGTTCCTGTCCTCGCTGCGGTCCGCCGAGGACACGGCCAAGGGCGGCTGGTGGACGGTGTTCTCCAGCCCCGGGCAGCTGTCCTTCGACAACTACTCGGAGCTGCTGGGCAACGCGGGGATCACGCAGGCGTTCTGGAACACGGTGCTGATATCGGTGCCGACGACCGTGCTGGTCGTGGTGATCGCGGCGCTCGCCGGGTACGCCTTCGCGTGGCTGGACTTCCCCGGGCGGGAGACCGTCTTCCTCGTCGTGGTCGCGCTGCTGGTGGTGCCCGTACAGATCGGTCTGCTGCCGGTCGCCAAACTCTTCGGCCAGCTGGGCCTGTTCGGCACGATCCCCGGCGTCGTCCTCTTCCACGTCGCCTATGGGCTGCCGTTCGCGGTGTTCCTGCTCCGCAACTACTTCGCCGAGATGCCGAAGGAGATGCTGGAGGCGGCGCGCATGGACGGGGGCAGCGAGTGGCGCATCTTCACACGGCTGGTCCTGCCCGTGGGGCGGCCGGCGATCGCCTCCCTGGCCATCTTCCAGTTCCTGTGGGTGTGGAACGACATGCTGGTGGCGCTGCTGTTCGCGGACAGCACGTCACAGCCGCTGACCGTGGAACTCCAGTCCCAGATACGCCAGTTCGGCAGCAATATCGACGTCCTGGCCCCCGGGGCGTTCGTCTCCCTGGTCGTCCCGGTCGTCGTGTTCTTCGCCTTCCAGAGGCACTTCGTACAGGGCGTGATGGCCGGCTCGGTCAAGTAGCACCTGCGTTTCGGGCCCCCACTTCGCCACGAAGTGGGGGCCCGAGTGCGTTCACGGTGATGCCGGTGGATACAGCGAACGCGGCAGTTGGGAAGCCGCTGCCCCGTCCATGAGCCACAGGGTCCGGCTCCTGCCGTACGCCCCCGCCGCCGGGGCCTGGATCTCTCCGGCTCCCGACAGGGCGATCGCCGCCGCCTGGGCCTTGTCCTCGCCCGCCGCCAGCAGCCACACCTCCCGGGCCGCACGGATCGCCGGCAGCGTCAATGTCACCCGGGTCGACGGCGGCTTCGGCGCGCCGTGGACACCCACGACCGTCCGCTCCGTCTCCCGGACCGCGGGCAACTCCGGGAACAGCGACGCCACATGCGTGTCCGGCCCGACGCCCAGCATCAGCACGTCGAACGCGGGCACCGGCCCGTGGTTCTCCGGCCCCGCCGCCCGCGCCAGTTCCTCCGCGTACGCGGCCGCCGCCGCGTCCACGTCCGTGCCGTACGGCCCGTCCGACGCGGGCATCGTGTGCACCCGCTTCGGATCGAGCGGCACCGCGTCGAGGAGGGCCTCCCGCGCCTGGGTGTCGTTGCGCTCCGGGTCGCCCTCGGGCAGGAACCGCTCGTCACCCCACCAGAGGTCGAGCCGGCCCCAGTCGATCGCGTCCCGGGCGGGTGCCGAAGCCAGCGCCGCCAGCAGGCCGTTGCCGTTGCGGCCGCCCGTCAGGACCACGGACGCCGAGCCCCGGGAGGCCTGCGCGTCCACGATCCTGGTGATCAGCCGGGCCGCCGCGGCCTGCGCCATCAGCTCCTTGTCGCGGTGGACGACCAGCTGCGGTGCCGTACTCACTTCGTCGCCTTCCGTACGGGTTCCAGCTTCGGCGGTTCCCGCCTCACCGGTTCCTGCGCCGTCGCTTCCGCAGCGGGTGCCTTCGCAGCCGCTTCAACGGGAGCGGGGAGGGCGAGTCCTGCTCGCCCCTCACTTTTGGGCACCGACGACACCGACGACACCGACGGCTCCGACGGCTCCGACGGCACGGCCGACGCGGACTTCAGCCGGTCCACCCCGTACCGCAGCGCCGACGCGTACGTGTCGTCCGGGTCGAGACGCCGCAGCTCCTCCGCCATCAGCTCGGCGGTCTCCCTGCGCTTGAGCGCCACGGCCCGGTCCGGCTGGCCCTCGATGGACAGCGTCGCCAGCGAGCCGTCGGCCCGGTCCAGCTTGATCGGGCCGCAGTTGGTGTCCATGCGGACGGCCGTCAGACCCGGACCGCTGGACAGCGACCGCTTCACGGGAACGTCCAGCCGGTCCGCGAGCCACATCGCCAGCAGCTCGCAGCTCGGGTTGAACTCCTCGCCCTCCACCTCGACGGCCCGCACCTCGCAGGTGACCTGGTCGAGAGCCGCCGCCAGCATGGAACGCCAGGGCGTGATGCGGGTCCAGGACAGGTCCGTGTCGCCGGGGGTGTAGGTGCCCGACCGGGTGGCCAGGTCCCGTACCGGCTGCTCGGATGCGTAGGTGTCGGTGACGCGGCGCTGCGCGAGGGCACCCAGGGGGTCCTTCGCCGGGTCGAGCGGCGCGTTCACCGGCCACCACACCACCACTGGGGCGTCCGGCAGCAGCAGCGGCAGCACCACCGACTGGGCGTGGTCCGCGACCTCGCCGTACAGCCGGAGCACGACCGTCTCGCCGGTGCCCGCGTCCGCGCCGACCCGCACCTCCGCGTCCAGGCGGGACTGCGTACGGTCGCGGGGTGAGCGGGAGACACGCTTGATGACGACGAGCGTGCGCGAGGGATGCTCGTGCGCGGCGTCGCTCGCGGCCTTCAGCGCGTCGTAGGCGTTCTCCTCGTCCGTCACGATGACCAGCGTGAGCACCATGCCGACCGCCGGGGTGCCGATCGCCCGGCGGCCCTGCACCAGCGCCTTGTTGACCTTGCTGGCCGTGGTGTCCGTGAGGTCTGTCTTCATGGCCGGCGCCAGCTCCGTCCGTGTCGCTCGAGCATTTCGTCCGCCTCGACGGGCCCCCAGGTACCGGCCGGGTACTGGGCGGGCTTGCCGTTCTTGTCCCAGTACTCCTCGATCGGGTCGAGGATCTTCCAGGACAGCTCGACCTCCTCGGTGCGCGGGAAGAGGTTCGAGTCACCGAGCAGCACGTCCAGGATCAGACGCTCGTAGGCCTCCGGGCTGGACTCGGTGAAGGACTCGCCGTAGGCGAAGTCCATCGACACGTCCCGGATCTCCATCGACGTGCCCGGCACCTTCGAGCCGAAGCGCACCGTGACACCCTCGTCCGGCTGGACGCGGATGACGATCGCGTTGGAGCCGAGCTCCTCGGTGGCCGTCGAGTCGAAGGGGGAGTGCGGGGCCCGCTGGAACACGACGGCGATCTCCGTCACCCGGCGGCCCAGGCGCTTGCCGGTGCGCAGGTAGAAGGGGACGCCCGCCCAGCGGCGGTTGTCGATCTCCAGCTTGATCGCGGCGTACGTGTCGGTCTTCGAGGAGGGGTTGATGCCGTCCTCGTCGAGATAGCCGATCACCTTCGCGCCGCCCTGCCAGCCGGCCGCGTACTGGGCGCGCACGGTGTCGCGGCCCATGTCCTTCGGTAGCCGTACGGCGCCGAGCACCTTGGTCTTCTCGGCGGCCAGCGCGTCCGCGTCGAAGGAGGCCGGCTCCTCCATCGCGGTGAGGGCCATCAGCTGGAGCAGGTGGTTCTGGATGACGTCACGGGCGGCGCCGATGCCGTCGTAGTACCCGGCGCGGCCGCCGATGCCGATGTCCTCGGCCATGGTGATCTGCACGTGGTCCACGAAGGACCGGTTCCAGATCGGCTCGAACATCGTGTTGGCGAAGCGCAGCGCCAGGATGTTCTGGACGGTCTCCTTGCCCAGGTAGTGGTCGATGCGGAAGACCTGGTCCGGGGCGAAGACCTCGTGGACGACCTTGTTGAGCTCCTCGGCCGACTCCAGGTTGTGCCCGAACGGCTTCTCGATGACCGCGCGCCGCCAGGAACCGCCCGTCTGGTCGGCCAGCTGGTGCTTCTTCAGCTGCTGGATGACCACGGGGAACGCCGACGGCGGCACGGACAGGTAGAAGGCGAAGTTGCCGCCCGTGCCCTGCGCCTTGTCCAGCTCCTCGATCGTGGAGCGCAGCCGCTCGAAGGCGTCGTCGTCGTCGAAGGTGCCCTGCACGAAGCGCATGCCCTGGATGAGCTGCTGCCAGACCTCCTCACGGAAGGGCGTGCGGGCGTGCTCCTTGACCGCGTCGTGGACCTCCTGTGCGAAGTCCTCGTGCGCCCACTCGCGGCGGGCGAAGCCCACCAGGGAGAAGCCCGGCGGCAGCAGACCCCGGTTGGCGAGGTCGTACACGGCGGGCATGAGCTTCTTACGGGACAGGTCGCCCGTGACGCCGAAGATGACGAGGCCCGACGGCCCCGCGATACGCGGGAGCCGTCGGTCCGCGGGGTCACGCAGCGGGTTGCTGCTCGACACCTGTTCAGCCCTCCGAGGGGGCGAGGCGCTGAAGTTCGGCCTCGGTCGACTTCAGCAGGTCGGTCCAGGAGTCCTCGAACTTCTGGACGCCCTCTTCCTCCAGCAGCCGCACCACGTCGTCGTACTTGATCCCGAGCTTCTCGACCGCGTCGAGGTCGGCGCGGGCCTGCTCGTAGGTGCCGGCGATGGTGTTGCCGCGGATCTCGCCCTGCTCCTCCGTGGCGAACAGGGTCGCCTCCGGCATGGTGTTCACCGTGTTCGGAGCCACCAGTTCTTCGACGTACATGGTGGGCTTGTACGCCTTGTCCTTCACGCCGGTGGAGGCCCACAGCGGACGCTGCTTGTTGGCGCCCGCCTTCTCCAGGGCGCTCCAGCGGTCCGAGGAGAAGACCTCCTCGTACGCCTGGTAGGCCAGCCGGGCGTTGGCGACGCCGGCCTTGCCGCGCGCGGCCTTGGCCTCGTCGGTGCCCAGGGCGTCGATCCGCTTGTCGATCTCGGTGTCCACGCGGGACACGAAGAACGAGGCCACGGAGTGGATCCGGGACAGGTCCAGGCCGCGCTCCTTGGCCTTCTCCAGGCCCTCCAGGAACGCGTCCATGACCAGGCGGTAGCGCTCCAGCGAGAAGATCAGCGTGACGTTGACGCTGATGCCCAGGCCGATGGTCTCGGCGATGGCCGGGATGCCCGCCTCGGTCGCCGGGATCTTGATGAGGGTGTTGGGCCGGTCCACCAGCCAGGCGAGCTGCTTGGCCTCGGCGACCGTGGCCCGCGTGTTGTGCGCCAGGCGCGGGTCGACCTCGATCGAGACCCGGCCGTCCTGGCCGCCGGTGGCGTCGTAGACCGGGCGCAGGATGTCGGCGGCGTCGCGGACGTCCGCCGTCGTGATCATGCGGATGGCCTCTTCGACGGTGACCTTGCGGGCGGCGAGGTCGGTCAGCTGCGTGTCGTAGCCGTCGCCCTGCGAGATGGCCTTCTGGAAGATCGAGGGGTTGGTGGTGACGCCCACGACGTGCTGCTGGTCGATCAGCTCGGCGAGGTTGCCGGACGTGATCCGCTTGCGCGACAGGTCGTCCAGCCAGATCGCCACGCCTTCCTCGGAGAGGCGCTTCAGTGCGTCTGTCATGGAAATTCCATCTCCTACGTGTCGTATATGAGCGTCAGCGCTGAGCTGCGGCGATCGATTCCCGCGCGGCGGCGGCCACGTTCTCGGGAGTGAATCCGAACTCGCGGAAAAGGACCTTGCCGTCGGCCGAAGCACCGAAGTGCTCCAGGGAAACGATGCGGCCGGCGTCCCCCACGTACTTGTGCCACGTGAGACCGATACCGGCCTCGACCGCGACACGGGCCCGGACGGACGGCGGCAGGACGCTGTCCCGGTACCCCTGGTCCTGCTGCTCGAACCACTCCACCGACGGCATGGACACGACGCGCGTGGGCACGCCGGCGCCCTGGAGCTGCTCGCGCGCCTCGACGGCGACGTGCACCTCCGAGCCGGTGGCGATCAGGATGACCTCGGGCTCGCCGCCCTCGGCCTCGAACAGCACGTAACCGCCGCGCGCGGCGTCCTCGTTGGGCTCGTACGTCGGCACGCCCTGACGCGTCAGCGCCAGACCGTGCGGCTGGCCCTTGCCGAACTCCTTCGTCCAGCGCTTGAGGATCTCGCGCCAGGCGATCGCGGTCTCGTTGGCGTCCGCCGGACGCACGAGGTTCAGGCCGGGGATCGCGCGCAGCGACGCGAGGTGCTCGACGGGCTGGTGCGTCGGGCCGTCCTCACCGAGACCGATGGAGTCGTGCGTCCACACGTACGTCACCGGCAGGTGCATCAGCGCCGACAGCCGCACCGCGTTGCGCATGTAGTCGGAGAACACCAGGAAGGTGCCGCCGTAGATCCGGGTGTTGCCGTGCAGCGCGATGCCGTTCATCTCGGCGGCCATCGCGTGCTCGCGGATACCGAAGTGGATCGTGCGCCCGTACGGGTCCGCCTCCGGCAGCGGGTTGTCCGCCGGGAGGAAGGAGCTCGTCTTGTCGATCGTGGTGTTGTTCGAGCCGGCCAGGTCGGCCGAGCCGCCCCACAGCTCGGGGACGACCCCGCCGAGCGCCTGGAGGATCTTGCCGGACGCGGCGCGCGTGGCGACACCCTTGCCGACCTCGAAGACCGGGATCTTCTCCTCCCAGCCCTCGGGCAGCTCACCCTTGGCGATCCGGTCGTACTCGGCGGCGCGCTCGGGGTTGTTGTCCCGCCACTGCTGGTACGCCTTCTCCCACACCGCGCGGGCCGCCTGGCCCCGCTCCAGCGCCTTGCGGGTGTGCGTGATGACCTCGTCGGAGACCTCGAAGGTCTGCTCCGGGTCGAAGCCCAGCACACGCTTGGTCGCCGCGACCTCGTCGTCGCCGAGCGCCGAGCCGTGCGCGGCCTCGGTGTTCTGCGCGTTCGGGGCCGGCCAGGCGATGATCGAGCGCATCGCGATGAACGACGGCCGGTCCGTGACGGCCTTGGCCTTCTGGATCGCCTCGTAGATCGCGGCCGGATCCAGGTCGCCGTCGGCCTTCGGCTCCACGCGCTGCACGTGCCAGCCGTAGGCCTCGTAGCGCAGAGCGGTGTCCTCGGAGACGGCCGTCTCGGTGTCGCCCTCGATCGAGATGTGGTTGTCGTCCCACAGCAGGATCAGGTTGCCGAGCTTCTGGTGGCCCGCGAGGGAGGACGCCTCGGCGGAGATGCCCTCCTGGAGGCAGCCGTCACCGGCGATGCAGTAGATGAAGTGGTCGAACGGCGACTCGCCCTCGGCGGCCTCCGGGTCGAACAGGCCGCGCTCGTAACGGGCGGCCATCGCCATGCCCACCGCGTTGGCGACACCCTGGCCCAGCGGCCCGGTCGTCGTCTCCACACCGGTCGTGTGCCCGTACTCGGGGTGGCCGGGGGTCTTGGAGCCCCAGGTGCGGAAGGACTTCAGGTCGTCCAGCTCCAGGCCGAAGCCGGCCAGGTACAGCTGGGTGTAGAGGGTCAGGGACGAGTGGCCGGCGGACAGCACGAAGCGGTCCCGTCCGACCCAGTCGGCGTCCGCCGGGTCGTGCCGCATCACCTTCTGGAAGAGGGTGTAGGCGGCAGGCGCCAGGCTCATCGCCGTACCCGGATGGCCGTTACCGACCTTCTGTACGGCATCGGCGGCCAGGACACGCGCGGTGTCGACGGACCGCTGGTCCAACTCGGTCCACTCGAGGTCTGTGGTGGTCGGCTTGGTGCTCACCCTGAGTCAGGGCTCCTCTCCACATGTCGGATGCCGGTGTATCGGGGCGCCCACCGGCCGCAGTCGAGCCTACCCCCGTGGGACGTGCGTTTTTTCGAGTCACTCCAGAGTGCCGGGGCTGATCCCGATCCGCCTCCTGACTGGGCCGTACCGCATTCGACAGGTGAATACGGAGCCGCTCATCCGGGTGCTCAATCGAGCTTCGAGGCGCCCTTCCGAAGGCGTCCGCCAACACGAGCCGACCCCCGCGAATGTCCGAGTCTGGGCAACGTCTAAAGTGGCGTGGTACGCGCGAGCCTTTACCGGGACTTCACAGCGGTGAGGCTTGCTGGGATGTCTCTGTAGGGGTGTGCGTGACGGCCGTTGAATCCCGTCCAGCGGGGATGCTGGGGGCGGACCAGAGCCCGGCCCACCGGCCGTTCGGGGCCCGCGTCAAGGCGTTCGTGGCTCTCACCAAGCCGCGGATCATCGAGCTGCTGCTGATCACGACGGTGCCGGTGATGTTCCTGGCGGAGCAGGGCGTGCCCGACCTGACGCTGGTGCTGCTGACGTGCCTGGGCGGCTACCTGTCCGCGGGCGGCGCCAACGCGCTCAACATGTACATCGACCGCGACATCGACGCGCTGATGGACCGCACCTCGCAGCGCCCGCTGGTCACCGGCATGGTCAGCCCGCGCGAGTGCCTCGCGTTCGGCATCACGCTGGCCGTCGTCTCGACCCTGCTCTTCGGCCTCACGGTGAACTGGCTCTCGGCCTGGCTCGCCCTCGGCGCGCTCCTCTTCTACGTGGTCGTCTACACGATGATCCTCAAGCGCCGTACCTCGCAGAACATCGTGTGGGGCGGCATCGCCGGCTGCCTGCCGGTGCTGATCGGCTGGTCCTCGGTCACGAACTCGATGTCGTGGGCGCCGGTCGTCCTCTTCATGGTCATGTTCTTCTGGACGCCGCCGCACTACTGGCCGCTGTCCATGAAGGTCAAGGAGGACTACGCGCGCGTGGGCGTGCCCATGCTGCCGGTGGTCGCCTCCAACAAGGTGGTCGCCAAGCAGATCGTGATCTACAGCTGGGTCATGGTCGGCGTCTCGCTCCTGCTCACCCCCCTCGGCTACACCGGCTGGTTCTACACCTCGGTCGCGCTGCTCGCGGGCGGCTTCTGGCTCTGGGAGGCGCACGGCCTGCAGAACCGCGCGAAGGCGGAGGTGACGGGCGCGAAGCTGAAGGAGATGCGCCTGTTCCATTGGTCCATCACCTACGTGTCGCTGCTGTTCGTGGCGGTCGCGGTCGACCCCTTCCTGCGCTGACACCCGGGCGTACGTCACAGAACCCTGCCCTCGCCAGTCGATCTACCGGTGAGTAGCATCCTGGTCATGGCAGACACGCAGCAGGTTGACCCGAAGGCCGAGCGCAAGGTGGCCCGGCTGGCCAAGCAGATCTCCTCCTTCTCCAAGGCCCACGGCGGCGCCGAGGGCCAGGTCGCCTACCTCGGCGAGCGCGGCGCCCGCATCGTCCTGGTCGGCGAGGACGGCAACTGGGGCGACCTGGTGGCCCCGTCCTACGAGATCGCCGAGCAGGCGGTGGACACGTCGGGCATCACCCGCCACGAGTCCTTCGACGGCGAATTCGCGGCGAAGGTCAAGACGGGCCGCTACGAGTGGAGCCGCATGGCAGGGATCCAGGTGGGCGGCCCGAAGAACGACTGACGTTCTCGGGGGCGCGGGGAACCGCGCGATCAGCCACGGGCAACCCGCGGCCGCCAGAACACCCGCACCCCCCACCGGGCCCGCGACCTCGAACCCGGTTCACCCGTTAGGACCCTTGAGAGCAACAGGGTCCACACCGGGAGGCCCGGATGATCGAAACGCCGTCCTTGGTGGACCAGTACTGCCACGGAGTGCTCCGCACGGAGCTGGGCCTCGGCACCTTCGAGGCCCACCTCAGCCACACCGAGGGCCCGCCCGCCCCCGGCACGACCCTCTTCGACACCCAGACCGGCTTCGCCGTACGGCGCTGGTGCCCGCCCCTGCTCGGCCTCGAACCCCACTGCGCCCCCGCCCGCTATCTGGCCCGGCGCCGGGAACTGGGCGTCCTGGAGTCGGGCCGCCGCCTCCTGCGCGGCAGCGGCATCACCACGTACCTGGTCGACACCGGTCTCCCCGGCGACCTGACACAGCCGGGCGAGCTGGCCGGGGCCGGAGCCGCGCAGGCCCGCGAGATCGTGCGTCTGGAACTCCTCGCCGAGCAGATCGCCGACACCTCCGGGACCGTCGAGTCCTTCCTCGCGAACCTCGCCGAGTCGGTCCACGCGGCAGCCGCGCACGCCGTCGCCTTCACCTCGGTCGCCGGCGTACGGCACGGTCTCGCCCTGGCTCCGGAGCCGCCCGGGCCGGGGGAGGTGCGCGGCGCGGCCGACCGCTGGCTCGGCGGGCGCGGCGTCGGCGGTGAGCTGAGCGACCCGGTGCTGCTGCGGCACCTGCTGTGGAGCGCGGTCGCCACGGGGCTGCCGCTCCAGCTGCACGCGGGGCTGGGTGCGCCGGGGCTGCGGATCGACCGGACCGACCCGGTGCTACTGACCGACTTCGTGCGGGCCACCGCCGGCCTCGGCACGGACCTGGTCCTGCTGCACGGCTACCCCTACCACCGGCAGGCCGCCCATCTCGCCGGTCTCTTCCCGCACGTCCATGTGGACTGCGGTGCCGCCCTGGTCCGCACGGGCGCCCGAGCCGCGACCGTCCTCGCGGAGATCCTGGAACTGGCCCCCTTCGGCAAGATCCTCTTCTCCACCGGCGCGCGGGGGCTGCCCGAACTGCACGTGGTGGGCGCCCGTCTGTTCCGTGAGGCCCTGGGGCGGGTGCTGGGCACCTGGGTCGCCGAGGGCGCCTGGTCCCTGTCCGACGCGCAGCGGGTCGCCGGGATGCTGGCGTCGGGGAACGCGAGACGGGTCTACGGGCTGGACTAGGCCTCGGTCAGGCCGGGTGCACCCGCTGGGCTAGGTGTACTGCCCAGGGACGTTGGTCAACCTGGTGACGGGTGGTTTGCCGCCGGTCGCGGTGTGGGGGCGGTGGTGATTGTAGTGATGGAGCC
>NZ_JBHWFG010000052.1:0-39202 GCF_042733745.1 Streptomyces sp. NPDC059696
GTGTCCGTCCTCGGAACGGCGCGATGGGGTTGCGTGCCGACTGACTGTTCGTTGACGCGCCAACCGCTGCGGGCGGACACCCCCCGACACGTCCCCTTGCGCACGATGGCGGGTGCGGGTGCGTCGTGGTTCGCGCCTGGCTGCGGGGCATGCGTGCCGCTGGGGGCGGCACGGGTGGGCATCCCGCTATGCCGGGCTGCGGATTCACCCGGCCCCGGCACCCACGCCGCGTACCGGGCAGCCCTGGGTCACTGCACCCGCTCGTCGTCCTCCGGTTCGACTCCCGGCGGTGGCGGCGCCGCGGGCCTCAGCTTCAGCCAGACCAGGAAGAACACGCCCAGCAGCAGCATCCCCAACCCGGTCCACAGGTTGATGTTTACTCCCTCGGCCTTGTCGATGTCCGCGTCGGACGCCGTCAGCCCCGCGATCGTGACGATGACGCCGTAGAGCACGAACAGCCCACCGATGATCCGCCGGATGTCGAACAACCGTGCCGCGGTCGCCGACTTGCCCTCCAGCTCGGTGATCTCCCGTTGCAGATCCTTCTCGGAGTAGAACTCGGACATGTGCGATCACACTCCTCGGTCGGGGTCGGTCAGAACGAGAACGGGATGTAGCAGGCCGCGGCCAGGACGATCGCGCCCCAGCCGAGCAGCGCCGGCTTGCGGTACCAGGCCTCGTCCCCGGGCGCGGGCGGCTCGGCCATGCCGGGCGACCGCGTGCCGTAGACCAGCCCCTGCAGCTCCTCGGCCGGCTTGGGCGCCGTGAACAGCGACACCGCCACCATCACCACCGCCCCGGCGACGAAGCCCGCGATCGCCGAGACGAAGTTGGCCCCCTGGTCGGAGGGGATGTCGACGATGTCCTGCTTGTAGAGGACGAAGTAGTTGACCATCGCCGCGGTGGTGCCCGCGATCAGCCCCCAGAAGCCCGACTTCATCGACGCCCGCTTCCAGAACATGCCGATGATGAAGACGACGAACATCGGCACGTTGAAGAAGGAGAAGAGGGTCTGCAGGTAGGCCATGATGTTGGAGAACGAGCGGGCGAGGAACGCCGTGCCGATGGAGGCCAGGACCCCGATCGCGGTGATGAGACGGCCGAAGCGGACGTAGTACTCGTCCTCACGGCCCCGCACGACGTACTTCGCCCAGATGTCCGTGGTGAACACGGTGTTGAACGACGACACGTTCGCCGCCATGCCCGCCATGAACGCCGCGAGCAGACCGGTGACGGCGATGCCCAGCACGCCGTTGGGCAGCAGCTGTTCCATCAGGTACGGGATGGCGTCGTTGTACTGGAGGTCGGAGCCGGACGTACCGATCTTCGGGACCAGGACCGCGGCGACCAGACCCGGGATCATCACCAGGAACACGATGAAGATCTTCGGGAACGCGGCGATCAGCGGGGTGCGCTGGGCCGCCGAGAGGTTCTTCGCGGACAGCGCGCGCTGCACCTCGGCGAAGTTCGTCGTCCAGTAGCCGAAGGACAGGACGAAGCCGAGGCCCAGGACGATCGTCAGCCAGTTCGCGCCGAGCGGGTTGTCGCTGCCGATGCCCGTGCCGCCCCAGGAGGTCATGAAGTCGGCGCCGTGGGTCTTCGTCAGGGAGTCGGACAGCCCGTCCCAGCCGCCGACCTTCTTCAGCCCGAGGAAGGTGATGGGGATGAGCGCCGCCAGGATCACGAAGAACTGCAGGACCTCGTTGTAGATCGCCGAGGACAGGCCGCCGAGGGTGATGTAGGCGAGGACGAAGAAGCCGGCGACGACGATGGCCACCCACTCCGGCCAGCCCAGCAGCGCCTCGACGACGATGGCCAGCGCGTAGAGATTGACGCCGGCGATGAGGATCGCGGCGAAGGCGAAGAGGACCGAGCTGAGCAGGTGCGCCGCCCGGTCGAAGCGCATCAGCAGGAACTCGGGGACCGAGCGCACCTTGGAGCCGTAGTAGAAGGGCATCATCACCAGGCCGAGGAAGACCATGGCCGGGATGGCGCCGATCCAGTACCAGTGCGTGGTGTAGACGCCGTACTGGGCGCTGTTGGCGGCCATGCCGAGGATCTCCGTGGCGCCCAGGTTGGCCGCGATGAACGCGAGACCGGTGACCCAGGCGGGCAGGGAACGGCCGGAGAGGAAGAAGTCGAGACTGGTCCTCACCGAGCGCCGGGCGGCGAAGCCGATGCCCAGGACGACGAGGAAGTAGATGCCGAGGATCGTGTAGTCGAGCCAGTTGGTGGGGAGTCGTAGCTCGGCCGACAGATAGGTGGGGGTTTGCATGAGCCCTCGCTTCGTTGCGGGAACCGATACCTCGCGGGACCTTCTTCTCCGCGTTCAGCAATTGAACCCGTTTGTTGATGCACTTTGTTTGATTGTGATGTTGACGTCTGTGGTGGGTTGTGTTTTTATATGTTGGGTTCTGTTTGAAGGACAAGGAGTCCGGCGTGAAGAAGACCTCGACCCGGCTGGCCGACGGTCGCGAGCTCATCTACTACGACCTGCGCGACGACACCGTGCGGGACGCGACCGACCGCCGGCCGCTGGACCGCACCGTCACCACGTCCGAGATCCGCCGTGACCCCCTCCTCGGCGACTCCGTCGCCATCGCCTCCCACCGCCAGGGCCGCACCTACCACCCGCCGGCCGACGAGTGCCCCCTGTGCCCCTCCGAGGGCGAGCGCCTCAGCGAGATCCCCGACTCGTCCTACGACGTCGTCGTCTTCGAGAACCGGTTCCCCTCGCTCGCCGGCGACTCCGGCCGCTGCGAGGTCGTCTGCTTCACCTCCGACCATCACGCCTCCTTCGCCGACCTCACCGAGGAGCAGGCCGGCCTGGTGCTGGAGGCGTGGACGGACCGCACCTCGGAGCTGTCCCACCTCCCGTCCGTCGAGCAGGTGTTCTGCTTCGAGAACCGGGGCGCCGAGATCGGCGTGACCCTCGGGCATCCGCACGGGCAGATCTACGCCTACCCCTTCACCACCCCCCGTACCGCCCTGATGCTCCGCTCGGCCGCGACCCACAAGGAGATGACCGGCGGGGAGAACCTCTTCGACGCCGTCCTCGCGCGGGAACTCGCCGGCGAGCGGGTCGTCCTGGAGGGCGAGCACTGGGTGGCCTTCGTGCCCTACGCGGCGCACTGGCCCTACGAGGTGCACCTGTACCCCAAGCGCCGCGTGCCCGACCTGCTCGGCCTCGACGAGGACGCGCGCACAGAATTCCCCCAGGTCTATCTGGAACTCTTGAGGCGCTTCGACCGGATCTTCGGGGAGAGTGAACCTCCCACGCCCTACATCGCGGCCTGGCACCAGGCCCCGTTCGGCTCCCTGGAGGAGTTCGACGGCGTCGTGCGCGAGGACTTCGCGCTGCACCTCGAGCTTTTCACCATCCGCCGCACTTCCGGCAAGCTGAAGTTCCTCGCGGGTTCCGAATCCGGCATGAACGTGTTCATCAACGACGTGCCGCCGGAGCGCGCGGCCGAGCGACTGCGAGAGGTAGCGAGTTCATGAGCGGGAAGTACCTGGTGACGGGCGGCGCGGGATACGTCGGCAGTGTGGTCGCCCAGCACCTGCTGGAGGCCGGTCACGAGGTCGTCGTCCTCGACAACCTCTCCACGGGCTTCCGCGAGGGCGTCCCCGCGGGCGCGTCGTTCGTCGAGGGCGACATCCGCGACGCCGCCAAATGGCTGGACTCCTCCTTCGACGGCGTGCTGCACTTCGCCGCGTTCTCCCAGGTCGGCGAGTCGGTCGTCCGGCCCGAGAAGTACTGGGACAACAACGTCGGCGGCACCATGGCCCTGCTGGCCGCGATGCGCGAGGCGGGCGTGCGCAGGCTGGTCTTCTCCTCGACGGCGGCGACGTACGGCGAGCCCGAGCAGGTCCCGATCCTCGAGTCGGCGCCCACGTCCCCGACCAACCCCTACGGCGCCTCCAAGCTCGCGGTCGACCACATGATCACGGGTGAGGCCGCGGCGCACGGACTGGGCGCGGTCTCCCTGCGCTACTTCAACGTGGCGGGCGCGTACGGCGCGTACGGCGAGCGCCACGACCCCGAGTCCCATCTGATCCCGCTGGTCCTCCAGGTGGCGCAGGGCAGGCGCGAGACGATCTCGGTCTTCGGCGACGACTACCCGACACCGGACGGCACCTGCGTGCGCGACTACATCCACGTCGCGGACCTGGCCGAGGCCCACCTGCTGGCCCTGACGGCCGCCGCCCCCGGCGAGCACCTGATCTGCAACCTCGGCAACGGCAACGGCTTCTCGGTCCGCGAGGTCATCGAGACGGTCCGCCGGGTCACCGGCCACCCGATCCCCGAGGTCGTGGCCCCGCGCCGGGGCGGCGACCCGGCGGTCCTGGTGGCCTCGGCCGGCACGGCCCGCGAGAAGCTGGGCTGGAACCCGTCCCGCGCGGACCTCGCGGGCATCGTCGCGAACGCGTGGGACTTCGCGCAGAACATCGCAAGGGAGCAGTAGTGGGCGCACAGCAGGTGCGGGACGGTTTCGAGCAGCTCTACGGAGCCGCCCCCGAGGGTGTCTGGGCGGCCCCGGGCCGCGTCAACCTCATCGGTGAGCACACCGACTACAACGACGGCTTCGTGATGCCGTTCGCACTGCCGCACACCGCCGTGGCGGCCGTCTCCCGGCGCACGGACGGCGTCCTGCGCCTGCACTCGGCGGACGTCGAGGGCGGAGTCGTCGAACTGCGCGTCGACGAGCTGGTGCCTCAGGCCGACCGGAACTGGACGGCGTACCCGTCGGGTGTGGTGTGGGCGCTGCGGGAGGCCGGCCACCCGGTCACCGGCGCCGACCTCCACCTCGCCTCGACGGTCCCCTCCGGAGCGGGCCTGTCGTCGTCGGCGGCGCTGGAGGTCGTCGTGGCGCTGGCCCTCAACGACCTGTACGAACTGGGCCTGAGGCGCTGGCAACTGGCCCGCCTGTGCCAGCGCGCGGAGAACGTCTACGTCGGTGCCCCCGTCGGCATCATGGACCAGACGGCGTCGGCGTGCTGCGAGAGGGGCCACGCCCTGTTCCTCGACACGCGCGACCTGTCCCAGAAGCAGATCCCCTTCGACCTGGCGGCCGAGGGCATGCGCCTGCTGGTCGTCGACACGCAGGTCAAGCACTCCCACAGCGAGGGCGAGTACGGCAAGCGCCGGGCCGGCTGCGAGAAGGGCGCGGCCCTGCTGGGCGTCGACGCGCTGCGGGACGTGCCCTATGCGGAGCTGGACGCGGCGCTGGCCCGCCTCGGCGACGAGGAGGAGGTCCGCCGCCTGGTCCGGCACATCGTCACGGAGAACGAACGCGTCGAACGGGTCGTCTCCCTCCTTAAGTCCGGCGAGACCCGCGCGATCGGCCCGGTCCTCGTCGAGGGCCACGCCTCCCTCCGCGACGACTTCCGCATCTCCTGCCCCGAACTGGACCTGGTCGTCGACACGGCCCTGGCCAACGGCGCGCTGGGCGCCCGTATGACGGGCGGCGGCTTCGGCGGCTCGGCGATCGTCCTCGCGGAGGAGGCGGACGTGGACACCATCACCAAGGCGGTGACGGAGGCTTTCGCATCCGCGGGCTTCACCACACCCCGCGTCTTCGAAGCGACCCCGTCCCCGGGCGCCCACCCCATCCCCTGACCCCCACCCGAAAGCGGCGGCGGCGCCCTCACCCCAAGAAGGCGCCGCTTCCCACCACCCGGTCAGCGGTTGACGGACTGGATCTCCTGGACCGTCATCGCCTGGGTCGTCTCGAAGGTTCCGTCCGGCAGATCGCCCCGAGTGCCCCCGGATCCCTCCCAGGAGATCTGCCAGGTGACCGACGCCTTGAGCTGGTAGGGCGTGCCGTTCGTGGCGCGGAGGTAGCGGACACCGCAGGGCGGAGTCCGATCGGCATCACCCTTGGCGTACGGGGCGCCGATGGATCCGTCGTCGTTGATGGCGCAGTCACCGGACGCCGGGTACGTCTCGGCGTCCTCGGTACCGGGGTTCAGGTGCAGGGCGACCGGCTTGGCCGTGGTCTCCGCCCAGACGCCTGCGTCGGCCAGTTCGGCTCGCACCTTGACCTCCTTGAAGGTCGCCTTGTCCAGCCAGGCCCAGGTCGGCAGGTTCACGGTGGATCTGACCGCGGGCTTCAACTCGACCTCGGTCTGCGGGACGTCGATCTTGTCGTAGGCGTATCCGGCCAGGACGTCGGGCGTGGGAGCGTGGGCGTCGGGGAGGGTGCCGGTGTTCTGCCAGAACAGGGTGCGCTCGCAGTCGTACGAATCGACGTCGTTCTCCCGGTTCTTGTTGATCACACCGCGCCAGAACCTCCCGTCCTTGCCGAGGTTGTAGTTCTTGTAGCTGAACCCGCTGTCGGTGTCGTCCTGTCCCTTTTCGTAGTGGTTCACCATGAGCTCCTCACCCCAGCTGAGCGAGGGGGTGACCGGAACCAGGTCGCCGTTGGGGTTCTTCTTGAGCCGCTCGACGGCGTCCTTGAGTTGCTGGGGTGTCGCCACGGGCTCGTACCAGCACGCCGGTGGTTCCCAGTGGGGATCGATCGGTGCGAGCGACTTGGTGGAGCCGCCGGCGCCGCCACCTGTCTGTGTGACCTTGATGCGGGTGGTGGCGGCCGACGCCGTCAGCGTGCTGCCCGACGCGCCGCCGGATCCGCCCGAGGGTGGCGCCTGGGAACCGTCTTCGCCGATGGCCTGGGCCGTCGTGCACGACAGGATGAGGGCGGAGGCGGACGCTGTGAGGACCGCCCCTGCCATCGTCGTGAAACGCATCAGCTGCACGCCCCGGGGACGGTGGTCAGCGAGGTCGTCTTCCACACACCCTGGGAGGACTTGTCCAGCCGGAGCCGGTACTGGACGAGGGACTCGGGCTTGTCGGGAGTCTTGACGACCTTGTTGGTCTTGCGGTTCTTCGTGGACGCCTCGCGCTCGTCGACGCAGTAGAAGAGCACTCCCGATCCGGTGTCACCGAGTCGGACCTGAGGGTCGAACACCCTGACCCGCCCGATGATGCTGTCACCGTCGTCCGTGAACTGCCTGATCCATCTGCGGGCCGTCGCCCGGGTGGCGTCGGAGTTGTAGAACGCGACCGCCTTCGACTCCGGATCGGCCTCGATGATCGCCGCGTACTTCGACCTCAGCTCCTCGCGGCCGTCGTTCAGGATCGCCTGCAGCGTCGCATCGCTGTTCGTCCAGTTCTCGAAGTCCGCCCGGAAGTCCGGGGACAGCTTGATCTCCGGGCGCTTGACGCCGCCCGGCGAGGCGGAGGCGGAGGGAACGGCCGACGTCTTTCCGTCCCCGGCGTCCGAACCCTTGATCGGCGCGGCGGACGAGTCACCTCCTCCCGACCCGCATGCGGTTGTCAGCACGGCCATGGACGCGGTGAGCACGGCTGCTGCGAGCCGGGCGGGGCGATTCACTCAGGTCTCCCGTTGAAGCGAAGTTAGCGCAAGCGAACCAACGTTATCCGAGCTCGCTCCCTCTTCCACCCGCCCGGCCTTTGCACGTGACGTCATGGTTGGCACTTCTGCGACCCGCGGTCCTCGGTGAGGTCCCAGGTCTGCCAGACACCGTCCTTGTTCCTCTTCACGCCCAGGTTGTAGAAGACATAGCTGTCGGACGTGGTCTTGGTGCCCTGCAGCTTGTTCGTCTCGCGGTTCTTGAGGTCTGCCTTGCTCTCGTCGACGCAGTACGTCAGAGCCGCCGACTTCTTGTCGAACACCGTGACCTGACGGTCGAAGTAACGCAGGGTGCCGGCCCAGCTGGTCTTCTTGTCGATGGCGCGCTTGGCGTACTGGTAGACGCCGGCCAGCGCGTCGTCCGTGTAGTAGAAGGCCATACCCGACTTCTTCACGTCGCCGTAGGCCATGGCCTGCCACACCGTGCCCTCGGCCCGCTCGTTGTCCGCGAGGATGGCGTCCTTCGTGGCGTCGCCGGTCTGCTGTCCTTCGAAGACCATCTTCATGTCCGATGGCAGCTTGATCTCCGGCCGCTCGATCCCGTCCGCCGACGCGGAAGCCGAAGGCGATGCCGACGTCTTGTCGCCCGAATCCGCACCGGCGATCTTGCCGGACGATGACGAGCCGTCACCTCCCCCCGAGCCACAGGCGGTCAGCAGCAGGGCCGCGGATGCGGTGAGCGCGGCAGACGTGAGCCGGGCGGGGCGGTGCACTGGAACTCCCGTTGAGGTGGGGGACTCAAACGGAGCAACGCTATCCGGTCCCCGGCAGCCTCGCCCGCCCCTACCCCAGCCTCTTCATCAGCGAATACTCCGTGATCCCCGGCGGATAGTCCGGCACCACGCACATCACCTCGTACCCCTGCTTCTCGTAGAACCGCGGGGCCTGGAAGTCCCAGGTTTCCAGGCGGGACGATCGGCAGCCGCGGGACGTGGAGGCGATGTGTTCGGCCTGCGCGAGGAGCCGCGCGCCCAGGCCCCTGCCCCGGTGGCGTTCGTCGACCCACAGGTAGGTGACGTGGAGCCAGGTCGCCCAGGTGTGGCCGACCAGGCCGCCGGCGAGATCGTCGGTTCCGTCGTTCACAGCCCACACATGCAAGGGCACGTCCCTTTCGTCCGGGGTTCCGCGCAGGGCGCGCAGGATCGGAGAGGCGGCGGTGTTCGTGTCCCGCAGGCGCGTGCGGAGCAGATCACGTCGGTCCTTGTCGACTTCTGTCTCAAGAAGGAACATGCGGCACACCATAAACGCGTCGGGCAGTCAGTTCTGCAAATAACCTTCCGCTCCGGGCCCCCGTCCGTACCCTGATGAACAGCACCGGTGGGGGCCGGTGCCGATCAGGGGGCGCGACAGCCGGGTACGACGCCCGGGGTGGGGGTGGCGGTACTGCACGGCGGCGGCCGTGCGGCTGCGGCGACCCGAACAGACCGCTGCGGCAGGGACGGACGACGGAACGCAGCGGATCCGGACACTCCGGCGTCGTACCCGTGCGGTGTCAACCTCCGACGTTGGGGTATCCCCTGCTCTTCGGGAGCACTGGGGAAGGGGGTTACGTGGTTCGCATCCGAGTCCTGGTCGTCGACGACCATCGCATCTTCGCCGAGTCACTCGCGGCGGCCCTGGCCGCCGAGCCCGATGTCGACGTCTCCGCGGCCGGCAGCGGTCCGGCCGCGCTGCGCAGCCTGGAGCGGGCGGTCGCCGAGGGGCGGCGGTTCGACGTGCTGCTGGTGGACGCCGACCTGGGCGGCAAGGTACCGGGCACCCGCCCGGCCGTCCCCGTGCAGGAGGGCAACGAGGACGGGCTCGTCGACGGGATCTCCCTCGTCACCGGTGTGCGCTCCGCGCAGCCGAACGTACGGATCGTCGTGCTCGCCGAGAAGGACGACCCGCGGCGGGCGGCGCTCGCCCTGCAGGCCGGCGCCTCCGGCTGGGTCGCCAAGGACTGCTCGCTGTCCCGGCTGCTCACGGTCATCCGGGGCGTGCTGCGGGAGGAGACCCATCTGCCGCCCGCCCTGCTGACGGGGGTGCTGCGCGAGCTCACCGCCGCCCGCAAGCACCGCACCGAGAGCGAGCGGCTCGTCGAGTCCCTCACTCCGCGTGAGCGGGAAGTGCTGCGGTGCATGGTGGCGGGGCTGGGGCGCAAGGCCGTCGCCGAGCGCCTGTTCCTGTCGCCGCACACCGTGCGGACGCACATGCAGAACGTCCTCGGCAAGCTCGGCGTGCATTCCACCCTCGCCGCCGTCGCCCTCGCCCGGCGGGCCGGGGTCGGGCCGGTGGACCTAACCGGGGATGTTGTCGAACGGGGCGGTCAGCTGGCGTAGCAGCCCCGCCAGCTCGCCGCGCTGGGCTCTGGAGAGCTCCGCGAGGATCGCGCGCTCCTGGTCCAGCAGACCCGCCAGGGCCTGGTCCGCGCGGTCCCGGCCCTCGACCGTCAGGCGCACCAGGACGCCCCGCCGGTCGCTGGGGTCGGGGAGGCGCTCCACCAGGCCCTTCTTCGCCAGGCGGTCGATGCGGTTCGTCATCGTGCCCGAGGTGACCAGGGTCTGGGTGAGGAGCTGTCCCGGCGAGAGCTGGTACGGCGTGCCCGCCCTGCGCAGGGCCGTCAGGACGTCGAACTCCCACGGCTCCAGGTTGTGCTCCGAGAACGCCAGCCGCCGGGCCCGGTCCAGATGCCGGGCCAGCCTGCTCACGCGGCTGAGCACCTCGAGTGGTTCCACGTCGAGGTCCGGGCGCTCCCGGCGCCACGCCGCGACCAGCCGATCGACCTCGTCCTCCATGACGATCAGTGTAGTGGTTGTGTCGACGTAGAGTCTCTTGACGTCCAGTTTCTTGACATCGAGATAGTTAACGGATCACGCTGGGTGTGCGCCCCTCACGGTCCCCGCCAGGCACACCAGCACACCAGGAGGAACCATGCCCGCAGCCACCCCCACCTGGGACCCCGGCCAGTACCTCCGGCACGCCGATCACCGCGCCCGCCCCTTCACCGACCTCCTCGCCCGCGTCCCCGACCTGCCCGCCGGGCCGCCCGCGGACCGCCCCCGCATCGCCGACCTCGGCTGCGGCCCCGGCAACGTCACCACGCTGCTCGCCACCCGCTGGCCCACCGCACTGATCACCGGCTACGACAACTCGCCCGAGATGCTCGACAAGGCCCACGTCGACCACGAGGGACCCACCCCGGGCGGAGGGCGCCTCGACTTCGCGCACGCCGACGTACGGACCTGGACGCCCGGCGAGCCGCACGACCTGATCATCAGCAATGCCACACTGCAATGGGTGCCCGGGCACCTCGAACGGTTCGCCGACTGGGTGGACGGTCTGAAACCGGGCGGCACCCTCGCCTTCCAGGTGCCGGGCAACTTCGACGCCCCCAGCCACCGCCTCATGCGCGACCTCGCCGGTTCACCGCGCTGGCGCACCCGGCTCGCCGAAACCCTGCGCCACGCCGACGCCGTCGGCACCCCCGAGACCTACCTGGAGCGGCTGACCTCCCTCGGCTGCGCGGCCGACGTGTGGGAGACGACGTACCTCCACCTGCTCGGGGGCGAGGACCCCGTGCTCGACTGGGTGAAGGGGACCGGACTGCGGCCCGTGCTGACCGCCCTCGCCGACGAGCCGGAGCAGCGGGACGCCTTCGTCGCCGAATACCGGGCGGCCCTGCGCGAGGCCTACCCGGCCGGTGCGCACGGCACGCCGTTCCCGTTCCGCAGGGTGTTCGCCGTGGCCCGGAAGGAGAGCCGGTGATCACCGCCCTCGAACCCCCCAAGGGGCGGATCTGATCAGGCCTTGCGGCGTCCTATCAGATGGGGCTTGGCCTCTATGCCGTCCAGGCCGTGCCACGCCAGATTCACCAGGTGCGCGGCCACCTCGGCCTTCTTCGGCCGGCGCACGTCCAGCCACCACTGGCCGGTCAGGGCGACCATGCCGACCAGGGCCTGTGCGTACAGCGGGGCCAGCTTCGGATCGAAGCCGCGGCTCTTGAACTCGCGGCCCAGGATGTCCTCCACCTGAGTGGCGATGTCCGAGATCAGCGAGGCGAAGGTACCCGTCGACTGGGGGATGGGGGAGTCACGCACCAGGATGCGGAACCCGTCCGTGTACTCCTCGATGTAGTCCAGCAGCGCGAACGCGGCCTGTTCGCACAGTTCGCGCGGGTGACCGGCCGTGAGCGAACTGGTCACCATGTCCAGCAGGCGCCGCATCTCACGGTCCACCACGACCGCGTACAGCCCTTCCTTGCCGCCGAAGTGCTCGTACACCACCGGCTTGGACACACCGGCCTTCGCCGCGATCTCCTCCACCGACGTGCCCTCGAAGCCCTTCGCCGCGAAGAGCGTGCGACCGATCTCCAGCAGTTGCTGACGGCGCTCGGCACCGGTCATCCGGGTGCGGCGCGCTCGCCGCGGCTTGTCATTGCTGGGGGTGCTGCTCGAGTCGGTCGCCACAGCGACCATCATGCCGCCTCGACGGGCTCCTTCCCGCGCGGGGAGCCGCCTTCCCCGGTGTTACGGCGCGAATCGATACGCGAGCGTGACGGCCACCTCACGTCGTACGCCCAGCCCGCCCGCTCGAACCAGCGGATCAGACGGGCGCTCGAGTCGAGCTGCCCGCGCATCACGCCGTGCCGGGCCGACGTCGGGTCGGCGTGGTGCAGGTTGTGCCACGACTCACCGCACGACAGGACCGCCAGCCACCACACGTTGCCCGAACGGTCCCGCGACTTGAACGGGCGCTTGCCGACCGCGTGGCAGATCGAGTTGATCGACCACGTCACGTGGTGCAGCAGGGCCACCCGGACGAGGGAACCCCAGAAGAACCCGGTGAACGCGCCCCACCAGGACATCGTCACCAGACCGCCGATCAGCGGCGGCAGCGCCAGCGACACCACCGTCCACAGCACGAACTGGCGGGAGATGGCGCGCAGCGTCCCGTCCTTGATCAGGTCGGGCGCGTACTTCTCCTGCGACGTCTGCTCCTCGTCGAACATCCACGCGATGTGCGCCCACCACAGGCCCTTCATCAGCGCCGGCAGCGTCTCACCGAAACGCCACGGCGAGTGCGGGTCGCCCTCCGCGTCGGAGAACTTGTGGTGCTTGCGGTGGTCCGCCACCCAGCGCACCAGCGGACCCTCCACCGCCATGGACCCCGCGATCGCCAGCGCGATCTTCAACGGCCGCTTCGCCTTGAAGGACCCATGGGTGAAGTGACGGTGGAAGCCGATCGTGATGCCGTGGCACCCGAGGTAGTAGAAGAAGACCAGCAGACCGAGGTCCAGCCAGCTCACCCCCCAGCCCCACGCCAGCGGCACCGCCGCCAGCAGCGCGAGGAACGGGACGGTGATGAAGAGGAGGAGGGCGATCTGCTCGATGGACCGCTTCTGCTCGCCGCCCAGCGTCGCCGGGGCGGCTTCGGTGGCCTGACCGGGCGCCTCGGAAGCGTCCACGATCACGTCGGAACTACTGGTCATACGCGTCCCCTGGGGGGTATGTGGATGGAGAAGGGGTAGCCGGGGCACGTGAACCGTGACGTGCTTCCTACGGTTCCGTAACCTACGGCATCGTAAGTATGGCAGTGCGTCGCCCGGCGGCAAGAGCCCGCGAGCCTGCGCGTCCTTGCCGACACCTATCCTTGAGTCGGTCGGACAGCGCGGTCCGCTCTGATTTCTTCCCGGATGTCCGGACCCGTATGCGGCGCCCCGCCGCGCGAGACGCCGTCCGGGTTCCCCTCCCAGACGAGCTTCAACACTGCAAGGAGCCGCACCTGTGAGCAGTGCCGACGACCAGACCACGACGACGAGCAGCGAGCTGCGAGCCGACATCCGCCGGCTGGGTGACCTCCTCGGCGAGACCCTCGTCCGCCAAGAGGGCCCCGAACTGCTGGAACTCGTCGAAAAGGTCCGCCGCCTCACCCGCGAGGACGGCGAGGCCGCCGCCGAGCTGCTGCGCGGCACCGAACTCGACACCGCGGCCAAGCTGGTCCGCGCCTTCTCCACCTACTTCCACCTCGCCAACGTCACCGAGCAGGTCCACCGCGGCCGCGAGCTGCGCGCCCGCCGCGCCGCCGAAGGCGGACTCCTCACCCGGACGGCCGACCGGCTCAAGGACGCCGACCCCGAGCACCTGCGCGAGACGGTCCGCAACCTCAACGTCCGCCCCGTCTTCACGGCCCACCCCACCGAGGCCGCACGCCGCTCCGTCCTCAACAAGCTCCGGCGCATCGCCGCGCTCCTGGAAACCCCGGTCATCGAATCCGACCGGCGCCGCCTGGACACCCGACTGGCCGAGAACATCGACCTCGTCTGGCAGACCGACGAACTGCGCGTGGTGCGCCCCGAGCCCGCCGACGAGGCCCGCAACGCCATCTACTACCTCGACGAACTGCACGCCAACGCCGTCGGCGACGTCCTGGAGGACCTCACCGCCGAACTGGAGCGCGCCGGGGTCAAGCTCCCCGACGACACCCGCCCCCTCACCTTCGGCACCTGGATCGGCGGCGACCGCGACGGCAACCCCAACGTCACCCCCCAGGTCACCTGGGACGTCCTGATCCTCCAGCACGAGCACGGCATCAACGACGCCCTGGAGACCATCGACGAACTCCGCGGCTTCCTGTCCAACTCCATCCGCTACGCCGGCGCCACCGACGAACTGCTGACCTCCCTCCAGACCGACCTGGACAACCTCCCCGAGATCAGCCCCCGCTACAAGCGCCTCAACGCCGAGGAGCCCTACCGGCTCAAGGCCACCTGCATCCGGCAGAAGCTGGAGAACACCAAGAAGCGCCTCGCCAAGGGAACCGCCCACCGCGACGGCCGCGACTACCTCGGCACCAGCGAACTCCTCGACGACCTGCGGATCATCCAGCGCTCCCTGCGCGAGCACCGCGGCGGCCTCTTCGCCGACGGCCGCCTCGCCCGCACCATCCGCACCCTCGCCGCCTTCGGCCTCCAGCTCGCCACCATGGACGTCCGCGAACACGCCGACGCCCACCACCACGCCCTCGGCCAGCTCTTCGACCGGCTCGGCGAGGAATCCTGGCGCTACGCCGACATGCCCCGCGACTACCGCGCCAAGCTCCTCGCCAAGGAGCTCCGCTCCCGCCGGCCCCTCGCCCCCACCCCGGCACCCGTCGACGCGCCCGGCGAGAAGACCCTCGGCGTCTTCGGCACCGTCAAGCGTGCCCTGGAGGTCTTCGGACCCGAGGTCATCGAGTCCTACATCATCTCCATGTGCCAGGGCGCCGACGACGTCTTCGCCGCCGCCGTCCTCGCCCGCGAAGCCGGCCTCATCGACCTGCACGCCGGCTGGGCCAAGATCGGCATCGTGCCGCTCCTCGAAACCACCGACGAGCTCAAGGCCGCCGACACCATCCTCGAGGACATGCTCTCCGACCCGTCCTACCGGCGCCTCGTCGCGCTGCGGGGCGACGTCCAGGAGGTCATGCTCGGCTACTCCGACTCCTCCAAGTTCGGCGGCATCACCACCAGCCAGTGGGAGATCCACCGCGCCCAGCGCCGCCTGCGCGACGTCGCCCACCGCTACGGCGTCCGCCTGCGCCTCTTCCACGGCCGCGGCGGCACCGTCGGCCGCGGCGGCGGCCCCACCCACGACGCCATCCTCGCCCAGCCCTGGGGCACCCTCGAAGGCGAGATCAAGGTCACCGAGCAGGGCGAGGTCATCTCCGACAAGTACCTCATCCCCTCCCTGGCCCGCGAGAACCTGGAACTCACCGTCGCGGCCACCCTCCAGGCGTCCGCCCTGCACACCGCACCCCGCCAGTCCGACGAGGCCCTCGCCCGCTGGGACGCCGCCATGGACGTCGTCTCCGACGCCGCCCACGCCGCCTACCGCCGCCTCGTCGAGGACCCCGACCTGCCGACGTACTTCCTCGCGTCGACACCGGTCGACCAGCTCGCCGACCTGCACCTGGGCTCCCGGCCCTCCCGCCGCCCCGGCTCCGGCGTCTCCCTCGACGGACTGCGCGCCATCCCCTGGGTCTTCGGCTGGACCCAGTCCCGGCAGATCGTCCCCGGCTGGTTCGGCGTCGGCTCCGGCCTCAAGGCCCTGCGCGAAGCCGGCCTCGACACCGTCCTGGACGAGATGCACCAGCAGTGGCACTTCTTCCGCAACTTCATCTCCAACGTCGAGATGACCCTCGCCAAGACCGACCTGCGGATCGCCCAGCACTACGTCGACACCCTCGTCCCCGACGAGCTCAAGCACGTCTTCGACACCATCAAGGCCGAACACGAACTGACCGTGCGGGAGGTACTGCGCGTCACCGGCGAGAAGGAACTCCTCGACGCCGCGCCCGTCCTGAAGCAAACCTTCGCCATCCGCGACGCCTACCTCGACCCCATCTCCTACCTCCAGGTCGCCCTGCTCAAGCGGCAGCGCGACACGGCCGCCGCCGGCGAGACCCCCGACCCCCTGCTCGCCCGCGCCCTCCTCCTCACCGTCAACGGCGTGGCAGCCGGCCTGCGCAACACCGGCTGAACCCACCCCCCGGACGGCACTGTGCCCCCGAGCCCGTACAGGCCCGGGGGCACCGTCATCCCCGCGTCAGCCGCGGTCGGCCCGCCGACGCCACAGCACCAGAAGACCGCCCGCCGCCACCAGCGCGCCCGCGGCCCCGACAGCACAGAACACCGGAACCCCTCAGACGGCCAGGAAAGCCGCCGTCAGCAACGCCAGCCCCGACAAGCCCATCACCCACGCCAACCGCGTCCGCAACAGACCACCCGCCACCACGACCGACGCCAGCAACAAGGCACCACCGAGCGGGACCCACGCGTACAGCACCCCCGCCGGCCCCGAACGCACCGCGTCCTCACCACCGGGCTTCACGACCACCGTGTACGTCCGGCCCCGCTCCACCGCGACCGACCTCTCCAGCACCACCCGCGCCCGCGGCTGCGAACCCGCCGACAACGGCGCGTACCGGCCCCAGCACACCTCGGACCCGCACCGCGTCACATCGACCGTGCCCTGCTCCCGGCCCTTCGTCAGCATCACGTGCTGCGCCGTACCCCACGACGCCCACACACCCGCGATCAGGATCAGCACCGCGACCGAACCCATCACCACGAACCGCCCGAACCGCAGCACGGCAGTCGAAGCCTGGGACGAAGAAGCGGCAAGGGCAGGCATGGCCGGGATCATTGGCCATGCCTGAACGGCCCGTCAACCTCGCAGGGCGACAAGTCAGGAGTTGTACGAGCTTTGCGCCCGCTCCAACCCCTCGATCACCAGACACTCCACCGCATCCGCCGCCCGGTCCACGAAGTAGTCCAGCTCCTTGCGCTCCGACGACGAGAAATCCTTCAGCACGAAATCCGCCACCGGCATCCGCCCCGGCGGCCGCCCGATCCCGAACCGCACCCGGTGATACTCCGCACCGAACGCCTTCGTCATCGACTTCAGCCCGTTGTGACCGTTGTCCCCGCCACCCAGCTTCAGTCGCAGCACCCCGTAATCGATGTCCAACTCGTCATGCACCGCCACCACATGACCCACCGGCACCTTGTAGAAATCCCGCAGCGCGTTCACCGGACCGCCCGACAGGTTCATGTACGACATCGGCTTCGCCAGAATGACCCGCCGGTTCAACGGCCCCGGCGGCCCGATCCGGCCCTCCACGACCTGCGCCTGCGCCCGCCCGGCCCGCTTGAACCTCCCCCCGACCCGGTCCGCCAGCAGATCGGCCACCATGAAACCCACGTTGTGCCGGTTGCCCGCATACTCCGGCCCCGGATTGCCCAGCCCCACGATCAGCCACGGAGCGGCCGCATCGGTCGTCACGTCCATGTCTCCTTCATACGCGTCGGCCGCTGCCCCGCACGGGAACAGCGGCCGACCAAACGACGACGCAGAGGATCAGGCCTCGACGGCGGCCTCTTCCTCAGCCGCCTCCTCGCCCTCCGGGGCCTCCTCGGCCTGCGCGGCCAGCACCTGCAGGACGACAGCGTCCTCCTCGACGGCCAGCGTCGTGCCCTTGGGCAGCTCGATGTCCTTCGCGAGGATCGAGGCACCGGCCTCCAGACCCTCCACGGACACCGTCACGGCCTCGGGGATGTGCGTCGCCTCGGCCTCGACCGGCAGCGCGTTCAGCACGTGCTCCAGCAGGTAGCCACCCGGGGCCAGCTCACCCTCGGTCTGCACCGGGATCTCCACCGTGACCTTCTCGCCGCGCTTCACCAGCAGCAGGTCCACGTGCTCCAGGAAACCCTTCAGCGGGTCACGCTGCACGGACTTCGGGATCGCCAGCTCGTTCGTCTTGCCGTCGATGTCCAGCGCGATCAGGACGTTTGGCGTACGCAGCGCCATCAGCAGCGCGTGACCCGGAAGGGTCAGGTGCAGCGGGTCCGAACCGTGCCCGTACAGCACGCCGGGAACCTTGTCCTCACGACGGATACGGCGCGCGGCACCCTTGCCGAACTCGGTGCGCGTCTCGGCGGCGATCTTCACCTCGGACATGATCACTCCTCATAGTCAGAAAACACGGACGTGGTCACCCGGCCACGAACGGCCTGCTACGAAGAGCGCGTCGATAACGGACCGCCGCATCCCGCACCACACACGGGAACGGCCTCCCTCGCCGAGCAACTGCAGCAGTCTACTCGGACAGGGAGGCCGCACCCAAAAGGATCTCTACAGCGATCCCCGCAGCGCTCTCTACTGCTCGTCGAACAGGCTCGTCACCGAACCGTCCTCGAACACCTCACGCACCGCACTCGCGATCGTCGGCGCGATCGACAGCACCGAGATCTTGTCCAGATCGCTGCTCAGCTCCGACGGCGTCGGCAGCGTGTTCGTGAACACGAACTCACTCACCCGCGAGTTCTTCAACCGGTCCGCCGCCGGACCCGACAGCACACCGTGCGTCGCCGTCACGATCACGTCCTCCGCGCCGTGCGCGAACAACGCGTCCGCCGCGGCACAGATCGTCCCACCGGTGTCGATCATGTCGTCCACCAGGACACACACGCGACCCTCGACCTCACCCACGACCTCGTGGACGGTGACCTGGTTCGCGACGTCCTTGTCACGCCGCTTGTGCACGATCGCCAGCGGCGCACCCAGCCGGTCGCACCAACGGTCGGCCACCCGCACACGGCCCGCGTCCGGAGACACCACCGTCAGCTTCTTCCGGTCCACCTTCCGGCCCACGTAGTCCGCCAGCAGCGGCAGCGCGAACAGGTGGTCCACCGGACCGTCGAAGAAACCCTGGATCTGGTCCGTGTGCAGATCCACGGTCAGGATCCGGTCCGCACCCGCGGTCTTCATCATGTCCGCGATCAGACGCGCCGAAATCGGTTCACGTCCACGGTGCTTCTTGTCCTGCCGCGCGTAACCGTAGAACGGCACGATGACCGTGATGGAGCGGGCCGACGCACGCTTCAGCGCGTCGATCATGATCAACTGCTCCATGATCCACTTGTTGATCGGAGCCGTGTGGCTCTGGATCAGAAAGCAGTCCGCGCCACGCGCCGACTCCTGATAACGCACATAGATCTCGCCGTTCGCGAAGTCGAAGGCCTTCGTCGGGACGACCCCGACACCCAACTGCTGGGCGACCTCCTCGGCAAGCTCGGGGTGGGCGCGGCCGGAGAAGAACATCAACTTCTTCTCGCCGGTCGTCTTGATCCCGGTCACAGCACTGTCTCCTCAGAGGTGTCGCAGCTAGGTGTCGAGAGACCTCGCAGCCGGCTTGCCGGAGGCCGTCTCAGCTGGTGGGGGTGCGGGTGTGCACTTATCACCGTACGCCGTGTTTGGGGCATCGGTTTCCGGTCAGCCCTCACCGGCCGACTCCCGGGAAGCCGCCTCCGCCGCCTTCGCGGCCGCGCTCCCCGGACGCTTCCGAGCCACCCAACCCTCGATATTCCGCTGCTGACCACGGGCCACGGCCAGCGAACCCGCCGGCACATCCTTCGTGATCACGGACCCCGCAGCGGTGTACGCACCGTCCCCCACCGTGACAGGCGCCACAAACATGTTGTCCGAGCCCGTCCGGCAATGCGAACCGATGGTGGTGTGGTGCTTCTCCTGCCCGTCGTAGTTCACGAAGACGCTCGCGGCACCGATGTTCGTCTGCTCACCGATCGTCGCGTCCCCCACGTACGACAGGTGAGGCACCTTCGTCCCCTCACCGATCGACGCGTTCTTCGTCTCCACGTACGTCCCGATCTTGCCCTTCGCACCCAGCCGCGTCCCCGGCCGCAGATACGCGTACGGACCGACGGACGCCTGCGGACCGACCTCCGCGCCCGCGGCCACGGTGTTGTCCACCCGCGCACCCGCACCCACACGGGTGTCGGTCAGCCGGCAGTTCGGCCCGACCTCGGCACCCTCCGCCAGATGCGTGCCACCCTGCAGCTGCGTACCCGGATGGACCACCACGTCCCGCTCGAAGGTCACCGTGACGTCGACCCACGTGGTGGCGGGGTCGATCACCGTCACACCGGCCAGCATCGCCTCGGTCAGCAACCGGTCGTTCAGGATCCGCCGCGCCTCCGACAACTGCACACGGTTGTTGATCCCGGCGATCTCACGGTGGTCACCGGCCACCGACGCCCCCACCCGGTGCCCCGCCTCACGCAGGATCCCGAGCACGTCCGTCAGGTACTCCTCGCCCTGGCTGTTGTCCGTCCGCACCTTCTTCAACGCGTCCGCCAGCAGCTGACCGTCGAACGCGAACACACCCGAGTTGATCTCACGGATCGACCGCTGGGCGTCGGTGGCGTCCTTGTGCTCCACGATGGCCGTGACGGCCCCCGTGGCCTCGTCACGGACGATCCGCCCGTACCCCGTCGCGTCCGGCACCTCGGCTGTCAGCACGGTGACCGCGTTGCCGTCGGCGGAATGCGTCTCGGCGAGGGCCCGCAGGGTGGCGCCCGTCAGCAGGGGCGTGTCCCCGCACACGACGACGACGGTCCCGTCCACGGACCCGCCCAGCTCCTCCAGGCCCATCCGCACGGCGTGCCCGGTGCCGTTCTGCTCCGCCTGCACGGCGGTACGGACGTCCGGGGCGATCTCACCGAGATGAGCGGTGACCTTCTCACGGGCGTGGCCGACCACGACGACCAGACGCTCGGGCTGCAGCTCACCGGCTGAGGCGAGGACGTGCCCCACGAGACTGCGGCCGCAGAGCTCGTGCAGGACCTTGGGGGTGGCCGACTTCATACGGGTGCCCTCACCCGCTGCGAGAACGACGACGGCTGCCGGGCGGTTGGCGCTCACGGGATGCCCTTCGGCTGTGGATGGGGTGGGGTGACATCCGCAGGATACCGGGGGGTTTTTGTGGGGGCATGAGTGCGGGTCCCGACCGGGGGATTGCCGGTCAGGACCCGAACTGAGGTGGTGCTTTCTGTGGGCTCCCGGAGAAGGATTCGAACCCTCATTCAACGGACCAAAACCGTTTGTCCTGCCCTTAGACGATCCGGGATGGAGTGCACGCTATGTCCGATTCAAAAGATCGGACTGCGCGCGGACTCCACTATGCCGTACCAGGAGCCCTCGATGCGACGGTACAGATCGGCGCCCTTCAGGACTTTGACCACCAAGCAACCTCGATAGGAATCGCCGACGTTCTTGCGCTGTGTCTTCGGGTTGTGCCTCTTCAGCGTCGTCTTGTTGAAGGCGGATCGATCGGCGCCGACGAGGTCGGCCCAGTACCTCTCGGCGTCCGCGACGTCGGCGGACTCGTGGATCATCACGGTGAACTTGAGTCGCTCGCGTTCCACTCCGAGCAGGTCGAGCCAGGCCAGGAAGACCTCGATCATGCCGGGGTCGCTGTTGACGAAGCAGACGTTCTCGCGGCGGTCGTAGGGCTTGTCCTTGCTGCCCTCCGCCCAGTAGAGCCCGACACCCACGAGGAACAACTCGCGTGGCGACAGTGCGCCGATCGCCTGCTTGGCTGCCGTCTTGGTCTGCTGCCGCTCCTCGTCCCGTAGCCGCAGGGTGGCTTCCCAGCCCCGTTTCGCGATGGCCGACGCCTCCTCAGGCGTTCTCCGGCGCTCCGGCTTCGGCAGATCCCGTACCCACAGGGAGATGGAACTCCTGGAGCACCCCAGCTCCACCTCGATCTGGTCGTACGTCCAGCCCTGGAGGCGGAGCTCGCGGGCTTTCTCCCTCAGGTCGTCCTTGGCGTTCGGGCGCTTCGTCCAGGCGGGGGGCGGTTCTCCTTTCACCAGCTGGTTGAGGATGTCGTTGTTGTAGATCTTCAGCTCGTCGCGGATCTGGCGGAGGCTGAGGCCCTGGCGGCGCAGCGTCACCGCCCTCTGCCGTAGCCCCTCGAAGTCGGCGTATTTGCCGGGTGCATGTGTCATACGCATACCGTCCGGGTGGAATGGAGGGCTCCGATGTCGAACGGTGTGCGATTCAGCAGTTCGAGGGATATCGGGTGGTTTCGCGGCCGAACGGTCACGGAGTGTGGTGTAGGCCAGTCCGGGAAATGCGACGGAAAACCGGCGGGGGCCGCCCGTAGGCTGGGAGGCATGACCGCGACGGGGGAAGACCATGTGACGGCCCGGGGAGGGCCGTGGTGGTGGGCCAGGCGGCGTAGTGCCGTGCTCGATGTGAGCCTGGCCGTGGTGTCCGCGCTGGAGTGCGCGCTGGAGGGGATCCCGTTCGCGCGGGATGCGGGGATCCCGGTGGCCGCGGGGGTCGTCTTCGGGTTGCTGGCCGGTTCCGTGCTGCTCGTGCGGCGGCGCTGGCCGATCGCCGTGGTGCTGGTGTCGATCGCCATCACGCCCGCCGAGATGGGCTTCCTGATGGGCATCGTCGGCCTGTACACGCTGGCCGCGGCGGAGCTGCCCCGGCGGATCATCGGCTCGCTGGCGGGGATGTCGCTGGTGGGGACGTTGATCGTGACGTTCGTGAAGACGCAGCAGGACATGTCGCGGGGGGATCTGGAGATAGGGGACTGGTTCGTCCCCTTCGCCGCGATCACGATGTCGCTGGGCTTCACGGCGCCGCCGGTGCTGCTGGGGCTGTACGTGGGGGCGCGGCGGCGTTTGATGGAGAGCTTGCGGGAGCGCGCGGACAGTCTGGAGCGGGAGCTTCAGTTGCTGGCGGAGCGGGCGGAGGAGCGGGCCGAGTGGGCCCGGAACGAGGAGCGGACGCGGATCGCGCGGGAGATGCACGACGTGGTCGCGCATCGGGTGAGTCTGATGGTGGTGCATGCCGCGGCGTTGCAGGCGGTGGCCCGGAAGGATCCGGAGAAGGCCGTCAAGAACGCCGCGTTGGTGGGGGACATGGGCCGGCAGGCGCTGACGGAGCTGCGGGAGATGCTCGGGGTGCTGCGCAGTGGTGGGGACGGTCCCTCGCGTGAGCCGTCCGTGCCGGCGTCGGTGGCGGCGTCCGCGTCCGCGTCGGTGCCGTTGGCGGCGGTGGGGGTGGCTGCCGCCGCGGCGGCTTCGCGGGCGGCGGATGACGAGGGGCCGTGTCTGGCGGAGATCGAGGAGCTGGTGGGGCAGTCGGCTGCGGCGGGGATGGTCGTGGCGTTGTCGGTGGAGGGGGATGTGCGGTCGTACGCGCCGTTGGTGGAGCAGACGGCGTACCGGGTGGTGCAGGAGGCGTTGACGAACGTCCACAAGCACGCGGCCGGGGCGAAGACGTATGTGCGGTTGGCGCATCGGGTGTCGGAGATCGCGATGCAGGTGGAGAACGAGCCGCCTGAGGAGGCGGCGTCGTCGGCGCGGTTGCCGTCCGGGGGGAACGGGCTGGTGGGGATGCGGGAGCGGGTGTCGGCGCTGGGCGGGGTGTTCGTGTCGGGGCCGACGGATGCGGGGGGTTTCCGGGTGTCGGCGGTGATTCCGGCGTCGTAGCCCGATGTCGAGCGACGGCCGAGCGACGGCCGATCGACGACCGGCCGACGACTGACAGGTGACCGGCTGCTGACCGACCGGCTCTGACCGGCTGCTGACCGACCGGCTCTGACCGGCTGCTGACCGACCGGCTGCTGACCGACCGGCCGCTGACCGGCCGGTGGCTGGGGGTGGTCGGCCGGTGCTCGGCCGGTGGCCAGGCGGCGGTCAGCCGGCGGTGAGGCGGACGGGTTCGGTGCCGGCGATGAGGGTGGCGAGGGCCTGGTCGATGTCGTGGCCGAGGTACCAGTCGCCCGTGTGGTCGACGGTGTAGACGCGGCCGTCGGTGTCGATGGCGAGGAGGGCCTGACTGTCGGTCTCGGCGCCGAGGGGGCAGACGTCGGTGCCCAGGGCGCGGCCGAGGTCGCCAAGGGTGCGGGCCATGTGGAGGCCGTGCAGCGGGTCGAGGTGGAGGGCGGCGGGGGCGACCTGGCGGCCGGGGCCCGTGGGCGTGATGTGGAGTCCGCCGAATTCGGCCCAGGCCTCGACGGCGGCGGGGAAGACGGTGTGGCGGTGGCCCGCGGGGGAGGTGTGGTCGCGCAGGGCGTCGGCCCAGATCTCGGCTTGTTTGATGTCCCAGCGCCCGGGTTGCCAGCCGGCGGCGCGCAGGGCGGCGTCGACGGGTACGGCGAAGCGGGTGGTCGAGGTGCGGTCGGTGTGCATCTGCCCTTCGTCTCGTCGAGGTCTTGGGGGGTGGCGGGTGTGCGCGGGCGCACTCCGCGGTGTCGGGTGGTGCGGTGGGGGTGGGGTGTCGGGGAGGCGTCAGGTGTTCTGGGACGCCGGGTCGACTATGCGGACGCCGAAGTGGGCGCTGAGCGCGGTACAGGCGCGGCAGGGGGTGGCGAAGCTGCCGTGGAGGGGGTCGCCGTCCTCGCGGATGCGGCGGGCGGTGAGCTTGGCCTGTTTGAGGGCTTTGCGTGCTTCGCCGTTGGTCATGGGCTTGCGCGCGGCGCGTTTGCTGCGTGCGGTGTCGGCGGCGGCGATGTGCCGGGAGATGAGGATGGTCTCGGCGCAGCGGCCGGTGTAGCGGTCGCGCTGGGCGCTGGTGAGGGTGTCGAGGAAGTCCTGGACGAGGGGGTGCAGGGCGGGGGGTGTGTCGCCGCGGGCGGCGGTGCCGGTGAGGGTGGCGCCGCGGACGGAGAGGGCGGCGGCGATGGTGGGGAGGATGCCGTCGCGGCGGTGCAGGAGGGTGGGGGCGTGGGCGGCTTCGGTGCTGCTCCAGCCGATGCGGGGGTCGCCGTTTCGGGGGTCGGCGTGGCGTGGGTCGCCGTTGCGCGGGTCGCTGTGCGGGTGGCCGGCCGTGGGGCCGGTGTCGCGGCTGCCGCCCGCGTGGTCGCCGTTTCGTGGGTCGGCGGACCTGCCGGTGTGTGGTCCCGTCTGCGTCGCGTTCATGATCGTCTTCCCCTCCGTGCATCCCCCCGGGGGTCACAGACTGCCAAATGCCGTGGCTGGTGCGGAAGCTGGGGCGCGGCGACACGCCCGTAGCGGGTTGTCCCGTCACGGTGGGGTGACGCCTGGTCACGGATGCGGAGGGGGTGCCGACCGGTGCCGGTGACCGGTGTCGTCGTACCGCATAGGCTGTCGGCACCGCGGGCGATGCGGTGATCCGTTCGGAGATCGATGCCGTGAACCGGAGGGGGATCCTTCAGGTCGGCGCGTGCGGTGAAGTGCAGTGCAGTGCAGTGCAGTCGAGACAGTAGACGTGACAGTCGATACGGGTCGTAGTGCGCCAAGGGCGGTCAATACGGGTCGTACAGAGTGCCGCAGGGGGCAACCGCCATGACGACAGGTCGGCTCGGGCAGCAAGCCGCGCCGCCGAACGCGGCCTACGCGGGGCAGGTCGTGCATTTCCCGGATCCGGTGCGGGCGGCCCGTCACCCGAGAGGGGTACGGGTCGACGAGCACGGTTACCCCGACTTCTCGGCGTACGCGCGGGCGGCCGCGGAGATCGCGGAGCCGCCGGAGGGTTTCGGTGTCGACGAGTTGCGGCTGACGGACTACGTGTCGGCGAACACGGCGTTGTCGGCGTCCGGGCACGAGTTGTGGGACACGGTGCCGGCGGTGGCGACGCCGCACGGCTGGACGTGGCACCACGTGGTGGGCACGCGGCGGCTGGAGCTGGTCCCGGTCGAGGTGAAGGCGCTGCTGCGGCACCACGGGGGTGTGGCGACGTCCGGCGTGGACCATGCCAAGCGGGGCACGCGGCCGTTGCAGGAGACGCGTCCGGCGCACTTCGGGCTGCCGAAGTCGGGGGTCGCGGTGACCGAGTCGCAGGTGCAGGGGGTCGAGGAGGACCTCGGCTACCGGCTGCCGGGCGCGTACCGGTCGTTCCTGAAGGCCGCGGGCGGGTGTGCGCCGGTGGGTGCGGCGCTGGACGCGGAGCTGGGGCTGCTGGTCGATCAGCCGTTCTTCACGGTGCGGGACGAGGCGGCGGTCAACGACCTCGTCTACGTCAACAAGTGTCTGCGTGACCATCTGACCAAGGACTACCTGGGGATCGCCTTCGTCCAGGGCGGGTTGCTGGCCGTGAAGGTGAAGGGCGAGCGGATCGGCTCGGTGTGGTTCTGCGCGTACGACGACGCGCGGGACACGGACCCCTCGATGCCGCCGGCGGAGCGGGTGGAGCGGTTGCTGCTGCCGTGCGGGGACGACTTCGACGTCTTCCTGTCGCGGTTGGCGGGCGATCCGCCGGAGTTGGAGACGGTGGCGAACCTGATGGTGGACGGCGGGTTCGCGCGTGTGGTGCCGGTGGGTGCGGTGTCGTCCTCGGCCGTGGGGGAGTGAGTCGGCGATGGTGACCTTCGCGCAGGCGCAGGAGCGCGCGGAAGAGTGGATCAACGGGGACGTGCCGTCGTACCAGCACCGTGAGGTGCGGGTGCGGGAGTTCGATCTCGGGTTCGTGGTGTGGGCCGAGGACCGGGCGGACGGGCCGCGGTCGGACGGTGGTGCGCAGCGGCTGGTGATCGCGCGGGACAGCGGCGAGGCGACGCTGTGGCCCGGGCTGCCGGTGGGTGAGGTGATCCGCCGGTACGAGGAGGAGTACGGCCGTCCGGACGCGGTGGACGAGCCGGCTCCGGCGGCGCCCGCCGCCCGGGTGGATCTCAACCAGACGTCGTTCCTGCTGACTCCGCCGGAGTGGTTGCAGGACGCGGCGGACAAGCTGGGGATTCCGGACCGGCGGGGTGCGGGTGCGGGTGCGGGTTCTTCCGGCTCTGTTGCCGGGGGCGCTGCGAATGCCGATGTGGATGCCGCTGCTGGTGCTGGTCCTGGTGCTGGTTTTGGTACCGGTGCGGCGGGCGGAGGGGTCCCGGACGGTGGCGGGGCGACTCCCGCGCAGGGCGCGCCCGTGGCGCCGGGCAGTGGTGCGTCGTGGCCGGCGGCCGGGGGCGACTCCGGGGCCGACGCGGGTGCGCCCGGGTCTCCGGCGGCGCCGGGTGTGCCGGAGGGTGCGACGCCCTGGGCCGGTACGGACACCACCGCGGACGCGGGTGAGGACCGTTCCGTGCCGCTGCCGGCGACGGTCTTCGCGCCGCCGCTGAGCGGGGACGACGGCGACACTCCGCCGCCTTCGACGACGCCCGAGGCCAAGACGACGCTGATGTCGGGCGGCAGCGGGCTTCCGCCGACGGCGCTGTCGCCGGCGCTGGACGACCCGAACGCGCAGGGCCCGGGGACGGTACCCGCGCCTGGTGGCCCCGGTCACGGCGGCCCTACGGGGCCGGCGGGGAGCCCGGTGGGTCCGGCGGGCGCTCCGCCCGTGCCGGGGACGCCGCCCGGGGGCGTGCCGCAGGGCAGTACCCCGCCGCCCGTGCCCGGTGGGCAGCCGTACGGGTATCCGCAGCCGCCGGGCAGCACGCCGCCGCCGGCCGCCGCGCCGCAACCGCCGGCCGGGCCGGGGGCGGCTCGGAACGCCGGGGACATCGCCGACGCCGCGACCAGCAAGGCGGCTCCGCCGCCCGGGCGCCGGGGGACGGGCCCCTCCACTCCGCCTCCGCCGGGCGCCCCGGGTACGCCCGGCGCCCAGCGGGGCGGTACGCCTCCGCCGTCGGGGCCCGGGGCGCCGGGCACTCCCGCGGGCGGGTACGTCCCCACCCAGATGGTGTCGGCGCTCGGGCCGGACGGTCCGGGCGGGGCCGGGCACTCCTCAGGTGCGGGCGCGCCGCTGCCGCCGCCGGGGGCTCCGGGCACTCCGGGGGCTCCTGGCGCTCCGCAGGCAGGCCCGGGTGCTCCCGGTGCTCCTGGCGGGCCGCCTGCCGGTGCGCCGAATCCGCCCGGTCCGCCCGGTCCTCCGGGTGCGCCGGGTGGTACGCCGCCCGGTGGTGTCCACCACGCCGCCACGATGTTCGCCGATCCCGGTCGCATGGGGCCGGGCGGCCCCGGCGCCCCGCAGCCGCCGGGTCCTCCGGGTGCGCCCGGCGGGCCCCAGCCGCAGGGTGCGCCGAGCCCGGGTGCTCCGCACGCGCCCGGTGCGCCGGGCGGTCCGCGCCCTCCGGGTGCCCCGGGTGCTCCCGGCGGTTCCGGGCCCGTGCACCACGCGGAGACCGTGCTGGCCGCGCCTCCGGTGGGCGGCCCCGGCGTGCCTCCGCCGCCGCAGGCCCCTGGCGCACCACCCGCCGCCCCGGGTGCCGCCCCGGGCGCCCCTGGTACGCCCGGTGCGCAGCCGATGCCGCCGGGGATGGCGCCCGGGATGCCGGGAGCCGTGCCTCCCGGCGTGCCGCCGGGCGCCATGCCCCCGGGTGCGGTGCCGCCGCCCGGGCCCGGGCAGCCTCCCGCGTACGGCTATCCGCAGCAGCCCACCGGGCAGCCGACCGTCGGCCCCGGCTACCAGGCCGTGCTGCGCTACCGCGCGCAGGACGGTTCCGAGCAGCAGCTGATCCGGCGTTCGGCGCCGGGCACGCCGCACCCGGAGTGGCAGATCTTCCACGAGCTGCGGGCCATGAACGTGCCCCCGGACCAGGTGCTGGAGCTGCACACCGAGCTGGAGTCGTGCGAGCTGCCGGGTGCGTACTGCGCGCGGATGATCCGGGAGCAGTGGCCGCAGGCGCGGATCACGAGCATCGCGCCGTACGGTACGGACCACGCGAGCCGGCAGCAGGGCATGCAGCAGCTGCTGGCCCACCAGGGCGAGTTGCACCAGGTCGCGGACGGTCCGGCGCGTCCGGCTCCGGTGCGTGCCCCGCTGCCGCCGGTGCAGGCGGCTGTGCCGATTCCGCCGGAGGCCATCGGGCAGGAGCTCGGGGCCGCGTTCGGGCCGGGGGTGTTCCGGTTCGAGCAGGCCGCCGTGTCGCGGCAGGGTGTGCCGCCGATCGTGGCGCACACGCTGGTGGCGGCCGGACTGCCGGTGGACATGGGCCCGTTCTTCTGGGCGCAGGCCCAGCCGGGGCGGCCCGTTCCGACGCTGGCGGAGCTGGCGGCCGAGCGCGGTGTGCAGCCTGCCTCGGACGCGGGTTCCTACCTGGTGATGGGCAGCGACTTCGGCAAGGCGATCTGCGTGCAGTACGGCACGGCGAACATCGTGGCCGTCCCGGTGGAGGCCGGGCCGGGCGGAGCGCCGGTGCCGCCGCAGTTCGTGAACACCGGCCTGCCGGAATTCGCCCGCTGCCTCGCCCTGCTGGGGCGGATGTGGCGGCTGCGGTTCGGGCTGAACCAGGAGCAGGCGGGCCGCTGGACCGTCGACTTCCAGGCGCAGCTCGCCGCGCTCGACCCGGCGGCGCTGGGGTCGCCGGAGAGCTGGTGGTCGGTCCTGCTGGAGCAGATGTGGGACGGGCTGCTGTGACGCGTCGCCGCTAAGGCGGCACCGCCGAGGTGCCGGTGCCTCAAGGAGCCGGGCCCGGTCGTCTCGCGCGACCGGACCCGGCTCTTTCGTGCCCGGCTCGTTCGCGGCGGGGCCGCTCTTTCATGTGGCCAGCCGGGCTCCTTCGTGCGACCGGCCCGGCTCTTGCGTGCGATCGGCTCGGCTCCTTCGTGCCCGCGTGAAAATCTTCGCGCCGGGCTGTCACATCTCTGCCCGCCGTTCCGTCAGTGCGGTGACAGCGACGCACCGCGCACCCAGGAGGCAGAGATCGTGCAGGCACGGATGACGAACCCGGAGCTCATCCTCACCGTCGCGGTCACCGACATGTTCAACCGCATCAACACGACCATCCAGGAGCCCGCGGGCACCAGCTGGGGCTGACCGGCGTACGGCTCCGCCGTGGCCCGTGACCCGCGTGCGGAGTGTCGCGTGATGAACACTTCCGCCCGATCCACCAAGATGTGCGCGAAATCATCCCATTTCTAGTGCGATTTCACGTGCTGTGGTGGAGAGGGGTCCGGATGAGCGGCGCGACAGCGTCCCCGCACGGTTTCACGGCGGTGCGGGGACGTGGCTACCGTCCCGAACAGGTCGACCCGTACGCCGAGACCCTCTCCGCGGACCGGGACGCCGCCTGGGAGAGGGCGGCGCGGTTGACGGTGCTCGCCCGGCGGATGGACGAGGAACTGGCGCGACTGCGCGAGGCCGTGGCCCGGCTGACCCCGCAGCACTACGAGACCCTCGGCGACCGGGCACGGCGGCTGTTCGCACTCGGCGAGGAGGAGGCCGCCGCCGTACGGGAGGGGGCGTGCCGGGAGGCGCGGCACCTCGTCGACGGGGCGCGGGCGTCCGCGGCCGAGGTGTGCGAGTCCGCCCGGGCGCAGGCCGACGCCGTGCGCGCGGATGCCGACGAGCGGGCCCGGCAGCGGCTGCTCGCCGCCCGGGCCGAGGCCGACGAGATCCGGGGCGCGGCCCGGCGCGAGGCGCAGGAGGAGCGGGGCGAGGCCGTGGCCGCGCTGCGGGAGATGCGGCAGCGCACCTCCGGGATGCTGGCCGAGCGGGACAAGGAGCGCGCCGAGCGGTGGGCGGAGACGGAACGGGAGGAGACCGCCCGGGCGGCGGAGTTGGACGCGCAGCACGAGGAGGCGATGGCGGGTGCCCAGGACGCGCTGTCCGAGGCGGAGCGGGCCTTCGCCGACGCGGAGGACTCCGCACGCGAGCGGGAGGAGGAGGCCCGGGCCCGTGCGGCGGAACTGGTCGCCCAGGCCCACGAGCGCGTGGCGGCGGTCGAGGCGGAGACCGGCCGGCTCCTGCGTGACCACACCGTGCGACGCGAGGACGCCCTGGCCCACATCGACCACGTCCACGCCAGCCTGACGGCGTGGGCGGGCCAAGTGGCGGCGGACTGACACCGGCACCGGCGACGGCGACGGCTTGAGGGGGAGGGGGTCGGGCGGGGTGATCGCGCGGGCTCTTGAGGGGGAGGGGTCGGGCGGGCGCCCTCGCGGGATCGCCGGTCGTGGGCGACGCCCGTGCCCGGGCTGGGCGGGCGCCCTGGCGGGATCGCCGGTTGTGAGCGGCGCCCGTGCCCGGGCTGGGCGGGCGCCCTGGCGGGATCGCCGGTCGTGTGCGGCGCCCGTGCCCGGGCCCGTCGCCCGTCACCCGGTGGCACGGCGAGCCGTGGCGGTCGCCGTGCCGTCACCCGGTGGCACGGCGAGCCGTGTCGGTCGCCGTGCCGTCCGCGTCAGTGGTCCCGGCGTGCCGCTCCCGCCAGGATCCAGCCCTCCACCGCCTCGTACTGGTGGCGTTGCTCCTCCGACTTCCTCCGGCCGGAGGCGATCGTGCCCAGCCAGCCGCAGGCGAAGCCCAGGGGGATGGAGACCAGGCCCGTGGTGGTGAACGGGAACCAGTTGAAGTCGGACTCGGGGAAGGCCGAGACCGGTGAGCCGGAGACCAGGTTCGTGCCCGGCATCAGCAGCAGCACGGCCAGGGATCCGCCGATGAGGGTGCTGAGCAGGCCCGTTCGCGTGTAGCGGCGCCAGAACAGGCTGTAGACCAGTGCGGGCGCGATGGCCGAGGCCCCCAGGCAGAAGGACAGCGTCACCAGCGGTTGCAGGCTGCGGTGCTGGACCTGGGTGGCCAGGAGGACCGCGAGCAGGCCCACGGCCAGGGCCGACAGCCGCGCCACCGTCATCTCGCGGCGCGGTGACATCTCCTGCACCCGGGCCGCGAACACGTCGTGTGCCAGGGAGTTGGCGCAGGCCAGGATCATGCCGGCGACGGAGGCGAGCAGGGTGAGGAAGACCGCCGTCGTGATGGTCGTGAACAGGAACGTCTCCGCCGACGACACGTCCGCGCCGAACGCCGCCTGTGAGCCCAGCAGATAGGCCGTGTTGCCCTGCGGGTCGACCTGCGCGATCAGTTCCCGCCCGACCAGCGCGGTCGCTCCGAATCCGACGACCGTGATGACGAGCACGAACAGGGCCACGCTCGACACGGCCCAGGACATCGAGCGCCGCACCTGCCGGGCACTGGAGGCCGTGTACATACGCATGGTGACGTGCGGCAGGACGCCGCCCCCGAGGACGACCGTCAGCTGGGCGGTGATCATGTCCAGGTCGGGGCTGGGGCCGCCGGCGAACTCCAGGCCCGAGGAGAGGAAGGACGAGCCCACGCCGCTGTTGCGGGCGGCCGCGCCGAACAGCGCTCCCGGGTCCCAGTCGAACCGGTTCAGGATGAGCACCGCGACGACCATGCCGGAGCCGAGGAGCATCACGATCTTCAGGATCTGGATGAGGGCGGTGCCCTTCATCCCGCCGATCGCCGCGTAACTGATCATCAGCAAGCCCACACCGATGATGCAGCCGGTCTGCAGGGACTCGCCGGAGAAGCCGAGGATGAACGCCATCAGCTGCCCGGTCCCCGCCAACTGCACCAGCATCAGCGGCAGCAGCGCCGCCAGGGTCACCGCGCAGGCCGCGATACGGACACTTCGCCCCGGCATCCGGCGGGTCAGCGCGTCACCCATGGTGAACCGGCCCGCGTTGCGCAGCGGTTCGGCCAGCAGGAACATCATGAGCATCAGCGACAGGGCTGTGCTCAGCGCCAGTACGACCCCGTCGTAGCCGAACAGGGCGATGACGCCGCCGGTGCCGAGGACGGTCGCGGCCGAGATGTAGTCACCGGCGATCGCCAGGCCGTTGCGCATGGGCGACAGGGAGCTGTAGCCGGTGTAGAACTCGTCCAGGTCGTCCCGGTCCGGGCCCGTCATCACGCACAGCAGCAGGGTGACCGTGGCGACGGCGGAGAAGCCGACCAGGGACATCGTCTGGGCGTTGCCGCTGAAATCGGTGGTCACCGGGTGACCTCCCGCTTCGCGTCCAGCTCGGCATGCCGGCGTATCCGGTCCGCGATCGGGTCGACGCGGTGGCGGGCCGTCCGCTCGTACAGGGCGATCGCCAGCCACGTCACGGGGACCTGGACGAGCGCGAGCAGCAGCCCGGTGGGCAGGCCGTCGGTGACGCTGCTCGTCATGAACGACGGTGCGAACGCCGACAGGATCAGGAAGAGGACGAAGTAGCCGAGGGCCGTGAGCGTGGCCACGCGCCGCTGCCAGCGGTAGGCGCTGCGCAGCAGCCGCAGGTCACTGTGCTGCCCCAGCGCGGCGTGCCGCTGGGGAGGCCGGCCGGCCGGTTCGGGCGCCTCCTGCGGTGCCCAGGGGTAGGTCTCGTACGTGTACGGGTCGTAGGACGCGGATCGACCGGGTGGTCGGTACGGGTGGGGCGGGGATGAGTCGTAGGACATCCCGGTGCTCCTTGCGAGGATTGTTCCGGTGCGGCGGACCGCAGGGAGGTGGGGGGCGGGAGCCACGCACGCTACTTGGAGTAGGGGTCCAGCGCGAGAGTTTTGACAAACTGATCGGTCGGTACGCGCATAACTTTCCGACCTCGGGTGTTACCCGCGTTCACCCGTTCTTCCCGCAGCTCGGGAGGCGTCGGGTGAGGGGGATCCGTTCCGGTGGCGAACGGCCCTTGTGCACAGTGAAGTTGAGCAAGGGGCCCCGGGACCGAGGGGCAAGGGACCTGGGGCTACGGGGTTGTGGGGCCCGGCCCGTCGGGGGCGGCGTCGAGGAGCCGGCGTTCGTAGCGGATGCCCGGCCGGCCCCCCACCGTCGTGTTCTCCACCCGGGTGAAGCCGCTGCGGGTCAGGACCCTCATGGAGGCCGCGTTGTCCAGGGTCGTGACCGCGGTCAGGACGGTCAGGCCGTAGTCGGTGACGGCCAGCCGGCACACCTGGGCGACCGCTGCCGTCGCCACGCCCCGGCCGGCGGCCCGGCGGCCGACCCGGTAGCCGAGTTCGGCGCTGCCGTCCACCAGGTCCATGAGGTTCACACGGCCGATCAGCTCGCCGTCCTCCGCGAGGACCACGTGGAAGCGGCACACGCGCGCGTGCTGCTCGTCGAGGAGTGCCTGAAGGCGCGCGGCGAACCCCGCCGCCGTGAAGAAGGCGTCCCCGCGGTCCGGCACCGTGCGGGCGAAGTAGGCCCGGTTCTCCCGCTCGAAGGCCAGCAGCGCCTCCGCGTGCTCCGCCCGCAGGGGCTCCAACGTGACCATGGGCGCGAGGATACGGACGCTCAGTCGTTCAGCACCGGGAATTTCCGCGGCGCGAGGAACAGCAGCACCAGGAACGCCAGGGCCGCCGCGCACGCCGCGCCCAGGTAGACCGTGTGCACCGCGTCGGCGATGGCCCGCCGGGTCGCCTCCGGCACCCGGCCCGAGTCCAGTGCCCGGGTCACCGAGTCCAGGTCGCCCGCGCCGCCGAGCCGTGCGGCCAGCACCCCGTTGGCGACCGCGCCGAACACCGCCGCGCCGACCGTCTGGCCGGTCTGGCGGCAGAACAGCACGGACGCCGTCGTGGTGCCGCGCTCGGCCCATCCCACCGTCGACTGCACCCCGACGATGAGCGGCAGCTGGAACAGGCCCAGCGCGGCGCCGAGCAGCAGCATCAGCAGCGTCGGCTGCCACGCCCGCCCGGGGTAGGGCAGGAAGGGGAACGCGAAGAGGATCAGCGCGGCCGTGCCGATTCCCAGCATCGCCGTGTTGCGGAAACCGATCCTGCGGTACACGTGCTGGCTCAGGGCCGCCGACACCGGCCAGCTGAGCGTCCACACGGACAGCACGAATCCGGCGGCCACGGGCGCGAGGCCCAGCACCGACTGGGCGTACGTGGGCAGGAAGACCGACGGGGCGACCATCAGCAGACCCAGCGCGCCCAGCGCCAGATTGACCGCGGCGATCGTACGGCGCCGCCACACCCAGCCGGGGATGATCGGGTCCGCGGCCCGGCGCTCCACCAGCACCACGACCGCGACCAGGGCGAGCCCCGCGCCGCACAGGGCCAGGGAGGGCGCCGACAGCCACGGCCACGCCACCCCGCCCTGCACCAGCGCGGTGAGCAGCACCCCGCCGCAGGCGAACACCGCGAGCGCGCCCGCCCAGTCCACGCGCGCGTGCCCGGGGGTCTCCCGCTGCGGCTCGTGCAGGTGACGGACGATCAGCCACAGCGCGACCGCGCCGATCGGCAGGTTGAGCAGGAAGATCCACCGCCAGTCCGCGTACGCGGCGAGCACCCCGCCCAGGCCCGGGCCGGCGACCGCGGACACCGCCCACACCGAGGACAGTTTGGACTGGATCCTGGGACGGTCCTTCAGCGGATACAGGTCCGCGGCGAGGGTCTGCACGGTCCCCTGGAGCGCGCCGCCGCCCAGGCCCTGCACGACACGGAACGCGATGAGCGCCCCCATGTTCCAGGCCAGCGCGCACAGCAGGGACCCGAGCAGGAACAGCACCGAGCCGGCTATCAGGACCGGTTTGCGGCCGAAGGTGTCGGAGAGCTTGCCGTACACCGGCAGGGTGACGGTCACGGCCAGCAGATAGCCGGAGAACAGCCAGGAGAAGACGGAGAAGCCGCCGAGGTCGCCGACGATCTGCGGAACGGCGGTCGAGACGATGGTCGCGTCGAGCGCCGCCAGCGCCATCGACAGCATCAGCGCCGCGACGACGGCCGCGCGCCGTCCTGTCGTGGCGGGCTGTGCGGCCTCGCGTGCAGTGGAACGGGTAGTGCCCACCCCGGTGCCTCCCCCTGGCCCCGGCCGCGCCCGCGCCACGGGTCCCGTCGTTTGTCTGCCCCTTGCACCTACCTGCCGCGGACAGCTTGCCACTTGACCCTGACGCGGCGGGAGGGTGGAGCCTGACCGGGCCACCGGGTGGAGCGAACCCCGAGACGGCCTCCACCCATCGGTGGAGTGCCCCTAGGGGTACCTCCGTACTACGACCTGGGGAGGGTTCGTACCGACGGAGGACGAGACAGGGAGGGCGCCTTCCTTAACCTGGCTTTACGCCGCCGGGGGGCGGTACGGACACCGGCGGGGGTGGGGTTTTCCACAGGAAAAGACTGCGCTGCACACCAGGGCGCCGGACCCCTCCCCACCGGGAGACTGACACGCGTCGGACGGATTCCTGATCCGGCACCGCACACGACGGCTGCCGACCGGGGGACCGCCCGCACCATCTGCTGACCGATATAGGAGACATACCGTGACTTCGGCTGTGACCATTCCCAGGCACGGGGGTACTGGAGGGCGTACGGCCGTTGCCGCACGGGCGCGGCAGGTCGTGAAGGCGTACGGGTCCGGTGAGACCCGGGTCGTCGCCCTCGATCACGTCGACGTGGACATCGCACGCGGCCAGTTCACCGCGATCATGGGCCCCTCGGGGTCCGGCAAGTCCACCCTCATGCACTGCCTGGCCGGCCTCGACACCGTGACGGGCGGCCAGATCTACCTCGACGACACCGAGATCACCGGCCTGAAGGACAAGAAGCTCACGCAGCTGCGCCGGGACCGGATCGGGTTCATCTTCCAGGCGTTCAACCTGCTGCCGACGCTGAACGCGATCGAGAACATCACGCTGCCGATGGACATCGCGGGCCGCAAGCCGGACAAGCAGTGGCTGGCGCGGGTCGTGGAGACGGTCGGGCTCGCCGAACGCCTCAAGCACCGGCCCACCCAGCTGTCCGGCGGCCAGCAGCAGCGCGTCGCCGTGGCACGGGCCCTCGCCGCCCGGCCCGAGATCATCTTCGGGGACGAGCCGACCGGCAACCTCGACTCCCGCGCCGGCGCCGAGGTCCTCGGCTTCCTGCGCCGCTCCGTCGACGAGCTGGGCCAGACCATCGTGATGGTCACCCACGACCCCGTCGCGGCCAGTTACGCGGACCGGGTGCTGTACCTCGCCGACGGCCGCATCGTCGACGAGATGTTCAAGCCGACCGCGGACGCCGTGCTCGACCGCATGAAGGACTTCGACGCCCGGGGGCGCACGTCATGACCGTCATGAGGACCTCGCTGCGCAACTTCTTCGCGCACAAGGGGCGCATGGCGCTCTCCGCGGTCGCCGTGCTGCTGTCGGTCGCCTTCGTCTGCGGCACGCTCGTCTTCACGGACACCATGTCGACCACGTTCGACAAGCTCTTCGCGGCCACCTCCTCCGACGTGACGGTGAGCGCCAAGGGCGCCTCCGACACCGGTGAGACGACCTCCGACAACGGCAAACCGCCGGTCATGCCGGCCTCCGTGCTGGGCGAGGTCCGCAAGGCACAGGGCGTGAAGTCGGCCGAGGGCACGGTGTTCTCCACCTCCGTGACCGTCGTCGACGGCGACAAGGACAACCTGTCGCCCTCCAGCGGCGCCCCGACCATCGTGGGCAACTGGAACGACAGCGACGCCCGCACCATGAAGATCACCTCCGGTGCGGCGCCCAAGGGCCCCGAACAGATCATGGTCGACGCCGACACCGCCGACAAGCACGGCCTGAAGCTCGGCGACGAGATCGGTGTGATCAGCGCGGTCGGCACCCACCGGGCGAAGATCTCCGGCATCGCCGACTTCACCGTCACCAACCCCGGCGCCGCGATCTTCTACCTCGACACCACAACCGCCCAGCAGGCCCTGGTCGGCGAGAGCGGCGTCTACACCAACGTCAACGTCACCGCGGCCGCCGGCGTCAGCGACGCGCAGCTGAAGAAGAACGTCACGGCCGAACTCGGCGCCGGCTTCCAGGTGAAGACGGCCAAGGAGACCGCCGACGCCAACCAGAAGGACGTCGCGAGCTTCATGAACGTCATGAAGTACGCGATGCTCGGCTTCGCCGGGATCGCCTTCCTCGTCGGCATCTTCCTGATCATCAACACCTTCTCCATGCTGGTCGCCCAGCGCACCCGCGAGATCGGCCTGATGCGGGCCATCGGCTCCTCCCGCAAGCAGGTCAACCGCTCCGTGCTGGCCGAGGCGCTGCTGCTCGGCGTCGTCGGCTCGGTGCTCGGCGTCGCCGCGGGCGTCGGCCTCGCCGTCGGCCTGATGAAGGTCATGGGCACGGTGGGCATGGAACTGTCCACCGACGACCTGACCGTGGCCTGGACGACCCCGGTGGTCGGACTCGTCCTCGGCGTGGTCGTCACCGTCCTGGCCGCCTACCTGCCCGCCCGGCGCGCCGGCAAGATCTCCCCGATGGCCGCCCTGCGCGACGCGGGAGCCCCCGCGGACGCCAAGGCCGGCTGGATCCGGGCCGCGATCGGCACGGTCCTCACCGGCACCGGCGGCTTCGCCCTCTACCTCGCGTCGGCGGCCGACACGGCCAAGGACGGCTCGCTGTGGCTCGGCCTCGGCATCGTGCTGTCGCTGATCGGGTTCGTCGTCGTCGGCCCGCTGCTCGCCGGCGCCGTGGTCCGCGTCCTGGGCGCCGTGCTGCTGCGCATGTTCGGCCCCGTCGGCCGCATGGCCGAGCGCAACGCCCTGCGCAACCCGCGCCGCACCGGCGCGACCGGCGCCGCCCTGATGATCGGCCTCGCCCTGGTGGCGTGCCTGTCCGTGGTCGGCTCCTCCATGGTGGCGTCCGCCACCGACCAGCTCGACAAGACCGTCGGCACGGACTTCATCGTCCAGTCCGACCGCGGCCAGCTGATCACCCCGCAGGCCGTCAAGGCCGCCGAGTCGGCACCGAACGTCGAGCGGGTCACCGAGTACAAACTGGGCAAGGCCGACTTCACCACCCCCGACGGCAAGACGCTCAAGGACACGTCGATCACCGCGGCCGACCCGTCGTACGCGACCGACCTGCGCACCGAGACCGTCGCGGGCAAGCTCCCCGACGCCTACCGGCCCGACTCGATGTCGGTCCACGAGAAGTTCGCGAAGGACCACGGCATCACCCTCGGGTCCAAGATCAAGGTCGCTTTCAGGAACGGCTCCACGGCCGACCTGACCGTGCGGGCGATCACCAGCAGCGACGTCGTGATCGACGCGGGCGCGATGTACACCTCCATCTCGACGATGGCCACGTACGTCCCGGCCGACAGGATGCCGCTGGACTCGCTGGTCTTCGCCAGCGCCAAGGAGGGGCAGGAGGACGCCGCCTACACGTCCCTGAAGTCGGCGCTGCACGACTACCCGCAGTACGTCGTGCGCGACCAGACCGACTACAAGGACGCCCTGAAGGACCAGATCGGCCAGCTGCTCAACATGATCTACGGCCTGCTGGCCCTGGCGATCATCGTCGCCATCCTCGGTGTGGTGAACACCCTGGCCCTGTCGGTCGTGGAGCGCACCCGGGAGATCGGCCTGATGCGGGCGATCGGCCTCTCCCGCCGCCAGCTGCGCCGCATGATCCGCATGGAGTCCGTCGTCATCGCCCTCTTCGGTGCCCTGCTGGGCCTCGGTCTGGGCATGGGCTGGGGCGCCACGGCGCAGCAGCTGCTCGCCCTGGAGGGCCTGGGGGTCCTGGACATCCCCTGGCCGACGATCATCGGCGTCTTCATCGGCTCGGCGTTCGTGGGCCTGTTCGCGGCCCTGGTCCCGGCGTTCCGGGCGGGCCGGATGAACGTCCTGAACGCGATCGCGACGGAGTAGCGGACCCGTCACCGAGAAACCACCGCACACGGGGGTTGCGGGGGACCCGGCGCCGGGGGGGGCCCTGGGGGGGGTGCCCGCGCCCCGGGGGGGTGCGGCCCCCCCCCGGCAGTAATAAAAAAAAAAAAAACCACACACAACAACAA
>NZ_JBHWFG010000053.1:0-37194 GCF_042733745.1 Streptomyces sp. NPDC059696
GTTCGAGGCGGGCCGCCGGGGGCCGTCGCTCCTCCTGGGCGGGGGCGGCCCGGCCGGGTCTGCTGGGCCGCGCCTGCCGCTCGCTCACGGCCGGCCACGCTTGCCGCCGGATGCGCGCGCCGGCCTGCAGGCCGAGGGCTGCACCGTCGCCATGACCCGGGGCCGGGAGCTGCCCCGCCCCACCTTCCCGCCTCGGCCCCGCCCGCCTACCGCGCCCCGCCCGCGAACGGGATTTCCGCCGCGCCGCCCCCGCGCACCGGGCCGTCCGGGTGCGTCCAGAATCCCGCCTCGGCCAGCCGGGGCAGCACACCCTCGCCGAACCAGTACGCCTCCTCCAGGTGCGGGTAGCCGGAGAGCACGAACTCCTCGATGCCCAGGGCCGCGTACTCCTTGATCCGCTCGGCGACCTCCTCGTGGCTGCCGACCAGCGCCGTGCCCGCGCCGCCCCGGACCAGCCCGATGCCGGCCCACAGGTTCGGGTGGATCTCCAGGGCGTCCCGGCTGCCGCCGTGCAGGGCGAGCATGCGCTGCTGCCCCTCGGACTCACTGCGGGCCAGGCCCGCCTGGACTGCCTTGACGGCCTCGGGATCGAAGCCGTCCACGAGCCGGTTCGCCTCCGCCCAGGCCTGCTCGGACGTGTCGCGCGTGATGACATGCAGCCGGATGCCGAACCGGACGGTGCGTCCCTGCTCGGCTGCCAGCCTCCGGATCCACGCGATCTTCTCGGCCACGGCGGCCGGCGGCTCGCCCCAGGTGAGGTAGACGTCCGCATGACGCGCGGCGATCTCGCCGGCGATCGGTGAGGAGCCGCCGAAGTACACCTCCGGGACCGGGTCGGGCACCCGGGCGAGCGTGGCGTCCTCGACCTGGAGGTGCTCGCCGACCAGATCGACGGTCTTGCCCTGCCACAACTCCCGGACGATCTGGAGGAATTCGCCGGTGCGGCGGTACCGGTCGTCCTTGTCGAGGAAGTCGCCGTAGGCGCGCTGTTCGTGGCTCTCGCCGCCGGTGACGACGTTGAGCAGCAGCCGTCCGCCGGTCTGCCGCTGGAAGGTGGACGCCATCTGCGCGGCGAGTGTGGGTGAGACGAAGCCGGGCCGGAAGGCGACCAGGAACTTCAGCCGCTCGGTGTTCTGGCTGACCATCGCGGTGGTGAGCCACGCGTCCTCGCACCAGGCACCCGTGGGGGTGAGCGCGCCGACGAAACCGAGGTCCTCGGCGGCGCGGGCGATCTGGCTCAGGTAGGCGACCGACGGCGGACGGTCGCGGCCGGACGCGGTGGCGGGCGTGCCGTGGCCGCCGCCGACGACGTGGCGGCTGTCGCCGTTGGTGGGCAGGAACCAGTGGAAGGTGAGGGACATGGGGGCATCTCCGATCAAGGGCCCGTTCAGAGCAGTCCGTGCCGGGGCGGCCGGGTGCCGTTCAGGAGGTAGCGGCCGATGTGCTGGACCTTCCAGCGGGCCGGATCGTGCAGGGTGTGGGTGCGGGCGTCGCGCCAGTGGCGGTGCAGGCCCAGGGAGTCGAGGGCGGCGCGGGTGCCGGCGACCTCGAAGAGGGCGCTGCCGACCTCCACTGCCGCCTCTGCCGCGCTCACCTTGGCCGCGGCGACCGCGATCGACGCCTCGGCTGCGGAGTCGTCGGTCAGGTCGTCCCGGGCGGCGTCGACCGTCCGGGCGGCCTCACGCAGCAGTGCCCGCGCCGCCCTGACCCGGAGGTCGAGCTCGCCGAACCGCTGGACGAGCAGCGGGTCCTCCGCGGCCGTCTCGAACCCGCTCTCGAACCACGGCCGGCTCTTGGTGCGGACGAAGTCCACGGCCTCCGCGAGCGCGCCGGAGGCGATGCCCGCGTCGATGGCGGCGTGCAACAACTGGGCTACTGCCCCGTGGAGTTGGGGGCCTTGGAAGGTGAGGTGGTGCGGCACGACCCGATCGGCTGGGACGGACACCGACTCCAGGCGGACGGTGCCGCTGGCGGTGGTGCGCTGTCCCATGCCGTCCCAGTCGTCCACGACCGTGAGGCCGGGCGCGTCGCGCGGTACGTACGCCACGTGCAGGGTGTCGTCGTCGGCGCGGGCGAGGACGGGGATCCAGTGGGCGAACAGCGCGCCCGTGGAGTAGTGCTTCACGCCGTCGAGGACGTACGACCCGTCCGGGCGCCGGGCGAGCCTGGTCCGGATGTCCTGCACGTGCTTGGTGCCCGCCTCGGACTGGGCGTTACCGAAGCGCTTGCCGTGCAGCACCTCGCCGAAGAAGAACTTCTGCTGCTCGTGCGTCCCCTGCCGGCGCAGCACGTTGACGTAGACGAAGTGGCTCTGCGGGATCTGGGCGAGGCTGGCGTCGGCGGCGGCCAGCAGCCGGAAGATCTCGGCGAGCGTCTCCGCACGGACGTCCGCGCCGCCGTACTCGGCCGGGACAGTGACGGCCAGCAGCCCGGAGGCGGAGAGCCGTTCCAGCTCCGCGTGCGGCAGCCGGCGTACCGCGTCCCGCTCCGCGGCGTCCTTGCGGAAGTCCGCGGCCAGACCGGCGGCGACGGCGAGGGCCTCGCCGTCACCGCCGATCACGACCGGGGCGCTCATCCGGTGGCCGCCAGGCGGGCCGTACGGCCGCCCAGCGCGGCGGAGAACAGGTCCGTGACCTGGGCCAGCGCCTCGGCCGAACCCGGCGCGACGAGCAGGGAGCCGTCGTCGCCCACCGTGAGGTCCTTGTCGAGGGTGAACCAGCCCGGGACGATGTGCGTGGCACCCATGGAGCTCAGCACGGGGCGCAGGGCGTAGTCGATGGCCAGGACGTGGGCGGTGGAGCCGCCCGTGGCCAGCGGCAGCACCGTCTTGCCGGCCAGCGCGTACTGCGGGAGCAGGTCCAGCAGGGACTTCAGCAGCCCGGAGTAGGCGGCCTTGTAGACGGGGGTACCGACCACGAGCGCGTCGGCCCGCTCGACCAGGGCGGTGGCCCGGATGATCTCCGGGTGCCGGAAGTCCGCCCCGAGCAGCGCCTCGGCGGGCAGGGTCCGGACGTCGAACGGGATCACCTCGTGACCCTGCGCGGTGAGCCGGTCGTCCAGGTGGCGCAGCAGCCGGGCGGTGCGGGAGGTGGCGGACGGACTGCCGGAGACGGAGAGGATGGTGGCCATGGGAGGACCTTTCAGGAGTACCAGGTGGGCTGCGGCAGTTCGCCGGTGAGGACATGGCGGCCGACCTCGCGGCGCTTGTAGGCGACGGGGTCGTGGAGCGAGTGGGTGCGGACGTTGCGCCAGAAGCGGTCGAGGCCCTCCGCGGAGGCGGTGGCACGCGCGCCGGTCACCTCGAAGATGCGGTGGGTGACGTCCAGGGCCACGTCGGTGGCACGGGCCTTGACCGCGGCCACCCGGACCTCGAACTCGCCCCGGGCCTGTTCGGTGACCGCGTCCGGGTCGTCGTGCAGCTTCTGGCCCTCGGCGGCCACGGCGTCGGCCAGGGCCTCGACGGCCCACAGCTTGGCGGTGAGGTCACCGTAGATGTCGATGACGTACGGCTCGTCGACGGCCTGCTCGTGGCCGCCGTGCAGCCAGGGACGTGACTTGGTCCGGGTGTAGGTGGCGGCGGTCTCCAGCGCGCCGGCGGCGATGCCGAGGTAGAAGTTGACGAAGACGAGCTGGATGGTGGGCACGTTGAGGGTGTTGTAGACGCGCGGCTGGAACCGCTTGTCGACGTAGCCCGCCGCGGCCGACCAGGGGACGCGTACGGCGTCGAGGGTGACGCCGCCGCTCTCGGTGAGGCGCTGGCCGATGTTGTCCCAGTCGTCGTGGAAGGTCAGGCCCTCGCTGTCGGACGGGACGATGGCGAACACGTGGTCGTCGGTGCCGGCCAGGACGCCTTCCAGCACGGTGACGTCGGAGACCTTGCTGCCGGTGGAGAAGGTCTTGCGGCCGGTGAAGGTGAGCGTGTCGCCCTCGTCCCTCACCACCACGTCCTCGTCGCGCGGGTTGACCGCACCACCGAAGAACCACTGGTTGCGGGCGGCCTCGGCCTCTACGTGCTCCCACTGTTCGCGGGTGCCGACCAGCCGGGCGGCCCAGTTCCACAGGTAGTGGTAGCCGAGCAGCTGGCCGATGGAACCGTCCGCCTTGGCGACCTCGCGGACGACCCGGTAGGCGGTGGGCCAGTCCTGGCCCGCGCCGCCGTGCTCGACGGGGCCGAGGAGGGTGACCAGGCCGGACTCCTTCAGCAGCCGGACCTCGGCGTACGGGGTGGCGGCGGCCTTGTCCCGGGCGGCGGCGTCGGAGGCGAGGACGGCGGCGACCTCCGCGGCGCGGGCGATCCAGCCGGCGGCGTCGGTCGGGGCGGGGGCGGTCTTCCAGTCGCTCGGTGCGACGGTGCTCATGGGGATACCTCTTTCACGGTCGGTGCCGGGCACGGGTGGTCAGGCGCGGGCGGCGACGGGCTCGGACTCCGGCTGCCGGGCCTCCAGTTCGCGTACGAGGGGCAGCACGCGCTTGCCGAAGTACTCGACCTCCTCCAGGTAGTGCAGGAAGCCGAGGAGGAAGAGGTCGACGCCGAGCCGCTTGTAGGCGACGATCCGCTCGGCGATCTGTTCGGGGGTGCCGATCAGACCGGTGCGGAAGCCGTCGTTGTACTGCACGAGGTCCTCGAAGCTGGAGTCCTGCCACATGCCCTTGCCGTCGGCGGTGGACTGCCCGGCCTGCTGGACGGCGTCTCGGAAGCCGTGCACGGCCGGGGTGTCGGCCTTGGCGACGATCTCGCGGAGCGTGTCGCGGGCCTCGGCCTCGGTGTCGCGGGCGATGAGGAAGCCGTTCAGGCCGAACTTCGGTGCCGTACGGCCCGCTTGGGCGGCGGAGGCACGGACGTCGGCGATCTGCTCGGTGACGCCGTCGAAGTCCTTGCCGTTGCTGAAGTACCAGTCGGAGACGCGGCCCGCCATGGCCCGGGCGGCGGTGGAGTTACCGCCCTGGAAGATCTCCGGGTGCGGACGTTCGGCGGTGTTCAGCGGCTTGGGCTTGAGGGAGAAGTCACGCACCCGGTAGAAGTCACCGGCGAGTTCGGCGTGGTCCTCGGTCCAGATCGTCCGCAGGGCGGTGATGAACTCCTCCGCGCGGCGGTAGCGTTCGTCGTGCTCCAGCCAGGGTGCGCCGAGGGCCGTGAACTCGCCCTTGAACCAGCCGCTGACGACGTTGACGGCGAAGCGTCCGCCCGACAGGTGGTCGGCGGTGGCGCCGAGCTTGGCCAGTACACCCGGGTGCCACAGGCCGGGGTGGACGGCGGCGATGACCTTCAGGCGCTCGGTGGCAAGCAGCAGGGCGAGACTGAAGCTGGTCGACTCGTGCTGGAACTCGGCGCCGTAGCTGGCCATGTAGCGGACCTGGCTGAGGGCGTAGTCGAAGCCGTTGTTCTCGGCGAGGACGGCCAGTTCGCGGTTGTAGTCGTAGCCCCAGTCGGTGCGCTGCTCGATGGTGCTGGTGACCAGTCCGCCGCTGACGTTCGGGACCCAGTAGGCGAAGCGGACGGGGTCGGTTGCGGGGAATTCGGGCATGGGGAGACTCCTGGCATGAGTACGCACGCGAGAGGGGCGCATGCGCGACAGGGAAACGTGTTCAGTGACCGGGATCCGGACGTGCGGGGACGACGTTCCCGGGAAAAGCCGAAATCACCGCGGACAACGGCTTGCAGTGGAATTCACGAAGAAAGATCAGCGCGAGTGCGAGGGTTTCCCTCGGGTGCGCTCAGGCCCGACAGCGACAACAGGAGCTGGAGACACGCGCAAGGTCGACATGGCGTCGCCGCGTGAGGTCCTGTCGCTTCATGTCATCGATCAAAGCAGCGGGAGGTCCGGCCGGTCAAGAATGCCCGGAGCTGATTCCACATGCTGAGAGCAGGAATTCACGAGGTTGTGACAGGGATTCCCTTGAACCCGGTCGGCGGCGATGGGCGGCCCCGCTGTCGTGCGTATAGAACAGCTCGAATACCTCGCGGCCGTGACCCGGTCGGGTTCACTGCGGCGAGCCGCGGAGGAACTGCACCTGTCCCAGCCGGCGCTCAGCGAGACCGTGCGCAATCTGGAGCGCGAGCTGGGCGTGGACCTGCTGGAGCGCAAGCGGTCCGGGGCGAGCTGGTCGGCGCGCAGCAGTCCGAGATCCATCGCGGGCTGCTGGAGGGCGCTTTCGATCTGGGGCTGGTGAACTACCTCACGGCCGCTCGCGCACGAGGTGACCGACGTGCTGCTGGTCCCGCAGAGCCGCCCTTCCGGCCGGGTCCCCCGGGCAGTCCGCGATCTGCACCGGCTGTTCGTGCGCAACGCCCGCACGTGCGACGCCCCTTCGTGAAGCGGCCCGAGCAGACCTTGGTCACCCAGGTGCCGCACCACCGCGTCGACCGTATGGCCCTGCCCTGGGTGCCGCGCACGGCGGCCTCCGGCCGGCTCCGGCCGTCCGGGTCAATGGCGCGGGCCCGTGCCATGGGGACCTCCTGGCTCGCGGTCCACCTGCTGCGACTCCGGCGGCCGTCCCGGCACCAGGACGGCGAGGGTGCTGCGCGCTTCACACCGCAGCTTGCGGCGCCGCGCGAAGGTCGCGGTCAGGGCGAGGATCGAAACCGTGCCCCCGTAGAACACAGCGGCAATCGTGGAGAGAAGCCCGATCGTCATCGGGCACGCACCTTTCTTCCCCCGCTCGGCCTACCCGGCTCACGGCCCGGGGTGGGCGTTGATGCGTTTCCTCTCCATGATACGGGCGCCGTCAACTCCGTTCGCATGCACACTCATTGCTGGCCGGAACGGGCACCTCCGGTGGGCACGTGGAGATCCCGGTCCCGCAGACGGAGGGTGGCCCACACCTTGACCAGTCCGGTCAGCGCGGGACCTCGCGGAAGCGGTCAGTGGGCCAGGCCGAGGTGGTCGCGCAGGGTCGGGCCCTCGTACTCGGTGCGGAACACGCCCTGTTCCTGCAGGAGCGGGACGACCTTGTCGGCGAACTCGTCGAGGCCGGTCGGGGTGATGTGCGGGACGAGGATGAAGCCGTCACTTGCGTCGGCCTGCACGAACGCGTTGAGGGTGCGGGCGATCGTCTCGGCCGAACCGATGAAGTTCTGCCGGTTGCCGGTCTCGATGACCAGGTCGCGGATCGACCAGTTGTTCGCGGCGGCGAGCTCGCGCCACTCGCGGGCGGTGGCCAGCGGGTCGCGGTACATGCGGACCTGGGCACGGCCCTTGGAGATGTGGTTGTCGCTGACATCAGGGTCGATGTCGGGGAGTGGCCCGTCCGGGTCGTAGGAGGACAGGTCCCGGTTCCAGACGAACTCCAGATGCTTGAGGGCGGTGGCGCCGCTGACCTGCCGGCGGCGCACCACCTTGGCCAGCTCCTCCGCCTCGGCGTCGGTGTCGGCGAGGGTGAAGGTGGCGGCGGGCAGGATCAGCAGGTGGTCGGGGCGGCGGCCGTATCTGGCGAGGCGCTTCTTGACGTCGGCGTAGAAGGCCCGGCCTGCTTCGAGGGTGGCGTGCCGGCTGAAGATCGCGTCGGCTTCGGAGGCGGCGAACTCGCGGCCCTCCTCGGAGTCGCCGGCCTGGAAGATCACCGGGCGGCCCTGCGGCGAGCGCGGCACGTTGAACTGCCCGTGGATGTCGAAGTGCTGCCCGGTGTGGACGAAGGCTCCGGCCTTGGCGTCCCGCAGGAAGGCGCCGGTCTCCTGGTCGGCGAGGATCTCGTCGCCGTGCCAGGAGTCGAAGAGCTCGTTCGCCGTGGCCAGGAACTCCTTCGCGCGGGAGTAGCGCTCCTCCTGCGGCAGGAAGCCGCCGCGGCGGAAGTTCTCGCCGGTGAAGGCGTCCCAGGAGGTGACGACGTTCCAGGCGGAGCGCCCGCCGGAGAGGTGGTCGAGGCTGGCGAACTGGCGGGCGACCTCGTAGGGCTCGTTGAAGGTGGAGTTGATGGTGCCGGTCAGGCCCAGGTGCTCGGTGACGGCGGCGAGCGCGGCGAGGACGGTGAAAGTGTCGGGGCGGCCGACGACGTCCAGGTCGTAGATCTTGCCGCCCTGTTCGCGCAGCCTGAGGCCCTCGGCGAGGAACAGGAAGTCGAACTTGGCGCGTTCGGCGGTCTGCGCGAAGTGGACGAAGGAGCTGAACTCGATGTGGCTGCCGGCCTTCGGGTCGCTCCACACGGTGGTGTTGTTGACTCCGGGGAAGTGGGCGGCCAGGTGGATCTGCTTCAAGGGCTTGGTCATCGGTCGGGGATCCTTCCGGCTCAGGCAGCGGCGTAGCGGTTGGCGGGGCGGGCCAGGCCCAGCAGGCCGCGCAGGGTGTCGGCCTCGTAGGTGTGACGGAAGGCGCCCCGGCGCTGCAGTTCGGGGACCAGCTTCCGGGTGATCGCCGGGAGGTCGTGGCCGGCGACGGCGGGACGCAGCCGGAAACCGGTCAGTCCGGCGCTGTGCAACTCCTGTAGCAGATCGGCGAGTTCGGAGGGCGTGCCGGTGAAGATGGGGGCATCACTCGTGTACGGCTGCCCCGCGAGCGTGTCGAGCCGTTCCCGGCGGGCGGTCGCGGCGGCCGGGTCGTCGTCGAGGAAGACGACCAGGTCGCCGAAGACATGGAGGGGTTCGGTGGCTCGCCCCACGGCGTTCTGTTCGGCGCGGATCCGGGCGATGACGGCGCGGGCCTCGTCGGCGTCGTGCGGGGTGACGTATCCGACGTCGGCGGCGCGGGCCACCAGCCGGTACGGGACGGTGTCGTGGGCGAGGGCGCTGACGATGGGCTGGCCCTGCGGCGGGCGGGGCGTGATGCCAGGGCCTCTGACGCTGAAGTGCCTGCCCTCGAAGTCGATGGAGTGGAGCTTGTCGCGGTCGACGAAGCGGCCGGTGACCGCGTCCCGGATCTCCGCGTCGTCCTCCCAGCTGTCCCACAGGCGGCGCACGACCTCCACGTAGTCGGCGGCCTCGTCGAAGAGGTCGGCCACCAACTCCCGGGCGTCCGGGTGGTCGTAGGCCTCGATGGGCGGGACGGTGCGGCGGCCGAAGTGCGCCGCCTCGTTCGGGCGGGCCGTGATCTGTACGCGCAGGCCGGCACGGCCGGCGCTGACGTAGTCGAGGGTGGCGATCGCCTTGGAGATGTGGAACGGCTCCGTGTGCGTGACCACCACCGTCGGCACCAGACCTATGTGCCGGGTCAACGGTGCGACGCGGGAGGCGATGAGGACTGCGTCGAGTCGGCCGCGGACCTGGTCGGTGCGCTCGTCCGGTTCCAGGAAGTGCGAGGACTGCGGGCCGAGGCCGTCCTCGACGGTGACGAAGTCGAGCAGCCCGCGTTCGGCCTCGGCGACCAGATCGGCCCAGTATCCGGCGGTGAACAGGTCGCGCGGGCGGGACACCGGCTCGCGCCAGGAGGCGGGATGCCAGCCGGTGCCGTCCAGGGCGACGGCGAGGTGCAGGGAAGAAGGAGGGGTTGAGGACACGAGTGGGTACCTTCCTGGAAGTCCGTGACGAGAGCACCGGCCCCCGGCTCGGACAGGAGGAGGCACCGGCGGGGAAGGAACGGGTCAGGAACAACAGAGCGCGCCGGCCACGCGCTGGAGGTCTGTGTGAGGCCCGAGCGCCGGGAGATGCCACCTGGCACCGAGTGGGGGCGGGGTGCCGGTGCCGCTCACAGCGGGCCGAACAGGCGCGCGGCGTTGCGCAGGGCGTGCGTCGCCACCCGCTCGCCGAGGACGAGACCGGCCTCGTCGGCCGAGCGGGTGTGGATGCCGGAGTACACGCGGGCGTCCACGTTCTCCTGGGACAGTCGGCTCCAGGTCGTGTACGTGCGGGTCACGCCGGGGGCGGTGGGGCTGATCAGCTGGAAGGGTGCTGTGCGCGGCCCGACGAGCGCCGAGAGGACCGCTTCCGCGGCGCCCGAGTACGTGTTGTGGCCGCTGGGGTAGTCGGGGTGGGCCGGCGTGGTGTGCAGCGGCGTCCATGTGGGGTCGGGGGCGATCGAGCCGGTACGGATGGCCGTGACCGGGCGCCACCGCAGATAGGCGTACTTGCTGTCGGAGGTGGCGATCTGCGTGTCCACCGAGGCGACGTGGAACAGGGCCACCAGCCTGGCCCGTCCGGCGCTGGACTGCGGCGACCGGGCGAGGGCCACCCGCAGCGGCTCGGTGTAGAGCGTCAGTGAGGAACCGAGCCAGAAGGTGGCGGTCTCTGTCTGCCTCTTCGTGCGTACGGTGCTGTCCGCCGCCCCGTGGGTACGGACTTCGGCCAGATCGGCGCGGTAGCGCGCGGAGTCCAGGGCGGGCGGCGCGGGCAGCCGGTACTGGTCGGGGCTGTCCAGCAGGAAGGGCCGGGCGAGCCGGTTGCCGTACTGCGCGGCCGGGGCGTAGGCGGGCGGGGTCGGCTGCCACACTCCAGGAGCCGCCGGTGGGACGGTGAACGGCGCGTTGACCGAGGCCGGGTCGAGGCCGTCACCCTCGCGGGCGGCGAGCACCAGCCGCGCCTGGCGGGCACCGGCCGCCACGCCCTTCGACTCGGCCGCTCCGTCGGGAACGCCCTGAAGCGTCGCGCGCAGAGCGGCGTCCAGTTCCTGAGTGCGGGAGGGGACCAGCGCCACCAGAGCGTCGTGCACGGCGGACGCCAGGGCCGCGTCCTGGAAGTCGCCCCGGTCGACGCCGGACGGCACCACGCGGGTGGCTCGGGCCGCCGCGAGCCAGCTGACGGCCCAGGTGCGGCTGTTCGTGATCTGCGTAGGGGCGGCGTCCGCCGCGATGGTGGCCGCTGTCGTGTCGTACCAGTCGAGCGCGACGGACGAACGCGGCTGCTCCTCCACCACGGCGGCCGTGGCGGACGGGACGGTGACGGATGCGGCCAGCAGGACGGCCGAGCCCAGCGTCACCAGGACGGGACGGACGGGATGACGGGTTCTGAACCAGTTCACGCGTACTCCTTCGCGGACGTGCGGATGATCCGTGGTGTTGTTGACGCCGGGGAATGAGCGGCGAGGTGAACTCGCTTGCGGGACCTCGTGTCCTGTACCAAGGCGGGGGTGCGCAGGCGTCGTACGGCCCGCGCACCCCGGGTCGGCTACTTGTTGGTCTTGGGCAGGCCGGGCGGGTTGATCCCGGACTTGGTCACGGCCTCGTCGGACAGGCCCCAGCGCTTGAGTACCTTCGCGTACGTGCCGTTCTCGATGACGTGGTTGAGGGCGTCGGCGAGCGGCTCGACCAGTCCGCTGTCCTTCTTGGTGGTGGCCGCGATGAGGCCCTGGAGGGTGGAGCCCGCGCCGGAGTACGTGCCGACCACTTCCGTCTTGCCGGTGGTGGCCGCGTGGTAGGCGGCGGTCGGGTTGGGGCCGAGGTAGAGGTCGATGCGGCCGGACTGGAGGGCGAGGTAGGTGTCGCTGTCGTTCTGGTAGTACTTGATGTCCACCGGCTTGCGGCCGGCCTTCTCGTTCTCCTTGCTCCACTCGATCAGCAGCTTCTCCTGGTTCGTGCCGCTGCCTACCGCGACCGTCCTGCCCGCCACGTCCTCGGGCCCACTGACCTTCAGGCCGCTGTCCTTCTTCGCCTCGAAGCCCAGGTTGTCCTCGCGGTAGGTGGCGAAGTCGTACTTCTCCTTGCGCTCCTCGGTGACGGTGATGTTGCTGAAGCCGACGTCGTACTTGGCGCTGTCCAGGCCGACGAAGATGTTCTCCCAGGACACCGTGTTGATGTGCAGCTTGAGGCCCAGTACGTCGGCGACCAGGGAGGCGATGTCGGGCTCGACGCCGATGATGGTCTTGTTGTCGGTGGCGAAGAAGGTCAGAGGCGCGGCGGAGCCGGAGGAGTTGACGATCTCCAGGGTGCCTCTCTTGCGGATCTTCTCCGGGACCTCGGCGGCTATGGAGTCGACCTTGTCGGTGGTGATGCGGTTCTGGTCGGGACTGATGTTGATCTTCGTCTTGCCGCCCGACGCTGCCGCGACCTCGGTCGTGCCGCCGTCGTCGGGGTTGCTGCACGCGGCGAGGACGAGGGCGGTGGCGAGTCCGAGCGCGGCTGCGGCGGTGCGGCGGGGGATCGAGCGGGACATGGTCGTGCTCCTTGCTTGCGGAAAAGGGATAAGGGGCGGTCAGAGGACCTTGGAGAGGAAGGCGCGGGTTCGCTCGTGCTGCGGGTCGTCCAGGACGGCCGCGGGCGGGCCCTGCTCCACGACGACACCGCTGTCCATGAACACCACGCTGTCGGCGACCTCGCGGGCGAATCCGATCTCGTGGGTCACGACGATCATGGTGGTTCCGGTGCGGGCCAGGTCCTTGATGACGTCGAGGACTTCGCCGACCAGTTCCGGGTCGAGCGCCGAGGTGGGCTCGTCGAAGAGCAGCACCTTCGGTTCGAGGGCGAGCGCGCGGGCGATGGCCACGCGCTGCTGCTGGCCGCCGGAGAGCTGCCGCGGGTAGGCGTCGGCCTTGTCGGCGAGGCCTACCCGGTCGAGGAGCCGGCGGGCGGTCTCCTCGGCCTCCTTGCGCGGGCGGCGCAGCGCCGAGACGGGGGCCTCGATGAGGTTGTCCAGCACGGTCAGGTGCGGGAAGAGGTTGAAGTTCTGGAAGACGAACCCGATGTGGGTGCGCTGCTTCAGTACGTCCTTCTCCTTCAGCTCGTGCAGCTTGCTCCCGGAGCGGCGGTAGCCGATGAGTTCGCCGTCGATGCTGATCCAGCCGCGGTTGACCTTCTCCAGGTGATTGATGGTGCGCAGCAGCGTGGACTTCCCGGAGCCGGACGGGCCGAGGATCACGGTGACCTCGCCGGCGCGGACCTGGAGGTCGACGCCGCGCAGCACCTCCAGCGGGCCGAAGCTCTTGTGGACGCCGTGGACGTCCACCATCACGTCGCCGACCGTCGGCGTCGCGTCCTTGACGGCCACCGTCACGTCGCTCATCGGCTGTCTCCCAAGGGCTTCGGGGGTGTCAGGGGTAGGACGGGCTGGTTGCGCTGGGCGGCGGCCGCGCGCAGGGTTCGGACGAAGCGGCGGGCGCGCTGGAGCGGGGTGGGCGGCGGGGTGCGGTTGGCGCCCCGGGCGTAGCGGCGCTCCACGTAGTACTGCGCGACCGACAGCAGGGAGGTCAGCACCACGTACCAGGCGGTGGCGACCAGCAGCAGCGGGATCACCCGGCCGTTGCGGCCGTAGATCACCTGCACCTGGTAGAACAGCTCGCCGATGGACATCACGTAGACCACCGAGGTGCCCTTGAGCAGGCCGATGATCTCGTTGCCGGCCGTGGGCAGGATGGCGCGCATGGCCTGCGGCAGCACGATCCGGCGGATCTGCCGCAGCCGGGGGATGCCCAGCGCGGCGGCCGCCTCCAGCTGCCCGTGGTCGACGGCGATGACACCACCGCGCACGATCTCGGCGGCATAGGCGGCCTGGTGCAGCGTCAGCCCGATGACGGCCGCGCCCATGGTGCCGATGATGCTGTTGCTGTCGACGGACCAGAACACCGGGCCGAAGGGGACGCCGAGCCCCAGCCTCTCGTACAGCGCGCTGAGGTTGAACCAGAACACCAGCTGGACGATCATCGGAATGGACCGGAAGATCCAGATGTAGGTCCAGGCGACGGTCTGCAGCACCGGACTGTGCGACAGCCGCATGAAGGCCAGGACGGTGCCCAGGAGGAAGCCCAGTACGGTGGCGTACGCGGTGAGCTGAAGGGTCACCCACACCGCCTGGACGATCGTCTCGGACAGCACGTAGTCGCGGAAGACCCCCCACTCCCAGACCGGATTGGTGGCCAGCCCGTGCACGAACTGGGCGACCAACACGATCACGGCGACGGCCGCCACCCAGCGGGCGTAGTGACGGGCGGGGACGACCTTGAGGGAGGCAGGATTGTCCGGAGCGGGCGGGGCCCCGGGGCCGGTGCCCGGGGTGGCTGCGCCGGGCGGCGCGATGTCGGTGGTGGATGCCATCGTGGTGTTCCTGCTCAACTCTCAGGTGTGCTCGGGCGGGTTGATCCGCGACGTGTCGATCGCGGAGGCGGAGGTGCCCCACTTCTGGAGGATCCGGGCGTACGTGCCGTCCTTGATCAGCTTGTTGACAGCGGCCTGGAACGCCTTGGTGAGGGGGGAGCCCTTCTTGAAGGCGAAGCCGACGTCGAGGCGGTGGAACTCGCCGAGGAAGGTGGTCTGCGATGCGGGCTGGGCCGCCTGGTAGCGCAGGCCGTTGATGGTCGACATGATCACGTCGATCCGGCCTTGCTGGAGTGCGGTGAGGGTGGCCGCGTTCTCCGAGTAGACCTTCACGTCGTACGGCTTCTTGCCCGCCTTCGCGCACACGCCCTTCTGCGCGGTGAGGGTCGCTTCGAAGGTGGTGCCGGCTCCCGTGCCGATGGTCAGCCCGCACAGCCGGGTGAGGTCGGTGACCTTCTTGCCGAGGGCGGTGTTGCCCGACTTCACCGCGAAGCCTTGGCCGTCGTTGATGTAGGTGACGAAGTCGATGGTCTTCAGGCGCTCGCTCGTGACGCCGAAGTTGCCGGTGCCGACGTCGTACTTGCCGCTGCCGAGGGCGGGCAGGATCGTCTCGAAGGAGGCGTCCTGCCGCTCGAGCTTCACACCGAGGACCTTGGCCACCGCGTCGGCGATGTCGATGTCCTGGCCCGCGGGCGCCTTGTCCTGCCCGTTCGGGTAGTACGCCCCGGGCGGGAATCCGACCGAGCTGCCGACCCGCAGCGTGCCCGCTTCGCGGACGTCGGCGGGCAGCAGGGCGGCGACGGAGTCCACTTTGCGTACGGCGGCGACCGGGTCGTCGGTCGGCGCGGGAGATGCCTGAGCGCCCGCCGGTGTGGTGCCGGAGGTGTCGCCGGAGCCGCAGGCGGTCAGCGCCAGTACAGGCGGCAGCAGCGCGATGGTCGCGGCGATGCGCAGGCGGGTTCTGAGCGGGTGTGGGTTCACTGGTCGGCTGCCTTTCCCGTGCGTGCTGTGCGTGCTTCGGCCGGCAGATGCTTCTCGAAGGGCAGCGGGCCGATGGTTTCCGGGTCGGCCTCGGTGTCGAACAGCGGTGTGTAGCCGGTGGCCAGGTACAGGCCGCGGGCCTCGGGCTGGCGTGGCCCGGTGGTCAGGTAGATCCGGCGGTAGCCGCGTGTGCCCGCCTCGCGTTCCAGCTCGGCGATGACCCGTCGGGCGAGACCGCGCCGCCGGTGGGCGGAGTGGGTCCAGATCCGCTTCAGTTCGGCGGTGGTCGCGTCGTACCGCCGGAAGGCGCCGCCTGCGACGGGCTCGCCGCGTTCCAGCAACAGGAGCAGCAGGCCGCCGTAGGGTGCGGTGAACTCCTCGTCGGGGTAGCGGGAGATCTCGGTGTGGGCGTCCTTGCCGTAGCGCGTGGAGTACTCGTGGCCGAGTTCGCGCAGCAGGGGTCTCACGCGCGGGTCGGAGACGAGTGCCTGAATGACCGTCAGCTCAGGCGCCGAAGTCATCCGTTCACCGCCCTCAGGGTCTGCGTCCCGCGTGCCGCCCGTTCGGCGTCGCGCTTGGCGACCTCCTCGCGGACGATCGGGATCACGTACCGGCCGAAGTCGGTGGCGTCGCCCAGCAGGTCGTAGCCGCGGGCGGAGAGGATGTCGACGCCGAGGTCGTAGTAGTCGAGGAGCGCCTGGGCCACGGTCTCGGGCGTGCCGACCAGGGCGTTGGAGTTGCCCGCGCCGCCGGTCGCGGCGGCGGTCGGGGTCCACAGGGCCCGGTCGTAGCGCTCCCCCGCCTCGGCGATGGCGATGAGCCGCTGGGAGCCGGTGTTCTGCGGCTGCGTGTGCCTGTTGTGGCGCTTGGTGATGGCCTCGCCCCGCTCCTTGCGGGCCTTGATCGCGCCGACCGTGCGGTGGGCCTTCTCCCAGGCCAGTTCCTCGGTCGGGGCGATGATCGGACGGAAGGCCACCTGGATGCGCGGCACGTCGGTGCGGCCCGCGGCCTTCGCGGCGGCCTTCACGTTCTCGATCTGCTCGGCGGTCTTCGCGAGGGGCTCGCCCCACAGGCAGTAGATGTCGGCCTCGGCGCCTCCGGCGGCGTACGCGGCCGGGGACGAGCCGCCGAACGAGACCTTCGGGCGCGGCTGCTGGACGGGAAAGACGTCGCTGACGAAATCGTGGAAGCGATAGTGCTCGCCCTCGTGGTCGAAGGGCTCGTGCGTGGTCCAGATCTTCTTGACGATCCGGATGTACTCGCGGGTGCGGGCGTAGCGCTCGTCCTTGGTGAGGGTGTCGCCCTCGCGGCCCTGCTCGTGGTCGTTGCCACCGGTGATGAAGTGGACGGTCAGCCGGCCCTCGCTGATCTGGTCGAGAGTGGCGAATGTCTTGGCGGCGAAGGTGGGGTAGGAGACGTTGGGCCGGTGGGCGAGCAGGATCTGCAGGTGCTCCAACCTGCTCGCGATGTACGCGGCGGCCGGGGCGGGGTCCGGGGACCCGGAGCCGTAGGCGAACAGCACCCGGTCCCAGCCGTGGTCCTCGTGTGCCCTGGCGAGCCGGAGCGTGTACTCCTTGTCGAACGCGGCGCCGGAGCGGGGCGTGGTTTCGGAGCCGTCGTTGGTGGCGGCGATGCCGAGGAACTCCACGGGCATGGGCATGGCCCTTTCAGGGATTGTGGCGGCACGCAGGCATGGCGGAATCGCCGTGCGTGCAGGCATGAGTGAGCAGACCGTCAGGCAGACGGGTCGGTGCAGGCGTGACGACGTCGAGCGTCGGAAAAAGCAGAGCTGCGGCAGCGCGCGTGAGGAGACAACTCGGCCCGCGACGGGGTCACCGAGGGAGGGAAGGGCCGGTCAGACGGCCCGCTGCCGAGTCAGGCGCAACACGCGGCGGACCACACTCGACCGAAGTCGATGTGACCGCGCGAGACCAAGCGCTGCTGGGCATTCATGCGACTAATTGAGCAGTACAACGTGGCGCTCGTCAAGCAGCGCCCGGATGCCGGACCGTGCGGGACGGGCGCCGCCCGGGGCGCTGTTGACACGGCGATCCCCTGGGCACATACGATCGACAGCGGAACGGCCCGCCCTGCCCGGCGGCCCTTCCGGCCGCGTTGAGGGACGCGGCGCATGTGACGACGCCGAACCCCGGCCGCACCGTACGCACGCAGCGCCGGTGCCGTTGCGCTCCCTGCGAGTGCCACCGGGTGGTCACCCACGCCTGCGATTCCCTCCCCCGGAGAGCCTCTCGATGGTCACGCCTTCCGAAGTCACGCCGGCCCCTGCGACGAACCCCCTGAAACGGGCGAGCGCGCCTGGCCCCGACCTCCCGCGGATCGTGCCGCGCCGGCACGTCGGCCGGTGGCTGACCGCCGCGGTCGCCCTGCTGCTCTTCGCTCTGACGCTCAACTCCGTCGTCCGCAACGACGCCTTCCAATGGAGCGTGGTGGGCCGGTACTTCACCAGTGCCGCCGTCCTCGACGGACTGCTGCTGTCCCTGTGGCTGACGGCTGTGGTGATGGTGCTCGGCTTCCTGCTCGGCACCGTGCTCGCGGTGATGCGGCTCTCCGCCAACCCCGTCCTGCGCACGCTCAGTTGGGGCTACGTGTGGATCTTCCGGTCCACGCCGCTACTGGTGCAGTTGCTGTTCTGGTTCAACATCGGCGCCCTGTATCCGACGCTGGGCCTCGGCATCCCGTTCGGCCCTCAGTTCCTCACCGTCAAGACGGTCGATCTGCTCGGCCCCACCCTGACCGCCGTCATCGGCCTGACCCTGCACGAGACCGCCTACGCCGCCGAGGTGGTGCGCGGCGGCATCCTCGCCGTGGACTCCGGGCAGACCGAGGCAGCCCATGCCCTCGGGCTGAGCAGAGGCCGCACCCTGCGCCGGATCGTCGTCCCCCAGGCGATGCGCTCCATCGTGCCCACGGCCGGGAACATGCTGATCGGCACTCTCAAGGGCACCAGCATCGTCAGCGTGCTGGCCGTGCACGACCTGCTGTACTCGGTGCAGCTCATCTACAACCAGACCTACCAGGTCATTCCCCTGCTGATGGTCGCCACCCTCTGGTACATCGCGGTCACCACAGTGCTCAGCGCCGGCCAGTTCTACGTCGAGCGGTACTACGCGCGCGGGGACTCCCACGCCCTGCCGCCGACCCCGCTGCGACGGCTGCACGGCCACCTGACCGCCGTGCGCCACCGGCTGAGCGCGGCCACGGCCGTCGACGCCCGCCCGGTGACCGGCGGTGACCGATGACCGGCACCCCTTCGCCGGCCGTCCTGGTCGTCGTCGGCGCGGGACCGCGCGCCACGGGCCTGCTGGAGCGCATCGCCGCCAACGCGCCCGAACTGTGGCACGGTGTGCGGGAGTTGTGCATCCACCTGGTGGACCCGCATCCGCCCGGCCCGGGACGTGTCTGGCGCCATGAGCAGTCGGCGCTGCTGCGGATGAACTCCATGGCCGAGGACGTCACCATGTTCACCGACGAGTCGTCCACCATCGAGGGCCCGGTGCGCCCGGGCCCCTCGCTCGCCGAGTGGGCCGCCCAGTTCTCCGGCCGGGGCCCGCGCCACGCCCCGTACGCCGAACCCACCGACCCTGACGTGCTCGCCGAACTGCGCAGGCTCGACGGGTCCGACTTCCCCACCCGCCGTGCCCAGAGCGCCTACCTGGACTGGGTGTTCCGCAGGGCGCTGGCCCAACTGCCGCCCACCGTCACGGTCGAGTGGCACCCCACCGCCGCGACCGCCGTCACCGGTCCCCCGGACGGCCCGCAGCAGGTGCACCTCGCCGACCGCGCCGCCCCGCTCACCGCCGACCTGGTCGTTCTCGCACAGGGACACCTCGGCTCCGCTCCCGCCGCCGAGTACCGCGAGCACGCCGCCTTCGCCCGCCGGCACGGCCGCTTCCACCTCCCGCCCGAGTTCTCCGCCGATGCCGACCTGTCCGGACTGCGACCCGGCGAACACGTCATCGTGCGCGGCTTCGGACTGGCCTTCATCGACCTGATGGCGCTGCTCACCGAGGGACGCGGCGGCACTTACCGCACCGAGGCCGACGGCACCCTCACCTACGTCCCGTCCGGCCGCGAGCCCGTCCTGCACGTCGGGTCGCGACGCGGGGTGCCGTACCACTCCAAGACGCGCTACCGCCTCCAGGGTCCCCGGCCTCCACTGCCGCGCCACTTCGGCCCCGAGGCGGTCGACGCGCTGCTCGCCGAGGGACGCCCACTGGACCTGCGGCGCGACGTGTGGCCGCTGATGGCCAAGGAGATCGGCTTCGGCCACTACCACGAGCTCTTCCACGCCCACCCCGAGCGCACGGCCCTCCCCTGGCCCGATTTCGTCGCCGTCTACGACCGCCTGGGCTGGTACGACGCCGAGATGGCGGCCCTCGTCGCCACGGCCGTACCCGACCCGGTGGACCGCCTGGACTTCGAGGTCCTGGACCGCCCGCTGGACGGCCTCACGTTCCCCACGCCGGAGGCCTTCCAGGACCACCTGAGCGACCACATCGCCCGGGACGTCGCCCGCCGCGAGGACCCGGCGTTCAGCGCCGATCTCGGGGCATTCCTCGCGCTGCTGTCGGTCTACGGGCAACTGCCCCGCCTGGTCGCGGCGGGACGGCTGACCGCGCGTTCCGTCGCCGAGCAACTCGACGGCTGGTGGCACGGCTTCTTCAGCTTCCTGGCCTCCGGCCCGCCCGGCTTCCGCCTGCGCCAGCTGCTGGCTCTGTCCCGGGCCGGAGTGGTCCGCTTCCTGGGCGCCGGCATCCGGATCGACACCGACGAGAGCACCGGCACCTTCACCGCGACCGGCCCCACCGTCCCGGGGCACACCCTCCACGCCACCGCCCTCGTCGAGGCGTATCTGCCGGGCCCCTCCCTGGACCGCACCGAGGACCCACTCCTGCGGGGCCTGTATCGAGAAGGCGCACTCGCCGAGGAGGTCATCGCCGACTCCACCCACACCCACCGCTCCGGCCTGCTCGCCGTCTCGCCCACGGACGGCCACGTCATCGACCCGTCCCTCGACAGCCCGCACCCCCGCCGTATCGCCCTCGGCGCCCCCACCAACAGCCGGGCCGTCGCCGCCTTCGCCCGCCCCCGCACCGACGCGCCGGCGTTCCGCCAGAACGACGCGGTCGCCCGCGCGCTCCTGCGTGCCCTGAGCGCCGCCGAGGCTGACACGGCTGCGTCCGAGCGCCAGGCCCTGATCCGGGGTGCGACTCGGTCGCCCGCCCGGTCGGAATCCCTCCGTTGACCACTCGGTCGCCGATGGCCACCCCACACCACTGGAGGAGGAACACGAGCCGTCGACGGAACGATCAGCCTTTTCCGCAGGTCAACGGGTTCTCCCTCTCGGCTTCAGAGGCGTCGGCGGCAGCGCAGGGGCCGGCAGGGGGTCCCCGTCATAGCCCTTCACCTCTCCGAATCTCGACCCTTCCATCCAGTCCCGGCGCGCCTGCTCGATCTCCCCCTGCGTCCGCCCGATCCAGTTCCAGAACATGATCAGTTCCTCCTCGAACGGTTCGCCGCCCAGGAGCATCAGGCTCGCGTCCGACTCCGCCCGCAGGGGCAGTTCACCGCGGCCGCAGCCGAGGTAGAGCATCGAGCCGGGCAGGACCGGGACGCCGTCGACATGGGCCTCGCCCGACATGGACAGGACGGCGTACTCGAAGTCCGGTTCGAGGGGCAGACGTACGTCGGTGCCTCGGGTCAGGGCCAGGTCGGCCCCGACGATCGGGGTGTACGCGGTGCCCGGTGAGGTCGCCCCGTCGAGATCGCCCAGGATCAGCGTGGCCGTGAGGCCGGGCGCCGTGACGACCGGCAGATCGGCGTGGTGTTCGAAGCGCGGGTCGGTGTGGCGGTGGCTGTCGGGGAGCGCGACCCACAGCTGCGCGCCGTGCAGGAAGCGGGCGTGCGAGCGCGGACTCTCCTCGGAGTGGCTGATGGCCCGGCCGGAGGTCATCAGTCCCAGTTCACGCGGGCGGATCGTCTGCAGGCTGCCGGTGGAGTCGCGGTGCAGCACCTCGCCCTCGTGCAGCCAGCTGACGGTCTGCAGCCCCATGTGGGGGTGCGGCGGAACCTGCATGCCGGGCTCGTCGGCGATGTCGTCGGGCCCGTAGTGGTCGACGAAGCACCAGGCTCCGACCATGCGGCGGCCGAGGTTGGGCAGCAGTCGGCGGACCTCGCTGGACTCGCCCAGTTTCACCCGACGGGGGCTGAGGAGTTCCCGCACCGGCTCCGCCACCACGAAGCCACGGCCGCCGCACAGGGAGGGGGCCGCCTCGCGCTCAAGATTGCTCATGGCGCCCAACCTAGTCCGGCGCGACGGTTCGCGTCAGCGGCACGTTCGGGCCGCTCAGCAGCCGCGGTGCCCGGTCTCCATTTTAGTAGCCATGAATATAATATCCATGTACGGTATTTGGCATGAGCGAAGGTTACGAGGGCGCGACGCCCGGGTTCCTGGTGTGGCGGCTGTCGATGAAATGGCGGGTCGCGGTGGACCGCGCGGTGGCCCCACTGGGGCTCACCCACGCGCAGTACTCCCTCGTCGCCTCGCTGCACGGCATGCAGCGCTCCGGCGAACGGCCCAGCCAGCGCCGGCTCGCCGACCGCACCGGGCTGGCACCGCTCTACGTGTCGAAGCTGGCCCGCGCCCTGGAGACCGCCGGCCTCCTGGACCGCACCCGGGACCCGCGCGACCCGCGCGCGGTGCAGCTCGCCCTCACCGAGCGGGGCACCGAGGTCACCCGGCGGGCGATCGAGGTCGTCCACGCCCTCCTCCAGCAGCTCCTCGACCCGCTCGGCGGCCTGGACAGCGCGCGCACCCGGGAGTTCGAGCGTGAGCTGACCGCCCTGCTCGACGCACCCCTCGACCCCTCCATCCGGAACGAGACGGAGCAGCCATGACCACCACGCCCCTCGCCGACCCCCGCGTCATCGCCCTGGCCCACTACGCCGGCCGCGCCCTCCTCGAGAAGGTGCTCGCCCGGCACGGCATCACCTTCCAGCAGTCCGTCACCCTCCGCCTCGCCGCCGTCGCCGACGGCCCGGTCGGGCGCGAGCAGCTCGTCGACGGTGTCACCGGCGCGCTGAAGATCGACGCGTCGCAGGTGCACGGCGTCCTCGACGAGCTGATCGCCGCGCGGTGGCTGGCCCCGGACGGAGCGTCTGATCTGCGGATCACCGACGCCGGGCGGGAGCTGTACGCCACGACCACCCGTGAGACGGCTCCCCTCACCGCCCGGGTCTACGACGGGATCCCGGCGGAGGACCTGGCCGTCACGGGCCGGGTGCTGAGCCTGATCACCGAGCGGGCCGGTGCCGAGCTGACCGCTCTGGCCAGGTAGGGCGTGCGGTACACCGCCGGCTCCGGTCGCCGCCCCGACGAGCGGAATAGGCGGCCGGCGGGCTCGGTTGACGGCCTCGAAGGAGGCACCGAGTGAACACGACCCACGACACGACGACGCAGGACACGACGTACTACGCCCACGGAACCCCGGCCGAGCGCTGGGAGCGTGCGCGGCTGTTCTTCGACGCCAAGGACTACGCCGCCGCCGCGCGCGTCCTGGTCGGGCTGGTCGAGGAGGTGCCCGAGCAGACCGGGCCCCGGCTGCTCCTGGCGCGTTCCTACTACCACTCGGCGCAACTGCGGCGCGCCGAGAACGAGTTGCGGGCGATCGTCGAGCGGGACCCGGTGGAGCACTACGCCCGGCTGATGCTCGGCCGTACCCTCCAGCGGCAGAACCGGCACGAGGAGGCGGAGTCGCACCTGCGGATCGCCTCGGCGCTCGCCGGTGACTTCGACCCGCGCTGACCCGCGCCTCGCCATGGAGATGCCCGGCTCCGTTCGGAGCCGGGCATCCGTGCGCCCTCGGGACCGCTACCGGGCCGGCGTGCCGTACGACCGCTTCCCCCGCCGGTGGGCGATCTCTCCCAGCAGGATGTCGACGGCGAGGAAGGCCGCCAGGGGGATGCCGAACAGGGGCAGGAAGTAGCCGAGCACGGCGATGCCCGCCAGCAGCGGTACGAGGATGTGCGGCGGTACCTGCTGCCAGGCGCCGCGCGGGACGGGACGACCGAAGGCGCTGCCCCGGCCGCGCTGCCACCACATGCGGTAGCCCCAGACGATCAGCAGGACGAGGGACAGCGCGAGCAGCATCAAGGCGATCTGGTTGGCCAGGCCGAACAGGACACCGGTGTGCAGGTCGATCCCCCAGCGGGTGAGCTTCGCGAGCACCGGGTGGTCGGCGAAGCGCACCACGTCGGTGACCTGCCCGTCGGCCGGGTCGATCGCGACGGCGTCCTGCTTGGTGGGCCAGCTGCGCTGCACCTGCTTGACGACGTACGCCGAGTTCGCGTCGGCGGGCGGCACGATCTCCACCGGGTCGCCCAGGCCCTCGGCCCGTGCGGCCGACAGGACCTTGTCCAGGCCCACTCCGTGCGCGGCGTCTCCCGCCTGCCCGGCGGCGGAGCCGTGGCCGGCGTGCTCGCCGCCGGCGGCCGCCGACACCGACGGTGTGGCCTGGCCGAGCGAGGTCCGCAGCTCGTCGATGGTGGCGCCCGCGTAGGCGGACCAGGTCAGGCCGGTCGCCGAGAGGAAGAAGAACCCGATCGCCGCCCACACGCCGACCGTGCCGTGCAGTCCGAGGGTGCGGCGCCGTCCCGTCGCCCCCCGTACCTTGCGCAGGGCCCGGCGGCGGGAGAACCACAGCACCAGTCCGCCCGCCGAGATCACCCACAGCCAGCTGGCGGCAAGTTCGGAGTACAGCCGGCCCGGCTCCCCGAGGTGCAGGTCACGGTGGAACTCGTCGATCCAGGTGCGCAGCGGCAGGGCCCCGGTTGAGCCGTACTGTTCGAGGGAGCCGCGTACCTTCGCGGTGTACGGGTCCACGAACACGGCGAGGGTGTGGCCCTCGTCGACGCCCGGGACGCCGGACAGCATCACCCGGGTCGTCGCGTCGGCCTCGGGCGAGGGACGCACGGCCGACACCGTGCCCTCGGGGTGGGCCTTGCGCGCGGCGGCGACCTGCTCACTGATCGGCAGCTTCCGCTCGCCCGCGGGGACGGTCATCTCATGGGCGTACACGAGCTTCTCGGCCGGGAAGGCGGCGGCGTAGAGCAGCCCGGTGACGGCGGCGACGAGGAGGAACGGCGCCACCAGCACCCCGGCGTAGAAGTGCAGGCGGAGGATCAGCGGGCGCAGGGGGGCCCAGCTGCTCCTCGACGGTGCCGGGGCGGGTGGTTGCGGGGCCTGGTCCGTGGTGGTCGAGGGAGCGGTGGTCATCGGCGGGCTTCTCCGGGGGACGTCTACTGGGCCGTCGCGGTGTCGACGGTGGCCGTTGCGGTGCAGTAGTCGGACCCGCGGGGCGTTCAGTTCCCGGGAGACACGTGTGACGTGCGTCACGCAGCGGCGGGGGGTGCCGTGCCATCCTGGCGCGATGGGAACTCCGGGCGATCGCGCACCCCTGGCCGAGCGGGTCGAGCAACTCCTCGACGGGGGACTCCCGTTGCCCATCGTCGCGGCGGGCGACCCGGTGCTGCGGCACGGCACCGTGCCGTACGACGGCCAGTTGGGGCCCGCCCTGCTGGACCGGTTCGTCGAGGCGCTGCGGGTCACCATGCGTGCGGCGCCCGGGGTCGGCCTGGCGGCGCCGCAGGTCGGAGTGGAGCTCAGGATCGCGGTGATCGAGGATCCCGCACCGGTGCCGGACGAGGTGCGTCTGGTGCGCGGGCGGGTACCGCAGCCGTTCCGCGTCCTGGTCAATCCCGCCTACCGGCCCGTCGGGGACGCGCGGGCCGCGTTCTTCGAGGGCTGCCTGAGCGTGCCGGGCTGGCAGGCGGTGGTGGCCCGGCCCGCCGAAGTCCGGTTGACCGGGCAGGACGAGCACGGGCGGACGCTGGACGAGGTGTTCACGGGCTGGCCGGCACGGATCGTGCAGCACGAGACGGACCACCTCGACGGCGTCCTGTACCTGGACCGCGCCGAGCCGCGTTCCCTGTCGTCCGACCGGGCGATGGCGGAGCGCTGGGCCCAGCCGGCCCCCGACGAGGCGGCACGCGCACTCGGCTTCGACCTGCCGTAGCCGCGACGAGGGCGCCGTGGACGCGCTGCGGCCGGACCGGGTGCTGCTGCCGCCGGAGGCGGAGGAGGACCTCCGGGACGAGGACCACCGGGACGAGGACCACCGGGAGTGGGTGGTGGCCGCGCACGCGTAACCTGGTTCCCTCACCGGGGAGGGGCGTTGGGCGAGGCCGGGGGCGGTTCGATGCGCTATGTCGTCGCGGCGGGCACACGGCACTACCGCGAAGGGCCCGAACTGCCCCTGGCGCACGAGGACGCCGACCGGGCGGCGGACCTCTTCGCGTCCATGGGCTATGAACGGGTCCTGACCGGTGTGTCGTACGACCCTCGGCCGGACGCGTTCGAGGACGCCCTGGCCGAGTGGTGCCGCACCGCGGATCTGACCGCCGACGACGTCGTGGTCCTGTACTACGCGGGACACGGGGACCGCTCCTCCACCGGTCAGTACCGGCTGGCCTGCGCGGACAGCGAGCAGCACCGGCCGCGCTCATGGCTGTCGCTGCGGAACCTGGCGGAGATCCTGGCCGACTCCCCCGTCCGGAACGTGCTGTTCGTGGTGGACGCCTGCCACGCGGCGGCCGCCGGCGCGGACATCGGCGGGGTCACGGACGCGATCGTGGCGAGCCGGGGACGAGCGGACTCCTTCGGCGCCGGCACCTGGCTGCTGGCGTCCGCACGCCATCGGGACCTGGCGGACGACGGCGCGTTCGTGGCCGAGTTGGCGAAGGCGTGCGAGCGGGGGGACGGGCCGTCGCAGCGCTACCTCGCGCCCGACACCCTGGCCGACCGGGTCAACCAGCGCTTGGCCGCGGCCGGTTCGCAGCAGCGGGCGGCATGCACATCGGTCGACCACTCGGAGCGGCCGCCGTTCTTCGTGAACCCTTGCTTCGATCCGTACGCCGAGATCACGGACGCCGGCGTGCGAGGGGACGCCTCGGATCTGTCGTCCCACTTCGAGCCGCGCGGGCGCGGTGTGGAGCATGTGCACGATCCCGGGTCGTACTTCACGGGGCGGGAGCGTGCGCTGGCCGAGGCGCGTGCGCATCTCTCGGGAGAGGGTGGCGAGGGCATTCTGGTCGTGACCGCCGACCCCGGTTCGGGAAAGTCGGCCGTGCTCGGCCGTCTGGTGCTGGAGAAGTGCGCGGACGCCTCGGTCAACGCGCACCACCAGACAATGGAGGCGCTGGTCGGACGGCTCGCGGCGGCAGCCGATGTCAGGGCCACCACTCCGGCGGCCCTGTGCGCGGCACTGGCCGATCGGCGGCAGTCTTCACGGGTGGTCGTCGACTCCCTCGACGAGGCGGGCGCCGGAGGAGACAAGGCGGAGGCCCGAAGGATCGCGTGGGAGCTGCTGCGCCCCCTCTCCAACGTGCCCTGCGTACGTCTCGTGGTGGGTTCACGCCGCGAGCTCCTGCCCTACCTCGGGGACCGAGTTCCGGTCATCGACCTGGACGATGACGCCTACGCCGAGGACACGGACACCGCCGCCTACGTGGCGAAGATCATCTCGGACCGGGGCGCTCCCTACGAGCGCAGTCCCGACCTGGCCCGTCGTGTCGCGGAGCAGGTCGCCCGCCGGGCCGGTCGCTGTTTCCTGGTCGCCCGTATGACCGCCAGCGCGCTGTTGCGCGGGCCCACCGTCGATGTGACGTCGGCGGGTTGGACGGACCAACTGCCCTCCGACGTCGGTGGCGCTTTCGAGGCCTACTTCCGGCGGCTGTCGCCGGAGCGGCACGATGCCACGATGGCGTTGCTCACCACCATCGCCTTCGGCGAGGGCAACGGCCTGCCCCGCAGGGTCTGGCTACGCGTCGCCGCGCAGCTCTCCGGCGTCGCACTCGGCGAGGCCGACATCGATGCGCTGCTGCAGGAGGACGGCTCCTACCTCGCCCAGGCCCGGATCGATGGAACGTGGTACTTCCGGCTCTACCACCAGGAGTTGACCGACCACATGAGGACCCGGGTGCTCAGGCACCGGGATCTCAGGGACGTGCAGGAGTGCTTCGTCGACACGCTGCTCGCCTTTGTCCCGGATCGCGACTGGTCCCGCGCCCTGCCGTACGTCCGGATCCATCTCGCCACCCACGCCGCCGGTGCGGGCGCGCTGGACGACTTGATCGAGGACGCGTCGTTCGTGGTGGCAGCCGAACCGGCCACGTTGCTGCCCGCGGTCCGGCATGCGCGGCGTCGGCCGACCTTGGCCATGGCCGTCGAACGCTGCGCCTACCTCCTGCTGGACGCGAAACCGGGCATGAGCGACCGGGCGGCCCTGCTCGCGTTCGTGGCAAAGGCGTACGGGCAGAACGGACTCGCCGATCAAGCCGAGCGGATCTCGGCCGTGCGGTCGATCTGCGTCGCACGGCGTGAGATCACCCCACACCGGATCGTCGGCCATCACGAGGGCGACGCATACGCGGTGCGGTCGATGAACCCGCACTGGCTCATCAGGGACCTCGTCCTTCCCGGCGTCGGCCGAGCCGTGCTCGCCGCTCCCCCGCGCGCGTCCCGCGCGCATGTCTGGCTGATCGACGACCCCTCGCAGTCCGCGGTGCTGCCGCATCCGGCCGACGTCGCCGGCCTGGTGCTGCTCCCCCGCGGCCCGGAGCTCCCTGCCACGGCCGTCACACTCGACACCGAGGGCACGCTGCGCCTGTGGGACGTGCGGGATCAGACGCTCACCGGGCAGGTGTCAGGCACGGGTTACACCATGCTTCTCGACGCCGGAGTGCTGTCCGATGGCACACCGGTCCTTGTGTGCGGCGACTCCGAGCGCGTGACGGTTCTCTCGCTGCTCAGTCGGGAGCCGCTGCTCGAGGAACCATGCGTGACGCGCCGGGTCCACCGCTGGAACGACGGGCCGGGGGCGTCCGCCTGCCTGGGCCTCGACCGGAACGGGCGTGGCCTCATGCTGCTCTGCGACGGTGTGCGGGGCCGGGTCTCCCTCCACCCGCTGGAAGGACAGAGCGAGGTGGTGACCGTCCTCGAAGGCGCCGTGCGGCCCGAACTGGCCGATCACATCCGTGGCGATCGGGGGACCATTGCCGCGATCTGCGAGCCACGGAACAGGCTGACTCTGCTGAACCTGGCCTCTCGGGAGACGGTTTCGGTGGCGTACGACGGATTCGATCACGAGTGGGGGCACTTCGCGCATGACAGCGCTTCGGCTCCGGTGTTCCTGGCACGGGAAGGCGACACGATCCTCGTTCTGCGCCCGGACGAAGCGCCGTTGCGGACCTCCGTAGCGGACAAGGGGATCGAGCAGGCGAGTCTCGTGGCTCCCTTGGTCCGCGGTGACCGCGTCCTCGCTGTCGCGGTCGGCTTTTACATGGATCCGACCTTGGTCGACTGCCACACCGGCGACGCCCTCGGCGTACGTCTGCTCGGGCATGAGGGCGCGGTCTGCGCGGTGCGGCTACTCGACGCGCTCGGTGGCGGTGACCCCGAAGTGCTCACCATAGGCAACGACGGGACCGCCAGGCTCTGGCAGTTGGACGCCTTCCACGAGCCGGGCGAAGGTGGCGGGTGTGCCGTGGCCGTCCGGCGGTTCGACGCGTCGGAGGAGACCGAGACGCTGATCCCGTGGACACGCGATCCCGCCGCGGTCATGGCGGTGACCGACCACAGCCGGGTTCATCGGGTGGCACCACGCCTGCCCGACTCCGCGGCAGCCGGTCCCCGTAGCTCCCTTCTCCCGGACGTGACCCTGGGCTGCCCGCCCGCACCAGAGGACCGGGCCGAGGACCCCGACGGCACTCTCAACCTTCTGTCGTGGCAGTACACGGGCCACATCGCACCCCCTCGCTTCTCCAGCCTGCCTGGGTGGTCGTCCTCCGTCCCGGCATGCCACTGCGTTTGGCACCGGCTGCGGCCAGACGCCTCCCCCGCCCACACGTCGCTCACCTGGCTACACGGCGATCGAGAGCGAGTACGCGCCCATCTCCTGCCGCCGACCCACTCACAGCCGTACACCCGTCTCGTCGGGTTCGACGCGCTCCTCGGTCGCGCCGTCCTGCTGGACACGCCCGAGGACGCACCGCAGTGGGCGGGGATGCCCTGGTCCCTGGACCCCGGTGACGACATGGTCTGCTCCACCGCGTTCACCACGCTCGCCGGTGAAGCGGTGCTGATGGCCGGTATCCGCAGGACCCGGGGGCTGGAGAGCAGTGTGGGCGGCCGCTCGCCCCGCACGTGGGATCCGGCGACCCAGCGGCTCGTTGATGTGGCACCGGTGCCTGCCGGTGCCGCCACGGGCAGTTGTCTGTGGAACCTGTCCACCGGCACCCCGTACAGGGACATCGGCACCGGCTCCGAACTGCTCGATGACGTGCGGATTCTGGTGCCTCATCATGACAGGGCGGGAACGCGCTGGGTGGCGCAGCGCGGGTTCGATGGTGCGGTCTCAGTGATCGACCTGGCCCTGGGAGGCTCATACACGGTCTGCCCGCCTCCCCGGTTTCCCGATCGGAGCCACCCCTTCGTCAGCGGCGCGCTCGGTGGGCAGGCGTCCACGCCCTGCTGGGTCGAGACGGGTGCGGGATCTCCTCTCCTGCTGTGCCTCGCTCCCGAGGTCTACGGTGCCTCGTCCGTCGTGCCCGTCGTGGTCTGGGACCCCAGCGCCCCGGGCAGTCCGCGTCGGCTGCCGGTGGAGGCGTCCCGGATTCTGTGGACGGGTCCTGCTCCCAGCGGAGAGACCTTGGTGGCCCTGAACGACACGCACGGCGTGATCCTTTGCCACCTGCCCAGCGGCGAGGAGGTCTGGTCGATGCCCCTGCCGGCGCGGGTCACCTCGCTCGCCGCCCTGCCCGGCAGCCCCCACCTCGACCTCGCCGTCGGTACCCAGCAGGGCGTCGTCTTCCTGCGGCCGAGGCTGTCCCGCGGGTGGCGGGACCGCCTCGGGGTGGGCTGAGGGGGAGCCTCACGCGTCCCGGTACGCCTCCAGCAGCCGCAGCCACACCTCGCTGATCGTCGGGTAGGACGGGACGGCGTGCCACAGGCGGCTGATCGGGACGTGGCCGGCGACGGCGACCGTCGCGGAGTGGATGAGCTCGCCGACGCCGGGGCCGACGAGGGTGACGCCGCGCAGGATCTCGTCCTCGAGGTCGACGATCATGCGGGCGCGGCCCTGGTAGCCGTCGGCGTACAGGCCCGCGCCGGAGACGGTGGACAGGTCCACGTCGACGGCCTTCACCCGGTGACCCGCCTGTTCCGCCTCGGCCAGGGACAGGCCCACGGCCGCGGCTTCCGGGTCGGTGAAGACGACCTGGGGGACGGCGGTGTGGTCCGCGGTCGCGGCGTGGGCGCCCCAGGGCTCGGCGAGGAGGGTCTCGCCGGCGGCCCGCGCAGCGATGGCGGCACCCGCGACGCGGGCCTGGTACTTGCCCTGGTGGGTGAGGAGGGCCCGGTGGTTGACGTCGCCGACCGCGTACAGCCAGTCGTGCCCTGTCACGCGGAGGCTGTCGTCGACCGGCAGCCAGGAGCCGGGGTCGAGGCCGATCGTCTCCAGGCCGATGTCGTCGGTGCGCGGGGCGCGGCCGGTGGCGAAGAGGATCTCGTCGGCCTCGACGCGGTCGCCCGTGTCGGTCACGGCGACGACGGTGCCGTTCTCCCGGGTGACGGACTCCACCGAGACGCCGGTGCGGACGTCCGCTCCGGCCTCCGTGAGCGCCTCGGCGATCAGTTCTCCGGCGAAGGGCTCCATCCGCGGGAGCAGGCCCTTGCCGCGGACCAGCAGGGTGACCCGCGAGCCCAGGGCCTGCCAGACGGTGGCCATCTCGGTGGCGACCACTCCGCCGCCGACGACGATCAGCCGGCCGGGCACCGATGTCGAGCTGGTGGCCTCCCGGCTGGTCCACGGCTTGACGGTGTCCAGCCCGGGCAGGCCGGGCAGGGCGGCGCGGCTTCCGGTGCAGACGGCGACGGCGTGCCGGGCGGTCAGGACGCGCTCACCGCCGGGGCCGGTGACCGTCACCTCGCGGGGTCCGCTGAGGCGCCCGTGGCCCCGGTGCAGATCGGCGCCGATGGAGTCGAGCCACCGGACCTGGCCGTCGTCCTTCCAGCCCGAGGTGTAGTAGTCCCGGTGGGCGAGGACCGCGGCGGCGTCGAGGGGGCCCTGCACGGACTGGCGCAGGCCAGGCACGCGGCGGGCGTCCGCGCGGGCGATCACCGGCCGCAGCAGGGCCTTGCTGGGCATGCACGCCCAGTAGGAGCACTCGCCGCCGACCAGTTCGCTCTCCACGACCGCGGTGGTCAGTCCGGCCGCGCGGGTGCGGTCGGCGACGTTCTCCCCCACGGGCCCGGCCCCGAGCACCACGACGTCGTACGTGTTGGTTTCCGTTTCCGTCATGGGGTCAGTCTGGTGGGTGGTGTGCGCCCTGGCCACATGGGTAGGGGCGCGGAATACGTGTCCGGTCGGCCGTGTTGTGCCGACGGCTTGACCCCCACACCAGGAAGAGGGATGTACGCCATGAGCAGCACCGTGGAGCTCACCAAGGAGAACTTCGACCAGATGGTCACGGACAACGAGTTCGTCCTGATCGACTTCTGGGCGGACTGGTGCGGGCCGTGCAAGCAGTTCGCCCCGGTGTACGAGAAGGCGGCCGGGGAGAACCCGGACCTGGTGTTCGGCAAGGTGGACACCGAGGCGCAGCCCGAGCTGGCCGCGGCCTTCGGTATCCAGTCGATCCCCACGCTGATGATCGTCCGTGACCAGGTCGCGGTGTTCGCCCAGCCCGGTGCCCTGCCCGAGGCCGCCCTGACGGACGTCATCGGACAGGCCCGCAACCTCGACATGGACGAGGTCCGCAAGGCGGTCGCCGAGCAGCAGGCCCAGCAGGAGGCCCAGCAGGAGGCCCAGCAGCAGGCCGAGTGACCCGGCCCGGGGCCCGGACGGCCGGGCCCTGGGGCAAGGGGGGCGGAGCTCCTAGAACGGGTAGGGAGCGACGTCTCCGCGTACCGTCGTCCAGCGCAATTCGGTGAAGGCCTCCAGATTGGCCTCACCTCCGAAACGGGCGCCGGTGCCGGAGGCGGCGACCCCGCCGAAGGGTGCCACGGCCTCGTCGTTCACGGTCTGGTCGTTGATGTGGACGATGCCGGTCGGGATGCGCTCGGCGAGGTCGAGGCCGCGGGCCGGGTCCCTGGTGACGATGCCCAGGGAGAGGCCGTAGGGGCTCTGCGCGGCCAGGGCCGCCGCCTCGTCGGCGGTGGTGAAGGAGCGGACGGGCGCCACCGGGCCGAAGACCTCCTCCGTGTAGGCGGGGGTGCGGTCGTCGACGTGGGCGAGGACGGTCGGCCGGTAGAAGAGCCTGTCGTGGGTGCCGCCGGCGGCGAGCTTGGCGCCCGCGGCCGTGCTGGCGTCGACCAGGCCGCTGATCTTGGAGAGCTGACCGGAGTCGATGATGGGGCCGAGGTGGACCTGGTCCCGGTACGGGTCGCCGACGGCGAGCGAGTCGGCCTTGGCGGCCAGCCGTTCGACGTACTCGTCGTAGAGGGACGCGTGCACCAGATGGCGTCCGGTGGTCATGCAGATCTGGCCCTGGTGGAAGAACGAGCCCCAGGCCGCCGTGGAGATCACCGCGTCGAGGTCGGCGTCCTCCAGCACGATCATGGCCGAGTTGCCGCCCAGTTCCAGGTGGGCCCGCTTGAGGTGACGGCCCGCGGCCTCGCCGACGGCCCGTCCGGCGGCGGTGGAGCCGGTGAAGGAGATGACCGGCACGCGCGGGTCGGCGACCAGGGCCTGCCCGGCGTCCGGCCCGCCGGGCAGGACGTGCAGCAGGTCCTCCGGCAGGCCCGCGGCGGCGAAGACCGCGGCGAGGGCCAGCCCTCCGCAGACGGCGGTGCGCGGGTCCGGCTTGAGCAGGACCGCGTTGCCCAGCGCCAGGGCCGGTGCGACGGAGCGGATGGACAGGATCAGCGGCGCGTTGAACGGCGAGATCACACCGACCACACCGGCCGGGACGCGGCGCGTGTACGACAGGCGCGGCGCCTCGCTGGGCAGGACCTGCCCGGCCGGGCGGGAGGCGAGGGCGGCGGCCTCGTAGCACTCCTGGGCGGCGACGTGCAGTTCGAAGTCGGCCTTGCCGGGGACGGACCCCGATTCACGGACGAGCCATGCGCGCAGTTCGTCGGCGTGTGCGGTGAACAGGTCGCCGGCCTTGCGGAGGACGGCGGCGCGAGCGAAGTGCGGGGTGCGGGCCCATGCGGTTTGGGCGGCGGCGGCCCGTCCGGCGGCGGCCTCGACGTCCTGGGGGCCGGCGAGGGTGAGGGGGCCGAGGGCTTGGCCGGTGGCTGGCTCGGTGACGGTGTACCCGGGCCCCGTGAGGGTGCGGGGCTGCCAGGTCCTCGTGTCGAGCAACGGCATGACGGCTCTCCGATCGATCGGTCACCGGCTGACGGGCGATGCGTAACTCCCGTACGTGCGCGGCCGGTTCGGCGGTCACATGGCGGAACGCGCCGTGCGGGCGCGGCGGTGTGGGCCGCCGCCCGCACGGGGACACGTCCCCGTTTTGTTGAGCATGCAACATCCTAGCCGTGCCGCATCCGCGGACCGGGCCGTCCGCCCCGCGTCACCGTGTCTACCGTCGTCCGCGGCGTCACGCATCTGTGACGGTCAGCTGGACTCGCGGTGCAGCACCGTCGCCCCCAGCACCTTGTGCGCCTCCGGCTCGACGGCGGGCCTGCGCACCGCGCGGTCGACCAGCTCGGCCAGTTCCCGACCGGAGGGCAGCCGCAGCCGGACCGTGCTGAGCCGGGGCCGCAGCAGCCGACCCAGCATCAGGTCGTCGGCGCCGATCACGGCCGTCTCCTCGGGGATGCGGATGCCCTCGTCCAGCAGGGCCCGCATCAGCAGCATCGCGTACTCGTCGTTGTAGGTGAAGACCGCGTCCAGGCCCAGGGTGCGCCAGCGGGCGGCGAGCCGCGCCGCCTCCTGTTCGTCGTAGGCGAGGGGCAGTTCGGTCACCGTGGCGTCCGTGCCGCGCACCGACTGGCGCACGCCGTCGAGGCGCGGTGCGGAGAACGCCTCCAGGCCGGGCTCCTGCGGGACGACGACGCCGATCCGGCGCCGGCCGCGGTCGTAGAGGTGGGCGCCCGCGCTGTGGCCGACGACGTCGTGGTCCATGAGCAGCGCGTGCGCGCCCTCGATGGTCTCCGGTCCGAGCGTGACCACGGCCCGTGCGCCGGAGCGCTTGAGCACCGCCACGCCGCGCGGGCCGAGCCCGGAGCCGGGTACGAGCACGGCCACCGGCCGCAACTCGGCCCAGGCGCGGGCGGCTTCGTCACCGTGCGGGCCGCCGGTGCCGTGCTGCACGACCGTGTAGTCCAGGGCGGCGAGCGAGGCCTGGAGGTCGGTGAGGAACCGGCTGTAGAGGGGGCCGACGGGGAAGGTCGGCGCGGGGATGAGCACCATGCGGCTGTGCCCGGCGCGCAGGCTGCGGGCCGCCGCGTGGGGGACGTAGCCGAGTTCCCTCGCGGCCTCGCGCACGCGGCGTCGGGTGGGTTCGCTGATCCGTACGGCGCTGGTGTTGTTGAGGACGTAGGAGACGGTCGCGCGCGAGACGCCGGCCAGGCGGGCCACATCGGCGCTCGTGGGCACGGAGCGCGACGGTGCGGGGGACGGGGGCGCGGGCGTTTTCGGTATCTGCACCATGACGTACGGCATCTTGGCAGAAGCCCCAAGACCCCCTCACGGCGGGGGAGTTGTGAGCATCCCGTGAGCGCTCACGGGGTACGGTGGCGCTCAGGGGCAGGTGGTGCCCGCGCCCGCCACCCGGTCGACGAGGTCGATCCACGCGGCCTCCAGCCGGGCCAGGGGGATCCCGCACTGCCGGGTCAGATGGTGGATCAGGGCGGGGTCGAGCTGGCCCATCAGCGCGTGGGAGAGGAGATCGCAGTCCGCCTCGGGGACGGCCTGACGCAGCAACACCTCGATGTGGTGCCGCAGGACGCGGCGGGCGGGAGTGACGAAGCGGCGGCCGGCAGCGGGCTCGGCCGCCAGCTGGAGCTCCAGGTCGTCGGCGGAGCGGGCCAGCATCGCGCAGCCGAACGCCCGCAGTCGTTCCACGGGCGGCGCTCCGGGTCCGAGCGGCGGCGGACCGGTGAGGAAGGCGGCCTGGAACTTCTTCTCGGAGTGGTCGAGCAGGGCCGTCAGCAGGCCGGTGCGGTCGCCGAACCTGCGGAAGACGGTGCCCTTGCCGACACAGGCCTCGGCGGCCACGGCCTCCATCGTGACGGCCTCCGCGCCGCGCTCCGCCACCAGGCGTCCGGCGGCCTCCAGCAGCCGGGCACGGTTGCGCGCGGCGTCGGCACGCAGGCAGGGCTCGTCGGCCCCCAGAGCGGGGCCGAGCTGGAGCAGCTCAGGGTGGTCGACGGGCTCCTCGGGCATCGGAACGGGGGGCGGGACGGCGGACATGAAGCCAGCGTAAAGCATCGGGAACAAAACTGGACCGCGGTCCGTTTAGGGTGCTAGAACATTCAACGGACCCCGGTCCGGATAGTCAGCAGCGATATTCAGAGCATTGCCTCAGATGTGGGAGTCAGCATGTCCGTTCGTATCCTCGCCCTCGTCGGCAGCCTCCGTGCCGGTTCGCACAACCGCCAGCTGGCCGAGGCGGCCGTGAAGCTCGCCCCCGAAGGTGCCGAGGTCAACCTCTTCGAGGGCCTGGCCGAGATCCCCTTCTACAACGAGGACATCGACGTCGAGGGCAGCGTCCCGGCCGCCGCCGCGCGGCTGCGCGAGGCCGCGAACGCCGCCGACGGCCTGATCCTGTTCACCCCCGAGTACAACGGCACCATCCCGGCCGTCCTGAAGAACGCCATCGACTGGCTGTCCCGCCCGTACGGCGCCGGCGCCCTCAACGGCAAGCCCGTCGCCGTGGTCGGCACGGCGTTCGGCCAGTACGGCGGTGTCTGGGCGCACGACGAGACCCGCAAGTCGGTCGGTGTCGCCGGCGGCAAGGTCCTGGAGGACGTCAAGCTGTCGATCCCCGGCTCGATGACCCGTTTCGCCGAGACGCACCCGGCCGACGACGCCGAGGTCGCCGAGCAGCTGACCGAGGTCATCGCCCGTCTGCACGGTCACGCCTCGGAGCCCGCCGCGGCCTGACGCACACCTCACGCCCGCACAGGGGCCCGGGGCCGGACCACGGCCCCGGGCCCCTCGCGCGTCCGCGGCAGCCAGGCCCTGCTGTCGCCGCGTCGGGCGGGCCGGGTCCGCGGGATCGGCGGGCCCGACCGGGTGATCTCAGGCCGGCTGCGGCGCGCGGTCGCGCCGGTGGATCGGGGCGGCCGAACCGGTGAGGGGGGCTCCCGTGCCGCCGTGCCGTGCCGCGACGATCTCCGCGGCGATCGACACGGCGGTCTCCTCGGGCGTACGGGCCCCCAGGTCGAGGCCGATCGGAGACCTGAGCCGGTTCAGCTCCCGCTCGCCCAGCCCCGCCTCCCGCAGCCGCCGCTCGCGGTCCGCGTGGGTGCGGCGGGAGCCCATCGCGCCGATGTAGGCCGCAGGCAGCCGCAGCGCCTCCGTGAGCAGCGGGATGTCGAACTTCGCGTCATGGGTGAGCACGCACAGCACCGTGCGCCCGTCGGTCGCCGTGCGCCGCAGGTAGCGGTCGGGCCAGTCGACGACGATCTCGTCGGCCTCCGGGAAGCGGTCCCGGGTCGCGAAGACGGGGCGGGCGTCGCACACGGTCACGTGATAGCCGAGGAACTTCCCCGCCCGCACCAGCGCCGCCGCGAAGTCGATGGCACCGAAGACGATCATGCGCGGCGGCGGGGCGGCCGACTCGACGAGCAGCGTGAGACCACCGGGGCAGTGTGACCCGTCCTCGGTGAGGTCCACGGTGCCGGTGCGTCCGCCGGCGAGCAGGGCACCGGCCCGGTCGAGAGCGGTGCGGTCCAGGCCGGGGGCGCCGCCGAGGCCGCCTTCGCAGGAGCCGTCGGGGCGGACCAGCAGGGCCCGGCCGAGGAGGCCGGACGGGCCGCGGACCACCCGGGCCAGGGCCACGGGTTCCCGCCGGGCGGCGGCTGCCAGGGCGGCCGCCTCGGCCGCCCTGGCGCCCGTGAACGGGGTGACCATGACGTCGATCGTCCCGCCGCAGGTCAGCCCCACCGCGAACGCGTCCTCGTCGCTGTAGCCGAACCGTTCGAGAACCGTCTCGCCGTCCTGGAGGGCCTGGAGGCACAGGTCGTACACCGCTCCCTCCACGCATCCCCCGGAGACCGAGCCGACGGCCGTGCCG
>NZ_JBHWFG010000054.1:0-36939 GCF_042733745.1 Streptomyces sp. NPDC059696
CGTGCCGTGGGGCTGCTCACGCGTGCCCTCCGAGCGCGGGAAGAACTCGTACCAGGAGCCGTACAGGGCCCGCTCGCGCTCCACCAGCAGCGGCAGCGGCTCACTGCTGGTGACCAGCTCCCGCAGCGGATGGCGGGCCAGCACCGCGTCCACCTCCGGCGTCAGCGCCCCCGCCAGCCGCGACGCCGCGGGACGCTCCTCGTCCCGCAGGGCGTCGACGGCGGAGCGGATCACGTCGCGCAACCCCTCCTCCTCGGGCACACCGGCGGCCGCCCGCTCGTACAGACGCGCGCCCTCCTCCAGGACGACGTCCGTGTCCATGCCCGCCGGGATCTTGATCTCGGCGTGATGCCGCCAGGTGCTGACCGGGTCCCCCCAACCCTCGACGGTGAACGTCCACAGCCCCGGCTCCCCGGCGGTGACCGTGGCACCCCACCGGTCCGTCCCGGGAGCCAGCTCGCGCATCGGGGTCCACGGGCCGGGGCGGCCTTCGGGGTCCTTCAGGACGACGTTGGCGGCGACCGCGTCGTGCCCCTCCCGGAACACGGTCGCCGAGATCTCGAAGGTCTCACCGGTGACGGCCTTCGCCGGCCGGCGTCCCCGCAGTACCACCGGGCGGACGTCCAGGACCGGTATGCGTCCGACGGCGGTCGTGTCGCTGCCGCGAGGTGGTGGCGAGGCCGGTGGGCCCGCCTCGGCCGAGCGCGCGGGGCGTGCTTCGCCGCCGGGTGCGCGCGCCCCGGTGGTGCGGCGGTTGGGGGGTGCTGGCGAATGGTGCTTGGCGGGCATGACCGCTCCTGTCCGCGTCAACGTGGGTAGGCGGATGTATGTGGGGAGGTGGGTCCTGCATGGTGCTCCTGAGAGGGGTACCCGCAGGAGCCTTCCCACCCTATTCGGGTGGGCAATCCGGCACGTTGTTAACTACTCACGCGTATGTCGACACACAAGACCGGCCTCGTCCGCGACGGACGAGGCCGGCCCCCGGTGTGGCTGCCGCATCGCCCTACTCGCGCGGCACCCGCAGTAATTTGTCCGGCGAACCGACGCCCCGGCCGGAGACCTTCCCGGCCGACGCTGCGGCCGTCAAAGCCCGCCCGACCTGCGCCGGAGTCGCTTTCGGGTGATCGGCCAAGAAGAGCGCGGCGACACCGGCGGCATGCGGAGACGCCATCGAGGTACCCGACCAGGTCGCCCGCGCGGTGTCGCTCGCCGCGGACGCGGAGGTGATGCCGACGCCCGGGGCGAACAGATCGAGCGCCGGACCGTCGTTGGAGAAGGCCGGTTTTGCATCCTCCCGGTCGGTCGCCCCCACGGTGACGGCCTGCTCGACGCTCCCCGGCGAGTACAGGGCGGCCGGCCTGCCGTCGTTGCCCGCGGCGACCGTGTAGGTGACCCCGGAGGCGATCGAGGCGCGGACGGCGGCGTCCAGCCGCTCGTTGCGCGGACCGCCCAGGCTGAGGTTGGCGACCGCGGGCCTGCGCGCGTGCCGGGTCACCCAGTCGATCCCGGCGATCACCCGGGCCGTGGTACCCGCGCCGGCGGCGTCGAGGACGCGTACGGAGACGATCCGGGCCTTCTTGGCGACGCCGTGGACCGTCCCGGCGACCGTGCCGGCGACATGGGTGCCGTGGCCGTTGGCGTCCGAGGCGACCGGGTCGTTCCCGACGAAGTCCCAGCCGTGGCCCGCCCGGCCCGCGAAGTCCCGGTGGCTCGTCCGGACACCGGTGTCGATCACGTACACCGTCACCCCCGCCCCGGCCGACCGGGGCCAGGTGTAGCTGCGGTCCAGCGGCGGCCTCGGCTGGTCGAGACGGTCCAGCCCCCAGGACGGAGGGTTCTTCTGGGTGCCTTCGAGCCGCACGCGGGTGTCCTGGACGACCGAGGCGACCCGCGGATCGGCGGCCAGCCGCCCGGCCTGTCTCCCGTCCGCCCGGACCGCGTAGCCGTTCAGGACCGTGCCGTAGGTGTGGCTGATTCTCACCCCGTACTTTTCGGCGAGGCCCTTTCCGGCCGCCGACCGGGCCCGCGTGCCCTCCTTCAGTGTCACCAGGTAACTGCCGTGCACGGAGCCGGGTGATCCGGCGCCGGGTATCCGCCCCTCCGGTACGGCGTGCGCGGGCAGGGTGGTGGCCGAAAACGCCGCGGCGCAGACCGCCGCCGCCAGGCCCCCCGTCCGGCGCAGACGCCGCTCGCGCGTCCGAGCCATGGTCCGAGTTCCCCTCCTCGACTCGGCGTACGGCCGCCGCGCGGGCGCCGCGTGCGGCGGGCGCGGGGCCGGTACGCCACAGGCAGCCTCTCGTGGCGGGTGAAGCACCACAAGGACGCCTATGGGGGCGGATTCGGCCATATCCGCGGATGGTGCCGTTCAAGCCGATCGGGCGTCCGGTGGCGGAGCCTCAGCGGCGTGGGCGCCGACGCCGGTACTGTCAGTAGGAGACGTCGTCGAAGCCCTGCGAAATCCAAGCGAACGCGCCGAGGTGGAACCCGTGAAGGCGATCCGTCGATTCACCGTCCGACCCGTTCTCCCCGACCCCCTCCGGCCGCTCAGCGACCTGGCCCGCAACCTGCGCTGGTCGTGGCACGCGGAGACCCGGGACCTGTTCAAGTCCGTGGACCCCGAGCGGTGGGCCGCCTCGGGCGGCGACCCCGTCCGGCTGCTCGGCAGCGTGCCGCCCGCACGGCTGGCGGAGCTCGCCGGGGACGGCTCGTTCCTGCGCCGCCTCGCCGCGGCCGCGGACGACCTGCGCGACTACACGACCGGCGAGCGCTGGTACCAGGCCCAGTCCGACGAACTGCCCGCCGCGATCGCCTACTTCTCACCCGAGTTCGGCATCACGGCCGCCCTGCCCCAGTACTCCGGCGGCCTCGGCATCCTGGCCGGCGACCACCTCAAGGCGGCCAGCGACCTCGGCGTCCCGCTGATCGGCGTCGGCCTGCTCTACCGGCACGGCTACTTCCGCCAGACCCTCTCCCGCGACGGCTGGCAGCAGGAGCACTACCCCGTCCTCGACCCGAACGAACTCCCCGTCGCCCAGCTCGAGGAGCCCGACGGCAGCCCCGCCCAGGTCGCCCTCGCCCTGCCCGGCGGCAGGCAGCTGCACGCCCGGATCTGGCTGGCGCAGGTCGGCCGCGTCCCGCTGCTGATGCTGGACTCCGACGTCGAGGAGAACGACCTCGGCGAGCGCGGCGTGACCGACCGGCTCTACGGCGGCGGCAGCGAGCACCGGCTGCTGCAGGAGATGCTCCTCGGCATAGGAGGGGTCCGGGCGGTACGGACGTACTGCCGGCTGACCGGCCACCCCGAGCCGGAGGTCTTCCACACCAACGAGGGGCACGCCGGGTTCCTCGGCCTGGAGCGCATCGCCGAACTCTGCGCCCGGGGACTGGACTTCGACGCCGCGCTGGAGTCGGTCCGGGCCGGGACCGTCTTCACCACCCACACACCCGTCCCGGCCGGCATCGACCGCTTCGACCGGGAGCTGGTCGCCCGGCACTTCGGCCCCGACGCCGAGCTGCCCCGCATCGACGTCGACCGCGTCCTGCGGCTCGGCATGGAGAGCTACCCCGGCGGGGAGCCCAACCTGTTCAACATGGCCGTGATGGGCCTGCGCCTGGCCCAGCGCGCCAACGGCGTCTCCCTGCTGCACGGCAACGTCAGCCGCGAGATGTTCTCCGGCCTGTGGCCCGGATTCGACGCCGACGAGGTGCCGATCACCTCCGTCACCAACGGGGTGCACGCACCCACCTGGGTCGCCCCCGAGGTGTTCCGGCTCGGCGCCCGGCAGATCGGCGACCGGCGTGCCGAGGAGGCGATGACGCTCGGCGGCTCCGAGCGCTGGGACTCCGTGGCCGACATTCCCGACCAGGACATCTGGGACCTGCGGCGGGTGCTGCGCGAGCAGCTCGTCGAGGAGGTCCGCGAGCGGCTGCGGGCGTCCTGGCGGCAGCGCGGCGCCGGCACCGCCGAACTGGGCTGGATCGACGGGGTGCTCGACCCGGACGTCCTGACCATCGGCTTCGCCCGGCGCGTCCCGTCGTACAAGCGGCTGACGCTGATGCTGCGCGACCGGGACCGGCTGATGGATCTGCTGCTGCACTCCGAGCGGCCGGTCCAGATCGTCGTCGCGGGCAAGGCGCACCCCGCCGACGACGGCGGCAAGCGGCTGGTGCAGGAGCTGGTGCGGTTCACGGACGACCCGCGGGTGCGCCACCGCATCGTGTTCCTGCCCGACTACGGCATGGCCATGGCGCAGAAGCTGTACCCCGGCTGCGACATCTGGCTGAACAACCCGCTGAGGCCGCTGGAGGCCTGCGGCACCTCCGGCATGAAGGCCGCGCTGAACGGCTGTCTCAATCTGTCCGTCCTGGACGGCTGGTGGGACGAGTGGTTCCAGCCCGACTTCGGCTGGGCCATCCCCACGGCCGACGGCGCCGGGACCGACCCGGACCACCGGGACGACATAGAGGCCGCGGCGCTGTACGACCTGCTGGAGCAGCGGGTGACGCCCCGCTTCTACGAGCGCGGGCGGAGCGGGTTGCCGGACCGGTGGATCGAGATGGTCCGGCACACGCTGAGTCTGCTCGGGCCGAAGGTGCTGGCCGGGCGGATGGTCCGCGAGTACGTGGAGCGCCTCTACGCTCCCGCCGCTCTCTCCCACCGGGCCACGGGCCCGGACGCGGCACGCGACCTCGCCGCGTGGAAGGGGAAGGTGCGGGCGGCGTGGCCGGGGGTGACCGTCGACCACGTCGAGACGTCGGCGTCGGAGGCGCTGGCCGAGCTGGGGACGACGCTGGCGCTGCGGGTCCGGGTCGGGCTCGGTGAGCTCGGGCCGGACGACGTGGAGGTGCAGGTCGTCTCCGGGCGGGTGGACGAGGAGGACCGGATCGGGGACGCGACGGTCGTGCCCCTGAAGCCGGTGGGGTCTCCCGACCAGGACGGGCGCTGGGTGTACGAGGGGCCCTTGTCGCTGGATCGCACCGGGCCTTATGGGTACACGGTGCGGATCCTGCCCGCGCATCGGCTGTTGGCCTCGAGCGCGGAGTTGGGGCTGGTCGCCGGGCCTTCCGAGGAGATGGTGGAGGCCGCGGGGTTGCTCATGCGGTGAGTTCGCCGTCCGCGGGTGCGTGGGGGCTGAGCGCGCAGTTCCCCGCGCCCCTAGGCGGGCTCACCACCCTGCGTCGCGAGGTTCCGCAGGACGCTGCCGCACCGGCGGGCGTACGCGTGCTGGAAACCCCTCGTCGCCGGGCCGCCCGCCTTGGCGTACCACTTGGCCGGCCGGCTGAACGCGTTCACCGTCAGCCACACCGTGCCGTCTCCCGTGCGGTCGACCACGAAGGACTCCTCGCCGGTCTCCGGGTGGCCGGGCAGCGTGCCGTAGGCCCAGCCCGCCCGGCGGGGCTCCTCGACCGTCCAGACCACGCGGCAGGGAGCCTTGATCATGCCGGCGAGCGTGACGGTGACGTCGACTCCGGGGGCGGCCCGGTCCGCGCTCGCGTCGAGGCCGACGCCCATCGCGCGGTGCATCTCCCAGGTGAGGACGGCCTCCGCGGCCCGGCGGAAGACCTCCTCACCCTCGCCGAGGCGGGTGCGTACGTTCATGGGACGGAAACCCGGCGGGCAGAAACCCTGGTCACGGGTGGCGCCGACATCGGCGTAGGTGAAGTCCTGCGGATCCGTATGAGACACGGTCCCCAAGACTAGGGCGGTACCCGGACCCGCTCGGGGTCCGGGTACCGCCCGTGGTCGTGGTTCGGTCAGCCGACGTTCACGGCCGACCAGGCGGCGGCGACCGCCTTGTACTCGGTGCTGGACGCCCCGTACAGCGCCGAGGCCGCGTTCAGGGTCGCGGTGCGGGCCTGCGCGTACTTGGTCGTCGACGTCATGTACGTGGTCAGCGCCTTGTACCAGATCTGCAGGGCCTTGGTGCGGCCGATGCCGGTGACCGTGGAGCCGTTGGACGTGGGCGAGTTGTAGGTCACGCCGTTGATCGTCTTCGAGCCGCTGCCCTCGGACAGCAGGTAGAAGAAGTGGTTGGCGGGACCGGAGGAGTAGTGGACGTCCACCCCGCCGAGGCTGGAGGACCAGGCGTCCTTGGACGCGCCGTCCTTGCTGGGCTTGTCCATGTAGCGCAGCGGGCTGCCGTCGCCGTTGATGTCGATCTCCTCGCCGATGAGGTAGTCACCGACGTCGGAGGAGTTGTTCGCGAAGAACTCGGCGCCCGTGCCGAAGATGTCGCTGGTGGCCTCGTTCAGGCCGCCGGACTCGCCGCTGTAGTTCAGGCGGGCGGTGGCCGCGGTCAGGCCGTGGCTCATCTCGTGCGCGGCCACGTCCAGCGAGGTCAGCGGGTGGGTGTTGCCCGAGCCGTCGCCGTAGGTCATGCAGAAGCAGCTGTCGGACCAGAAGGCGTTGACGTAGCTGTTGCCGTAGTGGACCCGCGAGTAGGCGCCCTTGCCGTCGTTGCGGATGCCGTTGCGGCCGAAGGCGCTCTTGTAGAAGTCCCAGGTGATCTGGGCGCCGTAGTGCGCGTCGGCGGCGGCGGTCTCGGCGTTGGACGGGTTGCCGGTGCCCCACACGTCGTCGGAGCCGGAGAACAGGGTGCCGGTGCCGGAGGTGCCGCGGTTGAGGTTGTAGGTCTTGTGGCCGCCGCGGGTGCCGTCCGTGAGGTTGTAGGCCGACCCGGACTGGGTCGTGCTGAGGGTGACCTGGCCGCTGTAGGTGGTGTTGCCGGTGCCGGTCTCGATGCCCTGGTACTCGTAGAGCTTCTTCCCGGTGGCGGCGTCGGTGATGACGTGCAGCTCGTTCGGGGTGCCGTCCTCCTGGAGGCCGCCGACGACGGTCTCGTAGGCGAGGACCGGCTTGCCGCTCGCGGCCCAGATCACCTTGCGCGGGGCGGAGTCGGCCTCGGTCTTCTCCGAGCCGGCCGCCTTGGCGAGGGACACGGCCTGCTTCTCCGCCTTGGCGGCGGTGACCTCGGGCTTGAGCGAGGCGACCTTCACGGCCGCCTTGGTGGCTCTGGTGACGCCCAGGGCGCCGCCGGACTTCGATCGGTGCACCACGAGGTCGCCGCCGAGGACCGGCAGGCCCGCGTAGGTGCGCTCGTAGCGGGTGTGGACCGTGCCGTCGGCGTCCTTCACGACGTCCCTGACGACCAGCTTCTCCTGAGCGCCGAGGCCTATCGCGTCGGCGGTCTTCGCGGCGTCGGCCTGCTGCTCCTGGATGAGCGCGGTGCGGGCGGGAGCGGAGAGCAGGACGGGGGCCGCGGCGAGGGCCGGCTTGCTCGTGGAGTCGGCGGCGGCGCTGGTGCCGGTGGTCAGGCCGGTGGTGAGCAGGGCGCCGGCGGCGACAGCGGTGGCGATGGCGAGCGTGGCGCGCCGGTGACGCGCGTAGCGAGAGGTGGACACACAAGCTCCTCGATGTGGGGGACGTGCTGTGGTGCTGTGCGGGGTGGGGGAAGAGTGGCACCGTAGACGCGTACATGTCAGGAGTGAGACGTGATGTTGGCCGGAACTCGTCGGCCAGATGTACGCGAGGACACGTGAAACGGACGCCGCCCCGGGGGATTCGAACCCACCGGGGCGGCGCCCTGACTCGAGGGCCGCGAGGGCCTGTTGCGCTACCGGCCTACGGGAAGGTCAGCTTCCAGCTGTTGATGTAGCCGGTGTCGACGGCCGCGTTGTCCTGGACCCGGAGGTTCCAGACGCCGTTGGCCACCTCGGAGGAGGCGTTCACCGTGTACGTGGTGTTGATGTTGTCCGCGCTTCCGCCGGTGCCGTAGCCCTTCAGCGTGTACACCGAGCCGTCGGGGGCCACCAGGTCCACCTTGAGGTCACCGATGTAGGTGTGGACGATGTCCACGGTGACCTGGAGGTTGGACGGCGCGTTGCCCGTCCGGCCGGAGACGGTGACGGGCGAGTTGACCGCCGCGCCGCGGTCCGGGATCGCCACGTCGGCGGTGTTCTCGAAGGACGTGCCGCCGCCGCCCCCGCCGCCGGAGCGGGTGCCGACGTTGACGCCCGCCCACGCGTCCTGGACCGCCTTGTACTCGGCGCTGTCCGTGCCGTACAGCTCACCCGTGGCCGCGAGGGTGCCGGTGCGGGCGCCCGCGTAGTTGGTGTTCGAGGTGAACTTCGTGGTGAGCGCGCGGAACCAGATCTTCTCCGCCTTGTCCCGGCCGATGCCGGTGACCGGAAGGCCGTCCGAGGTGGGCGAGTTGTAGGTGACACCGTTGATGGTCTTGGTGCCACTGCCCTCGGAGAGCAGGTAGAAGAAGTGGTTGGCGGGGCCCGACGAGTAGTGCACGTCGACCGAGCCGATGCCCGAGTACCAGCTGTCCTTGGACGCGCCGTCCTTGCTGGGCTTGTCCATGTAGCGCAGCGGGCTGCCGTCGCCGTTGATGTCGATCTCCTCGCCGATGAGGTAGTCACCGACGTCGGAGCTGTTGTTCGCGTAGAACTCGACCGTCGATCCGAAGATGTCGGAGGTGGCCTCGTTCAGACCGCCGGACTCGCCGCTGTAGACGAGGCCCGCGGTGTTGGACGTGACGCCGTGGGTCATCTCGTGACCGGCCACGTCGATCGACGTCAGCGGGTGGGTGTTGCCCGAGCCGTCGCCGTAGGTCATGCAGAAGCAGCTGTCGGACCAGAACGCGTTGACGTAGTTGTTGCCGTAGTGGACGCGGGAGTAGGCGCCGACGCCGTCGCCCCGGATGCCCGAACGCCCGTGCACGTTCTTGTAGTAGTCCCACGTCAGCGCGGCACCGTAGTGCGCGTCCGCGCCCGCGGTCTCCGTGTTGGAGGCGCTGCCGTTGCCCCACACGTCGTCCGGGCCCGAGAACAGGGTGCCGGTGCCGGAGGTGCCGCGGTTGAGGTTGTAGGTCTTGTGGCCGCCGCGCGCGCCGTCCGTGAGGTTGTACGTCGACCCGGACTGCGTGGTGCCGAGCGTCACCGTGCCGCTGTACATCGTGTTGCCGGTGCCGTTCTCGATGCCCTGGTACTCGAAGAGCTCGGCACCCGTGGCGGCGTCGGTGATCACGTGCAGCTCGTTCGGGGTGCCGTCCTTCTGGAGGCCTCCCACGACGGTCTCGTAGGCGAGGGTGGGCTTGCCGTCGGCCGCCCAGATCACCTTGCGCGGCGCCTTGTCGACGTCGGCGCTCCTGGTGTCGTCCGCCTTCGCCAGGGCCAGCGCCTGCTTCTGCGCCTTGGCGGCGGAGACGGCGGCGGTGGTGGTGGCCGGCTTGATGGCGGCGCGGGTGGCCTTGACGACCGCCTTGGTCGCACCGGACCCGGTGGCCTTGACGACGAGGTCGCCGCCGAGGACGCGCAGGCCGTCGTAGGTGCGCTCGTAGCGGGTGTGGACCGTGCCGTCGGCGTCCTTCACGACGTCACGGACGACCAGCTTCTCCTTGGCGCCCAGGCCCAGGTCGCGGGCCGTCTGCGCCGCGCGGGACTCGGCCTTGCGGATCAGCGCGGCCCGCTGGGCGGGGCTGAGCTTGACCGACTCCGCGCCGGGGTTCGCCTTGCTCGCGGCCGCCGGTGCCTGTTCGGGGGCCGCCACGGCGGTGCCGCTCTGGACGGCCGCGGCGATCAGCGCGGCGACGCCGGCGAGGGCCACGGCCGCGGTGGTGTGGGGAGTGCGTCTGTGGGAGGTGCCTCTTCGTGAGGAACTGCTTCTCAACACTGACTCCTTCTGCGGGACCGGGGGTCGCCCGGCCTGGGGAGGTGGAGGTGTTGCTGTGGGGTTCCTGTGGAGCAGTCGTCGGAAGCGTGGCAGGGGAGGGCGCTTTCTGTCAGGACCGCGTCAAAAGTATGGCCGGAAACGGTCCGTTGTCCGGAAGTTCATGTTCGGTATGCGGACGCTTCGCCGGGCGGGCGCTCGGCCTGGTCCGGACGGGTCCCCGTGCCAGGGGTGCCACAGCGCCGCACAGGCTCCGCCGGCCGCCACCAGCTCGTCGTGCGTGCCCAGTTCGGTCGGCCGGCCGTCCTCCGTCACCGCCACCCGGTCGGTGTCGTGCGCGGTGTGCAGCCGATGCGCGACGGCGATGACGGTGCGCCCTTCGAGGACGGCCGCCAGGGCGCGTTCGTCGTGCCGGGCGGTCGTCGATCGCGGCTCTACGCGAGACTGTCCCGCCACGCCCGGTGCAGATCCGCGAAACGGCCTGTCCCCGCGATGAGTTCGGCCGGTTCGCCGTCCTCCACGATCCGGCCGCGTTCCATCACCAGGACCCGGTCCGCGATCTCCACGGTCGACAGCCGGTGCGCGATGACCACGGCCGTACGCCCCTTCAGTACCGTCGCCATGGCCCGCTGCACCGCACGCTCCCCGGGCACGTCCAGCGAGCTGGTCGCCTCGTCGAGGATGAGCACCGCCGGGTCGGCCAGCAACGCCCGGGCGAACGCCACCAGTTGCCGCTGCCCGGCGGAGATCCGGCCGCCCCGCTTGCGCACGTCGGTGTCGTAGCCGTCGGGCAGGGCGCTGATGAAGTCGTGCGCGCCGATCTCCTTCGCCGCCTGCTCCATCTCCTCGCGGGTGGCGTCGGGCCGGCCGATCGCGATGTTGTCGGCGACCGTGCCGGAGAACAGGAACGTCTCCTGCGTCACCATGACCACCCCGCGCCGCAGTTCCGGCACGGCGAGATCGCGCAGATCGACGCCGTCCAGCAGCACCCGGCCGCCGGACGGGTCGTAGAACCGGGCCAGCAGCTTGGCCAGCGTCGACTTCCCCGCGCCCGTGGAGCCCACGACCGCCACCGTCTGCCCCGCCGGCAGCGTGAGGTCGAACGCGGGCAGCACCTCCCCGCCGGTGCGGTAGCCGAAGCGGACGCCGTCGAAGACCACTTCGCGGCCCGGGTGCTCGCCCTCCAGCGGCGGAAGCTGCCGGGGAGCGGCCGGCTCGGGGACCGACGGCGTCTGCGCGAGCAGACCGGCGATCTTCTCCAGCGAGGCCGCCGCCGACTGGTAGGAGTTCAGGAACATTCCGAGCCGGTCGATGGGGTCGTAGAGCCGCCGCAGGTACAGCACGGCCGCCGCCAGCACACCGAGGGCCAGCGTGCCGTCCGCGACCCGCTGGGCGCCCCACAGGACGATCGCCGCGACCGCCGTGTTGGCGACCAGCCGCGAACCGGTGACGTAGCGGGCCATCTCCAGCAGAGCGTCGCCGTTGACCCGCTCGTGCCGCCCGTTGAGCTCGCCGAAGTCCGCGTCGTTGGCCGCCTCGCGACGGAAGGCACGCACCGGCCGGATGCCGTTCATCGTCTCGACGAACTTGACGATCACGGCCGCGATGGCGGTCGACCGCGCCCGGTACACCCGCCCGGCCCGCCGCCGGTACCACCGCACGAGCGCGTACAGCGGCACCAGGGACGCCACCGCCACGCTCCCGAGACCCAGGTCGAGCCAGAGCAGCATCGCCGAGATGTAGACGAAGGACAGGATCACCGTCACGAGCTCCTGGAGGCCCTCGTCCAGCAGTTCGCGCAGCGACTCCACGTCGGTCGTGGAGCGGGAGATGAGCCGGCCCGAGGTGTAGCGCTCGTGGAAGTCGACGCTCAGCGCCTGCGCGTGGCGGAAGATCCGGCCGCGCAGCTCCAGCAGCACGTCCTGGCTGACCCGGGCCGCGGCGGCGACGAAGGCGAACTGCAGCCCGCCGGCGGCCAGCGCGCACGCCAGATACGCGACGCCCACCGCGATCAGCGGCCCGTGGTCCTGCGCCCGGAACGCCGGCACACCGCGGTCGATGGCGTACGCCACGAGCAGCGGGCCCGCCTGCACGACCGCCTGCTGGAGCAGCAGCAGGAGCGTCGTGACCGCCACCCGGGCCCTCATGGGCGCGAGCAGGGAACGCAGCAGGGCCCCGGTGGCGCCCGGCGGGGTGGGCAGGACGTCCCGGTCGAACGGGTCGCCGGGGGCGGGGGCCGGGTCGTCGGGCCGCTCGCCGGGCTTGCCGTCGGCCGGTGCGCCGGTGGCCGTCGTCATCGTGCGCCCTCCTCTACCCCTGACATCAGATGCGCGTACTCGGCGTTCGTGCGCAGCAGTTCGTGGTGGGTGCCGACCGCGGCGATCCGGCCGCCGGACAGCAAGGCGACCCGGTCGGCGAGCAGCACGGTCGACGGGCGGTGCGCCACGATCAGGGCGGTGGTGTCCGCGAGGACCTGCCGCAGAGCGGCCTCCACGGCGGCCTCGGTGTGCACGTCCAGCGCCGACAGCGGGTCGTCCAGGACGAGGAACTCCGGCTGTCCGACGACCGCCCGGGCCAGGGCGAGACGCTGGCGCTGCCCACCGGAGAGGCTGAGGCCCTGCTCGCCCACCTGGGTGTCGGTGCCCTGGGGCAGGGCGTGCGCGAAGTCGGCCTGGGCGACGGACAAGGCGCGCTCCAGGTCCGCCGTCCCGGCGCTGCCGTCCGCCCCCATGAGAACGTTGTCGCCGACCGTCGCCGAGAACAGGGTGGGCTCCTCGAAGGCCATCGCGACCTTGGCGCGCAGGGCTTCGCGGGACAGCTCCGTGATGTCGACGCCGTCGAGGGTGATGCGGCCCGAGGTCACCTCGTGGAGACGGGGGACGAGCGCGGTGAGAGTGGACTTGCCGCTGCCGGTGGCACCGACCAGGGCCATGGACTCACCGGAGCGGATGTGCAGGTCGACGTCCTGCAGCACGGGCGGGGAACCGGGCTCGGCGTCCGGGTAGCGGAACAGGACGTGGCGGAAGCGCAGCCCCGTGTCCCGCGGGTCCTTCGCGCCGGTCAGCGCACCGGAGGTGACGTGTCCGGAGGCGGTGTGCTCGGTCTCCTCGTCCATCACCTCGAAGAACCGCTCCGTCGCCGTCGCCGCCTCCTGGCTCATCGCCAGCAGGAACCCGATCGACTCCACCGGCCACCGCAGCGCCAGCGCCGTCGACAGGAACGCCACCAGCGTCCCGGCCGACAGCGCGCCGTCGGCCACCTGGACGACCCCCACCACCAGCGCCGCCCCGATCGCGACCTCCGGCAGCGTCACGATGACGCCCCAGATCGTCGCCAGCAGCCGCGCCTTGCGCAGCTCCGTGCCGCGCAGCGTGCGCGACAGGTCTCGGAAGGCCCGGGCCTGACTGCGGTGGCGGCCGAAGCCCTTGACGACGCGGATGCCGAGCACACTCTCCTCGACGACCGTCGTCAGGTCGCCGACCTGGTCCTGGGCCCGCCGGGCCACCTGCGCGTACCGCTTCTCGAAGATCACGCAGGTGACCACGACGGGCACGGCGGGCCCGAGCACGACCAGCCCGAGCGTCCAGTCCTGGAGCAGCATGATGACCACGCCGACGACGATCGTCACGCCGTTGACCAGCAGGAACGTCAGCGGAAAGGCGAGGAACTGGCGGAGCAGCATCAGATCGGTGGTGGCCCGGGAGAGCAACTGCCCCGAGGCCCACCGGTCGTGGAAGGCCACCGGCAGCCGCTGCAGGTGCCGGTACAGACCCGCCCGCATGGACGCCTCGACGTGGGTGAGCGGACGGGCCACCAGCCACCGCCGCAGCCCGAACAGCAGGGCCTCCGTGAAGCCGAGCAGCAGCAGGTACAGCGCGCCGAGCCACACTCCCGCCGGGTCCCGCCGGGCGATCGGGCCGTCGACCATCCACTTCAGGACGAGCGGGATCACCAGGCCCACGCAGGAGGCGAGTATCGCCACGAACGCGGCGCTGAACAGCCGCGCGCGCACGGGCCGCACGTACGGCCACAGGCGCAGCAGCGAACGCACGGCGGAACGGTCCTGGGCGGAGGCGGGTGTCGTGGCCATCAGCAGCGAGCCTACGGATCGCCACTGACACTGCCCACCGAGTTTCCGCCGGACCCGCATCAGCCGTTGGTCCTACGACCTGCATGTTCGACAGACCGGACGGCGCCGGCCGGCCGGGCCCGCGGCGCCACACCGGGACCGCACGACGCCATCCCCCGGGGGCCGCACGGCCGCATCAGCCGATCGGCCGATGCCCGTTCGAGCGCGACGGCCGTGGCGGCCGTGGCGGTCGCCTACGACCGGGGCATTCTCGGCTAGCCGGGATCACCCCGTCACCCGCAGCAGCAGGACCGCCCGCGCCGGCATCGTGATCTCCGCACCCGCCCGGTGCTCCACGGCGGGCGCCTCGCCCTGCTCCTCCAGGCTCGTGTCCACGACCACCTCGTAGCGCTCGGCCCAGGGCGGCCCCGGCAGCACGAAGTCGACCGGACCCTCGCCCGCGTGCAGCACGGCCAGGAAGCTGTCGTCGAGGATCTGCTCCCCGCGCTCGTCACGGCCCGGGATGTCCCGGCCGGACAGATACATGCCCAGCGTGGCTGCGGGCGCGTACCAGTCCTGCTCGGTCATCTCCGTGCCCCGGGAGGTGAACCACGCCAGGTCGCGCAGCCCGTCCGCGGTCTGGGCCCGGCCCGAGAAGAACGCCCGGCGCCTGAGCACCGGATGCCGGTGGCGCAGCGCGATCAGCCGGGAGGTCAACGCGAACAGGGCCTGCCAGCCGGGGTCCTCCAGCAGCTCCCAGTCCAGCCAGCCGATCTCGTTGTCCTGGCAGTAGGCGTTGTTGTTGCCGCGCTGGGTGCGCCCCAGTTCGTCGCCCGCGACCAGCATCGGCACGCCCGTCGACAGCAGCAGGGTGGTCAGCAGGTTCCGCAGCTGGCGCCGCCTGAGCGCCCGTACGCCCTCGTCGTCCGTCTCGCCCTCGGCGCCGCAGTTCCAGGCCCGGTTGTCGTCCGTGCCGTCCCGGTTGCCCTCGCCGTTGGCCTCGTTGTGCTTGCGCTCGTAGGACACCAGGTCGCGCAGGGTGAAACCGTCGTGCGCGGTGATGAAGTTGACCGACGCGTACGGCCTGCGCCCGCCCCAGGCGTACAGGTCGCTGGAGCCCGACAGGCGGTAGCCCATCTCCCGGACGTCCGGCAGCGCGTGCCGCCAGAAGTCCCGCACGGCGTTGCGGTACCGGTCGTTCCACTCCGTCCACAGCGGGGGGAACGCCCCCACCTGGTAGCCGCCCGACCCCACGTCCCACGGCTCGGCGATCAGCTTCACCCGGCGCAGCACCGGGTCCTGGGCGATCACCGCCAGGAACGGGGAGAGCATGTCGACGTCGTGCATGGAGCGGGCCAGGGCCGCCGCCAGGTCGAAGCGGAAGCCGTCCACGCCCATCTCGGTGACCCAGTAGCGCAGCGAGTCCGTGATCAGGCGCAGCACCTGCGGCTGGACCACGTGCAGGGTGTTGCCGCAGCCGGTGTAGTCGGCGTAGCGGCGGGCGTCGTCCTGGAGGCGGTAGTAGCCGCGGTTGTCGATGCCCTTCAGGGACAGCGTCGGGCCCAGCTCGCCCGCCTCCGCGGTGTGGTTGTAGACCACGTCGAGGATGACCTCGATCCCGGCCGCGTGCAGGGCGCGCACCATCCGCTTGAACTCGCCGACCTGCTGTCCGGCGGTCCCGGAGGCCGCGTAGGCGGCGTGCGGCGCGAAGTAGCCGATGGAGTTGTAGCCCCAGTAGTTCCTGAGGCTCCTGCGCAGCAGGTGGTCCTCGTGGGCGAACTGGTGCACCGGCAGCAGCTCCACCGCCGTCACACCCAGCTTCACCAGGTGCTCGATCGCCGCCGGGTGCGCGAGACCGGCGTAGGTGCCGCGCAGCTCCTCGGGGATGCCGGGGTGGAGCCGGGTGAAGCCCTTGACGTGCAGTTCGTAGATCACCGAGTCCGCCCACGGCGTCTTCGGCCGGCGGTCGTCGGCCCAGTCGTCGTCATCGTGGACGACGACACCCTTCGGCACGTACGGCGCCGAGTCCCGGTCGTCGCGCACGGTGTCGGCGACATGCTGCTGCGGCCAGTCGCGGACGTGCCCGTACACCTCCGGCGGCAGGCCGAAGTCGCCGTCGACCGCGCGGGCGTAGGGGTCGAGCAGCAGCTTCGCCGGGTTCCAGCGGGCGCCGGTCCACGGGTCCCAGCGGCCGTGCACCCGGTAGCCGTAGCGCTGCCCGGGCAGCACACCGGGGACGAAGCCGTGCCAGATCTCGTGGGTCAGCTCGGCGAGCCGGACCCGCGACTCCTTGCCAGTGTCGTCGAACAGGCACAGCTCGACGCCTTCGGCCCCGCCCGCCCACAACGCGAAGTTGGTGCCCGCCACCCCGTCCGGGCCGGCCCGGAACCGGGCACCCAGCGGGGTGGGCGCGCCCGGCCACGCGGGCACGGTGGGCGGTGGCGCGGCCCGCCGCGCCCCGTTCACGGCGGCGGCCTGGCGCCCGTTCCCGGTGGCCCGATGACCGGCCACCGCCTCCTGCTCGGCTGCGCTGGACACCTGTCAGCCTCCCACCGGCTCGTGGGACGACGGGGGACAAGGGAGGTGCGGTCCTGTGCTGCGGCCCGGGTCGCGGCTCCCCTGCGCGTCGTCCTCCCCACTGTTCTGCCCAGAGCATGCGTCGCACTCACGTTTCCCCGGGGGCGGGCATGGTCGTTTCCCGGGGACACGGCCGGTCGTTGGGCACCGCGTGAGGCACGTACAAGGGCGCGCGCGGCGCGCGAGGGCCGCGCTGGCCGCCGTAGTGACATGGGCAGGGCTCCTTGCCGGGGCCACCGGGTGTACCTCGGACGACGCGAGCGGGATCGCCGGGGCGTTCGGCGCGCCCCCGGCGCCCGAGGACGTCATCAAGGTCTCGCCCGGCGACGGCAGCAGGGGTGTGCGCCCCGGCAGGACGCTGCGGGTGCGCGTGCCCGACGGGCGGCTGGAGAAGGTGAAGGTCGTCAGGTCGCAGGACGCGCAGGAGACCCGGGTGCCCGGGCACCTCTCCGCGGACGGCCTGACCTGGGAACCCGACGAGAAGCGGCTCGCGCTGGCCGCCAAGTACACCGTCGACGCGGTGGCCGTGGACGGCGACGGGCACCGCTCGGCCCGGCACACCACCTTCACCACCCACGTCCCCGAGGAGCGCTTCATCGGCTACGTCGCCCCCGAGAACCGCGCCACGGTCGGCACCGGCATGATCGTCTCCCTGGAGTTCAACCGCGAGATCACCGACCGGGCCGCCGTCGAACGCGCGGTCCGGGTCACCGCCCGCCCGCCCGTGGAGATCCGCCCGCACTGGTTCGGCGCGGCCCGCCTCGACTTCCGCCCCCGGGACTACTGGAAGCCCGGCACCCAGGTCACCGTCGCCCTGAACCTGCGCGACGTCGAGGGCGCACCCGGCGTCTACGGCCTCCAGCACAAGACGTTCTCCTTCACCGTCGGCCGCAGCCAGGTCTCCGTGGTCGACGCCGCCGCGCACTCCATGGAGGTCCGGCGCGACGGCGAGCCCCTGGCCACCGTGCCCGTCACGGCGGGCGCGCCCGGGAACACCACCTACAACGGCAAGATGGTGGTGACGGAGATGCTCGACGTCACCCGCATGAACGGCGCCACGGTCGGCTTCAAGAAGCGGAACGGCAAGGGCGAGTACGACATCCCGGACGTTCCGCATGCCATGCGCCTGACCGACTCCGGCACCTTCCTGCACGGCAACTACTGGGCCCACCACACCGTGTTCGGCCGCACCAACGTCAGCCACGGCTGCATCGGGCTGCGCGACGTGAAGGGCGGCGGGGCGGACACCCCGGCCGGCTGGTTCTTCGACCGCAGCCTCGTCGGGGACGTCGTCGAGGTCGTCAACAGCAATGACAAGAAGGTCGCTCCCGACAATGGTCTCGGAGGATGGAATATGGGCTGGAATGCATGGAAGGCGGGCAGTGCGGTGAAGTAGCCCGACAAGGGGGCGGGTTGAGCCGGCGATCTGTTGGGACCGAACAGTGACAATCGCGGGCCGCCGGTGCCGTGCACCCTGTGGTTACTATTCGCCGACGCGCGGGGGACGCGCGGGGTGCGGGCCTGACCAGGCCCTGGGAGGGGAGAACCACGTGAACGGGCGACCGATATCGGGGGCGTCGGTTGGGCGCAGGAACGCGGCACTCGCGTCGGCGGCCGGCGTGCTGCTGCTCGCCGTGACGGCATGCGGCGGCGGGGCGGACGGCTCCGGCGGGGGCGACGGCAAGGGCAAGGACGCGGGCAGCGCGCAGAGCAAGCAGTCCGAGGCCGTCGTCGGCATCACCCCGAAGGACGGGGCCAAGTCCGTCGACACGAGCGGGGCGCTGAAGGTCACCGCGGCGAAGGGCAGGCTGACCGAGGTCGAGGTCAAGGACGCCGAGGGCAGGAAGGTCGACGGCGAGATATCCAAGGACGGCGCCAGCTGGACGCCGTCCACCCATCTGGCCGGAGCCACCAAGTACACGGTCCACGCGGTCGCCAAGGACTCCGAGGGCCGCACCGCCGCGGAGGACGCGGGCTTCACCACGCTGACCCCGGAGAACACCTTCACCGGCACCTTCACCCCCGAGGACGGCTCCGAGGTCGGCGTCGGAATGCCGTTCTCCCTCCGCTTCTCCCGGGGCATCACCCACCCCGAGGACGTCGAGAAGGCCATCCGCATCAAGACGGAGCCGGCCGTCGACGTCGAGGGCCACTGGTTCGGCAACGACCGCCTCGACTTCCGCCCCGAGAAGTACTGGAAGCCCGGCACCAAGGTGACCGTCGACCTGAACCTCGACGGCGTCGAGGGCCGCTCCGGCGTCTACGGCGAGCAGGACAAGACGGTGAAGTTCACCATCGGCCGCAACCAGGTCTCCGTCGTCGACGCCAAGAAGCTCACGATGAAGGTCACGCAGGACGGCAAGACCGTCAAGACCATCCCCGTCACCACCGGCCAGCCCGGCATGGAGACCTGGAACGGCCAGATGGTCATCAGCGAGATGCTCACGGTCACCCGGATGAACGGCGAGACGGTCGGCTACGGCGGCGAGTACGACATCAAGGACGTCCCGCACGCCGTCCGCCTCACCACGTCCGGCACCTTCCTGCACGGCAACTACTGGGCGAGCGGCGCCTTCGGCAACTACAACGCCAGCCACGGCTGCATCGGTCTGCGCGACGTGCGCGGCGGCTGGGACAAGAAGGTGCCGGCCGCCTGGTTCTTCAACCACTCGATGGTCGGCGACGTGGTGGTCGTCAAGAACTCGAAGGACCGGATCGTCGACCCGGACAACGGCCTCAACGGCTGGAACATGTCCTGGGAGAAGTGGAAGAAGTAGGTCTGCGCCGCAGGCAAGAGGGCCCCGGTGTGACGGACCGCACCGGGGCCTCACCCGTTAGTCGTGGTTAACCTGCTGCCTATGACCGTCTCTCTCGAAGTCGCTGAAGGCGTCGGCACGATCCGTCTCGACCGCCCGCCCATGAACGCGCTGGACATCGCCACGCAGGACCGGCTGAAGGAACTCGCCGAGGAGGCCACGCGCCGCGAGGACGTGCGGGCCGTGGTGATCTACGGCGGCGAGAAGGTGTTCGCGGCCGGCGCGGACATCAAGGAGATGCAGGCGATGGACCACACCGCGATGGTCCTGCGCGCCCGCGCCCTGCAGGACTCGTTCACGGCGGTGGCCCGCATCCCCAAGCCGGTCGTCGCGGCCGTGACCGGGTACGCGCTGGGCGGCGGCTGTGAACTCGCCCTGTGCGCGGACTTCCGCATCGCCGGCGAGAACGCCAAGCTCGGCCAGCCGGAGATCCTGCTCGGCCTGATCCCCGGCGCCGGCGGCACCCAGCGCCTGGCCCGCCTGGTCGGCCCCTCCAAGGCCAAGGACCTCATCTTCACGGGCCGGATGGTGAAGGCCGAGGAGGCCCGTGAGATCGGCCTGGTCGACCGGGTCGTCCCCGCCGACGAGGTGTACACCCAGGCTCACGCCTGGGCCGCGAAGCTGGCGCAGGGCCCGGCGCTCGCGCTGCGCGCCGCGAAGGAGTCGATCGACACCGGTCTGGAGACGGACATCGACACCGGCCTCGCGATCGAACGGAACTGGTTCGCGGGTCTGTTCGCCACCGAGGACCGTGAGCGCGGGATGCGCAGCTTCGTGGAGGAGGGGCCGGGCAAGGCGAAGTTCCTCTGAACATTCCTCCAGGGGCTTGCAATTGACACGGTGTCGGACCCGGGATCCCTCGATGGGGCGGTTTATGACAGCCTTAAGGCAGCCTTAAGCGTGCCGGAACGGGAGAGTCCGGCGATCGTGCCGGAATATGACGTTCCAGCAGGTCAGGGTGGGTTCCTGCGGCTTCGAGATGCCATTGTCATATGACGGATGATCGTCGGTCCACCCCTCGTTCCCCGGGGTGTATTCCCCGGGAACGGCCCCTTCGGGAGCCCCGGGCGGCCATGATGGGGGCATGGCGGGGCTGGAGGGTATGGAACAGCCGCGGGGACACGCACATGCGGCCGCGGCGCGCTGGTCGCCGACCGTCGAGGACGAATACGCGCTCAAGGCGCTGGAGTTGTACGGCAACCCGACGGAGGCAGAGGTTCCGCTGCCGTCCCGTCCCGAGTCCGCCGCCACGGCGAGACGGCTCACCCAGGTCGTGATCCTGCGGCACTGGGGCCTCACCCCCAAGACCACCGAGGACGCGGTCCTGCTCGTGTCCGAACTGGTCGGCAACGCCGTACGGCACACCGGCGCCCGGGTCTTCGGGCTGCGACTGCACCGGCGCCGCGGCTGGATCCGCGTCGAGGTCCGCGACCCCTCCCGCGGCCTGCCCTGCCTGATGCCCGTCCAGGAGATGGACATCAGCGGCCGGGGCCTGTTCCTCGTCGACAAACTGGCCGACCGCTGGGGCGTCGACCTGCTGCCCCGGGGCAAGACCACCTGGTTCGAGATGCGGGTCGCCGAGCGCTGAGCACGTCCCGTGCCTCACCCGGTCGCCGGACGGACTAATCACCGGATTCCCCGCCGGGCGCCCATTAAATGGTGCAATGCGTCCCCATCTCATCAAGAGCACCCTGGTCGCGGGTGCCGCCCTCGCCGTCCTCGCCGCCTGCGGTACCGGGAGCGGGGACCGGACCTCCGAGGCGCGCGGCACCGAGGCGGCCGTACCCGCCCCGCCCGAGAGGAAGCCCGTGCGGGGCCTGCCCGGCATGCCGCCCGTCCTGGATCCCGAGGACGTGTACGCGGCCGACCGCCCGAACAAGCTGTCCCCGGTGGTCAAGGACTTCCCGTCCCGGGTCTACGTCCCCAACACCAATTCCGACACCGTCACCGTCATCGACCCGAAGACCTACGAGGTCACCGAGACGATCCGGGTGGGCCGGCAGCCGCAGCACGTCGTCCCGTCCTGGGACCTGAAGACGCTGTGGGTCAACAACAACCGCGGCCACACCCTCACCCCGATCGACCCGAGGACCGGCAAGGCGGGCAAGGAGGTCGAGGTCCACGACCCCTACAATCTCTACTTCACGCCCAACGGCAGGTACGCCGTCGTCATGGCCTCCCTCGACCGCCAGCTGGTCTTCCGCGACCCGCACACCATGGAGGTGAAGAAGACCGTCCCGGTCTCCTGCTACGGCGTCAACCACGCCGACTTCTCCCTCGACGGCCGGTACTTCATCGTCTCCTGCGAGTTCAGCGGCGAACTGCTCAAGGTCGACACGGAGAAGATGGAGGTCGTCGGGCAGCAGCGGCTGCCGTTCCAGGGCGCCATGCCGCAGGACGTGAAGGTCTCGCCCGACGGAAAGAAGTTCTACGTCGCCGACATGATGGCCCACGGCATGTGGGTCCTGGACGGCGACCGGTTCGGCAAACCCACCCTGCTGCCCACCGGCAAGGGCTGCCACGGCCTCTACGTCAGCCGCGACTCCCGCGAGATGTACGTGACCAACCGCGGCGAGGGCACCGTCTCCGTCTTCGACTTCACCCAGGACAGGCTGACCAGGAAGTGGCGGCTGCCCGACGGCGGCAGCCCCGACATGGGCGGCGTCTCCGCCGACGGCAAGGTGCTGTGGCTGTCCGGCCGCTACGACGCCGAGGTGTACGCCGTCGACACCCGCACCGGCATCCAGCTCGCCCGCATCCCGGTCGGCAGCGGCCCGCACGGCCTCGCGGTGTACCCGCAACCCGGCCGCTACTCCCTGGGACACACGGGCGTCTTCCGCTGAGCCCGGGCCGGTGACGGCCGGTGGCGGCTCCTTGAGTCTCCACCCGCTGGAGGGTCCAGACTCGCGGGCATGACCGACGACCGCACCGGACTGCTCACCATCGGGGAACTGGCCCGGGTCACGGGACTCACCGTGCGCACCATCCGCTACTGGTCCGACGAGGCGCCCTGCCCCCGGTGGGCCGGTCCGCGGGGGGATACCGGCTGTACGACGCGGCGTCCGTGGCACGGCTGGAGCTGATCCGCACCCTGCGCGAGCTGGGCCTCGGCCTCACGGACGTCCACCGGGTCCTGGCCGGTGAGACGACCCTCGCGCAGGTCGCGGCCGCGCACGTGATCGCGCTGGACGCGCAGATCCGGGCGCTCAAGGTGACCCGTGCGGTGCTGTCGACCGTGGCGAAGCGGGGTTCCAGCGCGGAGGAGATGACACTCATGAACAGACTGGCACGGCTCTCGGCGGCCGAGCGGCGGCGGATCGTCGAGGACTTCATGGCGGAGGTCTTCGAGGGGATCGACACGGCGGACCCCGACATCCGCCGCAGGCTGCGCTTCGCGGCCGCCCATCTGCCCGACGATCCCACGCCCGAGCAGGTGGACGCCTGGGTGGAGCTGGCCGAGCTGATCCAGGACCCCGGCTTCCGCACGCAGATGCGGCAGGTGGTCGAGTTCAACGCCGCCGACCGGGGGCCGGACGTCCCGGCCGGTTCGTCCCTGTGGTTCATGAGCCGGCTCGTATCCCTCGCCACCCGGGCACGCCGGCGCGGCATCGTCCCCGGCACACCGGAGGCCGACGAGGTCCTCCGCGACCTGATCGGCGACATGGACCGGGCGGTCGTCCTCGAGCGCCTCACGGCCGCCACCCATCCACGGGTAGCCCGCTACCGCGCACTGCAGGCCGTGGTCAACGGCCTCGGCCCCCAGCCGACCCACGACGAGGAGTTCGCCTGGGTGGCCGCCGCGCTGGAGGCCCGCACGGCCGGTTAATCTGACCTGCGTCAGACCTGCGCCAGCAGGACGTACAGCACGAGATGAGGGGCGGACCGGTGGCGGACATCGAGGAAGCACGCAAGCAGTTCGAGCGGATCGATACGGACGGTGACGGCTTCATCACCGCTGCCGAGTTCAAGACCGCCCTGGCCCGCTCGGGTGACTGGAACGTCACCGAGTCGGTCGCCGAGGTCGTCATCAAGACGCGTGACCTCGACGGCGACAAGCAGCTGAGCTTCGACGAGTTCTGGGCCTACCTGAACAAGTAGGCGCCCGGCTCGCCCTGCCGAGCGAAGGGGCCCGGTCCACGCCGCGGACCGGGCCCCTCGCCGTGTCCCGGGAGGGCGAGGCCCGCACCCGGAGCCGGAATAGCCCACCCGCCCCGCCGGTTGAGCCCGACTACGGGACTCCACGAGACGCTGTTCACCTCCGGAAGGACGAGGCGAGGACATGAAGATCGGCATCATCGGAGCGGGCAACATCGGCGGCAACCTGACCCGGCGGCTCACCGCCCTCGGCCACGACGTGTCGGTGGCCAACTCCCGCGGGCCCGAGACGCTCACGGCCCTGGCCGAGGAGACCGGCGCGACGCCCGTGACGGCCGGGGAGGCGGCACGGGACGCCGAGGTCGTCGTGGTCACGGTTCCGCTGAAGGCGGTCCCGGACCTCCCCTCCGGCCTGCTCGACGGCGCGGCGGACGGCGTCGCGGTCATCGACACCGGCAACTACTACCCGCGACAGCGCGACGGCAGGATCGCGGAGATCGAGGACGACGGCCTCACCGAGAGCCGCTGGACGGAACGCCACATCGGCCACCCGGTCGTCAAGGCCTTCAACGGCACCTACGCCCAGGACATCCTCGACCGCCCGCTCCCCGCCGGCGACCCCGGCCGCATGGCCCTGCCGGTGGCGGGCGACGACGAGGCGGCCAAGCGCAAGGTGCGGGAACTGATCGACGCGCTCGGCTTCGACACCGTCGACGCGGGCGGCATCGACGACTCCTGGCGCCAGCAGCCCGGCACCCCGGTCTACGGCCTGCGCGACGGCGTGGAGGCGGTCAGGAAGGCCCTGGCGGAGGCGTCCCCGGAGCGCACGCCGGAGTTCCGCGGCTAGGTCAGGCCGCGCCGGCCCACGCGCGCAGCGCCGCTCTGCTCGCGAAGGCGGCCACGTTCTTGTCCAGCGGGTCGTCGGTGTACTGGTGGAAGCGCCACTTCGCCTTGATGCGGGGCTTGCCCGCCGAGACGTAGTCGGCGATCCACAGGCCGTCGCCCGCGGAGGACGACGTGTCGACGTTCAGCCAGAAGTGCCGGTTGCAGTAGAGGATCACTCGGTTCTCCGGGCGGAGGTCCTTCAGCTTCCGGATGAAACGGTCCTTCTCGGCGTTGCTCGCGTGCGTCCCCTCGCCGGTCGTCTCCCAGTCGACGGCGAGGATGTCGCCCGGCCGGTCGGGGGCCTTGCTCAGGAAGTACTCGGCCTGGGCGGTGAGGTTGCCCGGCCACAGGAAGTGGTAGAAGCCGACGACCAGTCCGGCGTCTCTGGCGCGCTCGGTCTGGGCGGCCAGCTTGGGGTTGACGTAGGAGCGGCCCTCGGTCGCCTTGACGAAGACGAAGGACAGGCCGTCGGTGTCGTAGGAGGAGCTCTGGTAGGCGCTCACGTCGATTCCGCGCAGCATGGGGGTCTCCCTGGAGTGCACGTGGGGGAGGGGGAGTTGCCCCACCATGACACGTGCCGGCACCGGCCGGGGCGGAAAGGCCGGCTTCGGTCGCGTGCGGGGCGGAGGTCCCCCGGTCCGGGGTGTGGTGATGCCCCGCTGCGGCGGCCCTACGCCGGGCGCGAAGCTGCTCGCACCCGGCGCTCGTGCACGGAGGGCGGATTCAGGAGGCGGAGGAGGTGACCGGGGAAGCGGGCGCGTCGGTGACGGAGCCGGTCTCCCCGGAGTCGAGGGAGAGGTGCCTGGTCTCCTTGCCGAGCAGGAGCGCGATCAGCGTCAGCACCGCCATCGCCGAGAGGTAGACACCGACCAGCCACGGTGAGCCGTCGCCGGTCTCCCACAGCGCCACGGCGATGAACGGCGCGACCGCCGCCCCGAGGATCGAACTGACGTTGTAGGAGATGCCGGAGCCGGTGTAGCGCACGCTGGTCGGGAAGAGTTCCGGGAGCAGCGCGCCCATGGGGCCGAAGGTCATGCCCATCAGCGTGAAGCCGAGCACCAGCCACAGCACCACGCCGAGGGTGCCGAGTTCGATCAGGGGCACCCAGACCAGCCCGAAGACCACGATCGCGGCGGTGATCCAGATCAGGGTCGTGCGCCGGCCGTAGCGGTCGGCGAGCGGTCCGGAGATCAGGGTGAACGCGGCGAAGAACAGCACACCGAAGATCATCATGAGCACGAACGTCGTGTAGTCGTACCCCAGTCCGGGCACGGCGGCGTCCTGCGGGGTGCGTCCGTAGCTGAGCGAGAACGTGGTCATCAGGTAGAAGAGCACATAGGTCGCCAGCATGATGAAGGTGCCCAGGACCAGTTGCCTGCCGTGGCCGCGCACCACGGTGGCCAGCGGCAGCCGCCGCACCCCGCCCGAGGCGCGGGTTTTGGTGAAGACCGCCGACTCCACGAGCCGGGAGCGCACCCACAGGCCGATGGCGACCATCACGGCCGAGAACAGGAACGGCACGCGCCAGCCCCAGCTGACGAAGGCGTCCGAGGGCTGCGAGGGATCGGCGCCGGCCGCCGAGGGCAGCAGCGCGCCCATGGCCAGGAACAGGCCGTTGCCGATGATGAAGCCGAGCGGGGCGCCCAGTTGGGGGAAGGTGCCGTACAGGGCCCGCTTGCCGCTGGGCGCGTTCTCGGTGGCGACCAGGGCGGCGCCGCTCCACTCGCCGCCGAGCGCGAAGCCCTGGGCGAGGCGCATCAGCACGAGCAGTGCGGTGGCCGGCCAGCCGACCTGCGCGTAGGTCGGCAGGACGCCGATGAGGAACGTGGCGATGCCCATGGTCAGCAGGGAGGCGACGAGCGTCTTCTTCCGCCCGAGCCGGTCGCCGAGGTGCCCGAAGACGACGGCGCCGATCGGGCGGGCGACCATCGCGGCGCCGAACACCGCGAAGGACGACAGCAGCGCGGTGGTCGGGTCGCTGCTCGGGAAGAACAGCGCGGGGAAGACGAGCACCGCGGCGGTCGCGTAGATGTAGAAGTCGTAGAACTCGATCGTCGTGCCGATGAGGCTGGCGACGAGGACACGGGACCGCGAGTTGACGGCTGTCGGGGCGGGACCGGGGGCTGGTGCGGGCATCGTTCGGTCTTTCACGCGTGAAACATGGGCCCTACAACGATGTCAGCGATCTCGTTTTCCGGTATCGCCATCTCGCATGGCAAGACGCCCGCCCCGCCGGCCTCAGCACTCGATGATGTTCACCGCCAGCCCGCCCCGGGCCGTCTCCTTGTACTTCACCGACATGTCCGCGCCGGTGTCCTTCATCGTCTTGATGACCTTGTCCAGGGACACCTTGTGGGAGCCGTCGCCGCGCATCGCCATGCGGGCGGCCGTGACGGCCTTGACCGCGGCCATGCCGTTGCGCTCGATGCAGGGGATCTGGACCAGGCCGCCGACCGGGTCGCAGGTCAGGCCGAGGTTGTGCTCCATGCCGATCTCCGCGGCGTTCTCGACCTGCTCGGGCGAGCCGCCGAGGACCTCGGCCAGGGCGCCCGCGGCCATGGAGCAGGCGGAGCCGACCTCGCCCTGACAGCCGACCTCGGCGCCGGAGATGGAGGCGTTCTCCTTGAAGAGCATGCCGATCGCGCCCGCGGCGAGCAGGAAGCGGACCACGCCCTCCTCGTCGGCGCCCGGAACGAAGTTGACGTAGTAGTGCAGGACCGCCGGGATGATGCCGGCGGCGCCGTTGGTGGGGGCGGTGACGACCCGGCCGCCGGCGGCGTTCTCCTCGTTGACCGCCATGGCGTAGAGGGTGATCCACTCCATGGACAGCGCCAGCGGGTCGCCCTCGGAGCGCAGCTTGCGCGCGGTGTTCGCGGCCCGGCGGCGCACCTTGAGACCGCCCGGCAGGATGCCCTCCTGGGACAGTCCGCGCGCCACGCAGTCCCGCATCACCTGCCAGATCTCCAGCAGGCCCGCGCGGATCTCCTCCTCGGTGCGCCAGGCCCGCTCGTTCTCCAGCATCAGCGCGGAGATGGACAGACCCGTCTCCTCGGTCAGGCGCAGCAGCTCGTCGCCGGTGCGGAAGGGGTACTTCAGCACGGTGTCGTCGAGCTTGATGCGGTCCGCGCCGACCGCGTCCTCGTCGACGACGAACCCGCCGCCGACCGAGTAGTAGGTCTTGGTCAGCAGTTCCGCGCCCGAGGCGTCGTACGCCCACAGGGTCATGCCGTTGGCGTGGTACGGCAGGGCCTTGCGGCGGTGCAGGACCATGTCGTCGTCGAAGGAGAACGCGATCTCGTGCTCGCCGAGCAGGTTCAGCCGGCCGCCGGTCCTGATCGCCTCCACCCGTTCGTCGGCGCTGCCCACGTCGACCGTGCGCGGCGAGTCGCCCTCCAGGCCGAGCAGCACCGCCTTGGGCGTGCCGTGGCCGTGGCCGGTCGCGCCCAGCGAGCCGTACAGCTCCGCGCGGACGGAGGCGACGGACCCCAGGAGCTCCTCGTTGCGCAGCCGCCGCACGAACAGGCCCGCCGCCCGCATCGGGCCGACGGTGTGGGAGCTGGACGGGCCGATGCCGATCGAGAACAGGTCGAAGACCGAGATGGCCACGGGGGAACTCCTGACTACGGGGGTGGTGCAGAGGGGGGCGGGTGCCGCCGCTCGCGACGGGCGGCGGCACCCGAAAGGTTTCTTCTTTTACTTGTTCAGACCCGGGTACAGCGGGTGCTTGTCGGCCAGGGCCTTCACCCGGGCCTTGAGGGCCTCCACGTCGTAGGACGGCTTCAGCGCCTCGGCGATGACGTCCGCCACCTCCGCGAAGTCCTCGGCGGCGAAGCCCCGGGTCGCCAGGGCCGGTGTGCCGATCCGCAGACCGGACGTCACCATCGGCGGACGCGGGTCGTTCGGGATGGCGTTGCGGTTGACGGTGATGCCCACTTCGTGGAGCCGGTCCTCGGCCTGCTGGCCGTCCAGCTCCGAGTGGCGCAGGTCGACCAGGACGAGGTGCACGTCCGTGCCGCCGGACAGGACGTCCACGCCCACGGCCCGGACGTCGTCCTTCACCAGACGCTCGGCCAGGATGCGGGCACCCTCCAGCGTACGGCGCTGGCGCTCCTTGAAGTCCTCCGAGGCGGCGACCTTGAAGGCCACCGCCTTGGCGGCGATCACATGCTCCAGCGGGCCGCCCTGCTGACCGGGGAAGACGGCGGAGTTGATCTTCTTGGCCAGCTCGGCCGTGGAGAGGATCACACCGCCGCGCGGGCCGCCGAGGGTCTTGTGGGTCGTGGTGGTGACCACGTGGGCGTGCGGCACCGGGTTGGGGTGCAGGCCCGCCGCCACGAGCCCGGCGAAGTGGGCCATGTCGACCATCAGGTACGCGCCGACCTCGTCCGCGATCCGGCGGAACGCGGCGAAGTCCAGCTGCCGCGGATAGGCCGACCAGCCGGCGACGATCAGCTTCGGCTTGGACTCCTTGGCCAGCCGCTCGACCTCGGCCATGTCGACCCGGCCGTCCTCGCCCACGTGGTAGGCGACGACGTCGTAGAGCTTGCCGGAGAAGTTGATCTTCATGCCGTGGGTCAGGTGACCGCCGTGGGCGAGGTTCAGGCCCATGATGGTGTCGCCCGGCTTGAGCAGCGCGAACATCGCGGCCGCGTTGGCCTGGGCGCCGGAGTGCGGCTGCACGTTGGCGTGCTCGGCGCCGAACAGCTCCTTGATGCGGTCGATCGCGATCTGCTCGACCACGTCGACGTGCTCGCAGCCGCCGTAGTAGCGGCGGCCCGGGTAGCCCTCGGCGTACTTGTTGGTGAGGACCGAGCCCTGCGCCTCCATGACCGCGACCGGGGCGAAGTTCTCCGAGGCGATCATCTCGAGCGTGGACTGCTGGCGGTGCAGCTCGGCGTCGACCGCCGCGGCGACGGCCGGGTCGAGCTCGTGCAGGGGTGTGTTCAGGGCGGACATACGACTCCCTCAGCCCGCGGAGAACGCGGTGTACTCGTCGGCGGAGAGCAGGTCGACCGGCTCGTCCGTCACCCGCACCTTGAACAGCCAGCCGCCCTCGAAGGGGGCCGAGTTCACCAGCGACGGGTCGTTCACGACGTCCTCGTTGACCTCGGTGATCTCTCCGGAGACCGGGGAGTACAGGTCGGACACCGACTTGGTCGACTCCAGCTCGCCGCAGGTCTCGCCGGCGGACACGGAGTCACCGACCTCGGGAAGCTGGACGAACACGACATCGCCGAGCGCGTTGGCCGCGTGCTCCGTGATGCCGACCGTCGACACGCCGTCCTCGGCGGCCGACAGCCACTCGTGCTCCTTGCTGTAGCGCAGCTCGTTGGGGTTGCTCATGGCCTGGATTCTCCTGTACGCGCGGGAGTGCTGTGGAAGGGGGGACTGCTGATGAGCTGGGACGACGGGCACGGGGTCGCTGCCGCGGCCCTCGGCCAGTGTCTACTTCTGGCGCTTGTAGAACGGCAGCGCCACGACCTCGTACGGCTCGTGACTGCCCCGGATGTCCACACCCACGCCGCTCGTGCCGGGCGCGGCGTGCGCGGTGTCGACGTACGCCATCGCGATCGGCTTGCCGAGGGTGGGGGAGGGGGCGCCGGAGGTGACCTCGCCGATCACCTCACCGCCGGCGACGACCGTGTACCCGGCGCGCGGGACGCGGCGGCCCTCGGCGACGAGACCGACCAGGACGCGCGGCGGGTTCTGCTCGGCCCGGACGGAGGCCTCGCGCAGGGCCTCGCGCCCCACGAAGTCGCCCTCCTTCTCGAACTTCACCACGCGGCCCAGCCCGGCGTCGAAGGGCGTGAGGGAGGTCGTCAGCTCGTGCCCGTACAGCGGCATGCCCGCCTCCAGGCGCAGCGTGTCGCGGCAGGACAGCCCGCACGGGACCAGGCCGACGCCCTCGCCGGCCTTGGTCAGGGCCTGCCACAGCTCGACGGCGTGCTCGGGCTTCACGAACAGCTCGAAGCCGTCCTCGCCGGTGTAGCCGGTCCGGGCGATCAGGGCCGGGACGCCCGCGACCGTGCCGGGCAGCCCGGCGTAGTACTTCAGGCCGTCGAGGTCGGCGTCGGTCAGGGACTTCAGGATCCCGGGCGACTCCGGCCCCTGGACGGCGAGCAGCGCGTAGGCGTCCCGGTCGTCACGCACCTCGGCGTCGAAACCGGCGGCGCGCTCGGTCAGCGCGTCCAGGACCACCTGGGCGTTGGAGGCGTTGGCGACGACCATGTACTCGGTCTCGCCCAGGCGGTAGACGATCAGGTCGTCGAGGATGCCGCCGTCGGCCCGGCAGATCATGGTGTAGCGGGCGCGGCCCGGCTTCACGCCGCCGATGTTGCCCACCAGGGCGAAGTCCAGCAGCGCGGCGGCCTGCGGGCCGGTGACGGTGATCTCGCCCATGTGGGAGAGGTCGAAGAGCCCGGCTTTGGTGCGCACGGCGGTGTGCTCGTCGCGCTCGGAGCCGTAGCGCAGGGGCATGTCCCAGCCGGCGAAGTCGGTCATCGTCGCGCCGAGCGAGCGATGCAGGGCATCGAGCGCGGTGTGACGGAGTTCTCCTGTACTGCTCACAGTCGGTCGTCTCCCAGGGCGAATGGGGTCCCTCCCGCGCGAGCGAAGCCGAGCGGGGGGAGGGCGAGGTCGTTCCTCCCCATCTGTCATCGGAACCTGAGAGGTTCGCCATGACCACGCGGGACACGGCTTGCACCTTGGGTGGGACCACGCCTCGCGTGCGGAGGAGATGGCCCGCTTTTCAGATGTGCCTCGCCCGCGCGGTAACGGGGCCTGAGAGATTCAAGGGAGGGACTTGCTCCTTCGGCGCCCCAGCTCTTGCGGTGCTGGGAACTCTCCCGCGCGGATTCAAACGGCCGGTATGCAGTTGGCGCGCACATCATTGCACGCATCCTTCCGGCGCGGCAGGGGGACCTTTCCCAGGGAGTGCACGAGTCCGTCGCGCCGGACGCAGCGACCTGTAGCAGCCCTGTTGCAGGACGGGCACGTAAATGAGAGGCCTACGGCATTACCTTCTCTTTACACTCGGCGGGGATGGACCTCGTACCTGGCCCCAGGGGAGGACGATCACGGTGAACAGGACCACCGCGTACGCGACGACGGGCATCGCGCTGCCCGAGCAGCCGGCCGCTCCGGCCCGGGCGGCCGGTGCTCCGGTGCCGGCACCGGCACCGGTCGTGCGCGACCTGCGCGACCGCGCCGGCCGCGGTCCGCGCGCGCTGCTGTTCGGCCCCCGCGATCTCGTCGTGGTCACGGGCCTGCCCGGCAGCGGCAAGTCCACCCTGATGCGGCGCACCGTGCCGGGCCGGCGCATCGACTCCCAGGACACCCGCGACCGCTGGGCCCGCCGCATGCCGCGCGCCCTGCCGTACGCGCTCTACCGCCCGTTCGTCCGCCTCGCCCACTACGCCGCACTGCGCCGCGCCCTGCGCACGGGCGAGGGCGTCGTCGTGCACGACTGCGGCACCCAGGCCTGGGTCCGCCGCTGGCTCGCCCGTGAGGCCCGCCGCCGCGGCGGCACCCTGCACCTGCTCCTGCTCGACGTCACACCCGAACAGGCCCTGGCCGGTCAGCGTGACCGCGGTCGCGGCGTCTCGCGCTACGCGTTCCTGCGCCACCGCGCGGCGAGCACCCGCCTGCTGCGCGCGGTGGAGCGCGGCGACCTCCCGGCCGGCTGCGGTTCGGCCGTGCTGGCCGACCGGGACGCGGCGGACAGCCTCCGCAGAATCGGCTTCACGGGCTGAACCACGCCCGCGTGCACGAGCCGGCATCACCCATGCCGCCCGCGGTGGTCAGCCGTTAGCCTTTTGAGCCACAGCAGTGGTTCCAGGCAGGCGGTAGGCAGATGGACATCCCGGCGGACTTCTCCGCGGACTTCCCGGCGCAGACGCAGACCCACCCGCACGGCGGTTGGCCCGGCAACGAGCTGGAGGAGGTGCTCTCGGCCTCCCTCGGCGCCGGACCGGCGGCCGGCGGGCGGATCGTCGAGGTGCTGGGCCGCAGCTTCGTCTGGATCCCGCTGCCCAACGGCGGCGGCCCGCACAGCGGCCCCCTCGACCTGCCCGGCATCGAGATCGACGGCCAGGCCTACGTACCGGTGTTCAGCTCCGAGGAGCAGTTCCGCCAGGTCGCCGGCTCGCACATGTCGTACACCATCGCCCCCGCGGTGGAGTTCGCCCGCGGCCTGCCCCCGCACGCGGGGATAGCCGTCAACCCGGGCGGTGTGGTCGGCATCCCGCTCCCCCCGCCCGCCGTGGCCGAGCTGTGCCGGGCCGGCCGGACCCCGCTGGACGGCCCCGCGAGCGGCGGCCGGGTCCGCCTCTTCGAGCCCGACTGGCAGGACGACCCGGTGGACTTCCTGGCCGCCGCCTCCGCGGAGTTCGAGGCGACCGGTGTCGTCGTCACCGCCCGCCGCTGCCTCGCCGCGATCGAGACCGCCGACCCGGTGATGTTCGTCGGCGTCGAACTCTCCCAGTGGGAGGGCGACCTGCGTGCCCTCCCCCTGGACGCCCTCACCCGCGCCGTCACCGCGGCCCCGGCACCCTGGCCGGTCAACCTGGTCCTGCTGGACGTGACGGAGGACCCGGTGGGCAGCTGGATGCGGGAGCGGGTCCGGCCCTTCTTCCAGCGGTAGGTCAGCGCCGCAGGGGGCGCGGGGAACTGCGCGATCAACCACACACGACCCGCACCCGCCCGACGGCATAATCCCCCGGCTCCCCTGCGGGCTTAAGCTAGGGCACCGTCGAGGCGTTGTATGAAGGGGCGGTAAAGGTGAGCGCGAGCGGCACGGCCGCGGCCGGACAGGTCGAGCACATGCTGCGCCAGGTCACGCCCGGGCGTTACGACGCCTACGAGGCACTCCTGCGCGCGCTCGCAACCCCGCACACCGGCCAGATCTGGATGCTCCTGTGGCAGGGTCAGGCCGGTTCGCCCGACGCCCAGTACGGGAACATGGACGTCGACGGCCACGGCTACGCGCCCTGCGTGACCTCCGCCCAGGAGCTCTCCGCCAGCGGCTGGAACCGCTCGTACGAGGTCATCGACGGACTCGACGTCGCCCGCGCCCTCTACCCCGACCACTACGGCCTCTGGCTCAACCCGCACGCCCCGGGCGGCGGGGTCGGCATCCCCTGGCTCGACCTGCGCCGGATCGCCACGGGCCTGGACCGCCAGCCCGCCGGACCGCTGCGCCTGTCCGAACCGGCCATCGAGATCCCGCAGTTCTACGCCCTCCTCGCGCAGAACGCCCACCGCACCCCGGCCGTCCGCTCGCTGCGCCGCGCCTGGGTGCAGCCCGCTCTGGGAGCGCCGTATCTCGCCATCGGACTCGACGTGTACGACACCTCGCCGCCGGCCGTGGACTCGGTGCGCGCCATGATGCAGCAGTCCCTCGGCGCCGTACCGGACGGGCTGCCCGTGTCGACCGTCGCCCTGTCCGACGAGCACGACCCGGTCGCCATGTGGCTGCGCGCGAAGGCACGCCCGTTCTACGACCGCGAGGCCCACGCCACCGCCCCGGTCCAGGCGCCCGCCTCCGGCTACGGCTACCCTCCGGCCCAGGGCCGGTACTGACCGGCCGGAAGTCGCCCCCGGCGGCCTCCTCCGCGCCACCCCTGCAACGCGACGATGGTTCAGCTCTTCGCGCGTAGATAGGGGTAAAAAATACAGGCTTGTCCTAAAATGCCCTAGTCCTGGGGTGTCCGACCCCGGTCACCCGTTGTCCGGATAACGGAACCCCGCAGACAGCATCACGTTTACGCATCCTTTCACCGCCAAGTCTGGCAACAGATCGCCAAAGCGTTGAAGACTCCCGGCAAGACACGGGCCGGGTCGGTCTCGTGTACGAGACAAACAAAACCGCTACAGCGGCACCAGGGGCTCGGCGACCGCCGGCCCGAGAGGGGTCAATCGCACCGTGACCGCACCGATCGAGACCACCGGGGCGGAAGCCGGAGCACAGCCCGAGGCCGTGCTCTCCGGGGTCAAGAAGAGCCAGATCGAAGGGCGCTCGCTCACCCAGATCGCCTGGATGCGCTTCAAGCGGGACAAGGTGGCGATGGCGGGAGGCGTCATCGTCATCCTGCTCACGCTGCTGGCGGTGTTCTCCAAGCCGATCCAGTGGATCTTCAACCTCGATCCCAACAAGTTCAACCAGGACCTCATCGACCCCGCACTGCTCGCCCCCAAGGGCGGCTGGGGAGGTATGAGTTGGGACCACCCGCTGGGCGTGGACCCCCAGTACGGCCGTGACATGCTCGCCCGCATCATCGACGGCTCCTGGGTCTCCCTCCTGGTCGCGGGCGGCGCCACGCTGCTGTCCGTGTGCATCGGAACCGTGCTCGGTGTCATCGCCGGGTACTACGGCGGTTGGATCGACAGTGTGATCAGCAGGCTGATGGACACGTTCCTGGCCTTCCCCCTGCTGCTGTTCGCGATCTCGATCTCCGCCTCCGTGCAGGACGGGTTCTTCGGCCTCGAAGGCCTGCCGCTGCGCATCTGCGTGCTGATCTTCGTGATCGGCTTCTTCAGCTGGCCGTACATCGGCCGCATCGTGCGCGCCCAGACGATGACCCTGCGCAAGCGGGAGTTCATCGAGGCGTCCACGAGCCTCGGGGCACGCGGCCCGTACATCCTGTTCCGGGAGCTCCTCCCGAACCTCGTCGCACCGATCCTCGTCTACGCGACGCTGATCATTCCGACGAACATCCTGTTCGAGGCCGCGCTGAGCTTCCTCGGCGTCGGTATCGCTCCGCCGCAGGCCTCCTGGGGCGGAATGCTCAGCAACGCTGTGGATCTCTACACGGCTGATCCGCAGTACATGTTCGTGCCCGGACTGGCGATCTTCATCACCGTCCTGGCCTTCAACCTGCTGGGTGACGGGCTGCGTGACGCCCTCGACCCTCGCAGCAAGTGATCCATCGAATGAGGGGGCTTCCTCAGGTGAAGACGAGAAGGGTGACCGCCGGCGTTGCGTCGGTCCTGGCACTGTCGCTGGGTGCTGCCGCGTGCGGCGGAGGCGACGACAACGACGGGGGAGGCAACGGCAAGAAGGACGCCGCGCTGAACTCGATCGTCAACGCGTCCGACAAGAAGGGAGGGACGGTCACGTACGAGCACTCGGACGTCCCGGACTCCCTCGACCCGGGCAACACGTACTACGGCTGGGTGCAGAACTTCTCCCGCCTCTACGGCCGGACGCTCACCACGTTCAAGCCGGCGGCGGGCAAGGCCGGCCTGGAGGTCGTGCCGGACCTCGCCGAGGGGCTCGGCAAGTCCAGCCCGGACGCCAAGACCTGGACGTACAAGCTGCGTGCGGGTGTGAAGTTCCAGGACGGCACCCCGGTGACGTCCAAGGACGTGAAGTACGCCATCGAGCGCTCCAACTTCGCGCCCGAGGCGCTGTCCAACGGCCCGACCTACTTCAAGGCGTACCTTGAGGGCGGCGACAAGTACAAGGGCCCCTACAAGGACAAGTCCGCCGAGGGCATCAAGTCCATCGAGACGCCGGACGACCGGACGATCGTCTTCAAGCTGAAGCAGCCGTTCGCCGACTTCGACTACCTGGCGACCTTCTCCCAGACGGCCCCCGTGCCGCAGGCGAAGGACACCGGTGCGAAGTACGTCCAGGCCATCCAGTCGACCGGCCCGTACCAGTTCCAGTCCTACGAGGAGGGCCGCGGCGCCACCCTCGTGCGCAACAAGCAGTGGGACGCCAAGACGGACCCGATCCGCAAGGCCCTGCCGGACAAGATCACGATCAAGTTCAAGGTCAACCCGGTCACGGTCGACAACAACCTGCTCGCCGACAAGATCACGGCTGACGCGGCCGGCACCGGTGTGCAGCCGCAGACCCAGCCGAAGGTGCTGCGCGGCAAGTACGCCAACCAGACGGACAGCTCCTACGCGGGCGCCACGCAGTACATCGCGCTCAACGTGAACGTGAAGCCGTTCGACAACGCGGACTGCCGCAAGGCCGTGCAGTGGGGCCTCGACAAGCAGTCGGTGCTCGACGCCATGGGCGGTTCCCCGAAGGGCGACGTGGCGACCACGCTGCTGCCGCCGTCGGTGAACGGCTACACCAAGTTCGACACCTACGCGACCGACGGTCACAAGGGTGACGTGACCAAGGCCAAGGAAGCCCTGAAGGCGTGCGGCAAGCCGAACGGCTTCAACACGATCCTGACGGCGCGCTCCGACCGCCCCGCCGAGGTTGCCGCGGCGACCGCCATCCAGGCGTCGCTGAAGAAGATCGGCATCAACGTCGAGATCAAGCAGTTCCCCTCCGGCAAGTACTTCTCGAACTTCGCCGGTGTCCCGAGCTACGTCCACGACAACAAGCTCGGCATGCTCTCGATGGCGTGGGGCGCCGACTGGCCGACCGGCTACGGCTTCCTCGACCAGATCGTCAACGGTGCCGCCATCAAGCCCTCCGGTGGCAACAACCTGATGGAGCTGGACGACCCGAAGATCAACAAGGCCCTGACGGACGCGATCGCCAACACCGACGACGCCGCCCGCACCAAGGCCTGGGGTGACATCGACAAGATGGTCCTCGACAACGCCTCGGTCGTCCCGCTGGTCTACCGCAAGAACCTGCTGCTCCGGCCGACGTCCGCGCAGAACGTCACGGTCACGCAGGCCTACCTCGGCATGTACGACTACCTGCTGATGAGCTCCGCGAAGTAATTCAGCAGGCCGGATCCTTTCGAAAGGCAGGTGAAGGCACCGGGTGGGCGCGGCGGGCGATACCCCCCCCGCCCCCCCGGGCCCGAACCCAGTGGGGGCGGTCAAGAAACCACGCGGCAAGGGGGCCCGGG
>NZ_JBHWFG010000055.1:0-18292 GCF_042733745.1 Streptomyces sp. NPDC059696
TTCTACACTCTTCCTTGGGTGGCCTGGTTTTTTTTTTTATATGCCCCGGGCCCCCCGGGGCGCGGGTGGGGGGCGGGGCGGGGGCCCGGGCGCCCGGCGCGCCCCCGGCCCCCCTGCCCGGGGGTGAGGTTCCAGCCGATGGCGCCGAGGTTCTGGCGCAGCTTCCGCTCGTCCCGGGCGCCGATCAGGACGGATGACACCTCGGCCGCCGGAGCAGCCACCTCAGCCCGCCGCCAGTTCCTTCTCCAGCGGCGTGCGGAAGCGGGGTGTGATCCTGGTCGTGCCGAGCCACCCGCTCAGCCGCTCGGCCTCCGCCTCGATCGCCGCGAGCGCGTCCCGGCCGACGCCTTCCTCGTCGAGGAGCCGCCAGACGATCTCCCCGTCCCGCCGCTGCGCCCAGCCGCCCACCACCCGTCCGTTCCACCACACCGTCGGTCCGACGTTGCCGCTGCCGTCGAACAGCCGGGGCCGCAACTCCGGCGCGAGGTACCAGTCGCGCTGCTGCCACCCCATCGCCGTCGGGTCGAGGCCGGGCAGCAGAGCGGCCCAGGGCTCCCCGGGCTCCGGAACCGGGTCGGCGTCACCCGCGGCCACGTACCCGGTGTCCCCGTCCAGCGAGACCGCCTCCGCCCCGGCCGAGGCCAGGGCCCGGCGGACCTCCGTCACGCGCCACCCCGTCCACCACTTCAGGTCGGCCTCGGTCGCCGGACCGCACGCGGCGAGCCAGCGTCTCAGCAGCTCGGCCTGCGCCCCGGCGGTGTCCAGCTCGGCATGCTCGGGTGCCACGGCCCAGCGGAACCGACTGGATGTCCAGGAGCCGAGCGGCCGGCCGCGCACGACCTTCCCCTCGACGCCCAGGACCCTCAGCAGCCGGGTGGAGAGCGTGTGCACGCCCTCGTAGCTCTTCCCGGCCGCGTACACGAACTGCTCCCGCAACCGCGGTTCGTCCTCGGCGAGTTCCGTCGCGGTCGCCTGTCCGCGCCGGGCGAGGGCCGCCAGCGTCGACTCCTCGACCTCCTTCAGCCAGGCCGCGTCCGGCGCGCCGGCCGTCGCCATGTGCTTGAGCAGCGAGGCCCGCTCCCGGGCGGCGACGGCCAGCCCGGTCGAGGCGTGCACGACGGCGGTCAGGGCGGTGGGGAACACGAACACCGTGTGCCGCATGCCGTGCATCCGCACCAGGTGACGGTCCTCGTACAGGGCCCGCTCCGTCTCCCGGACGGTCCCGGCGGGGTCCGCGAGCCGAGCTCCCACGGCCAGGTACACCGTCGCCGGGTCGGTGCCGTGCAGCGCCACCAGCGCGTCGGCGACCTCCTCGGGCGTCCCCGCCCGGGCCCGCCCGGCCAGCCGGTGCCGCAGCGCGAGCCGGGCCCGCCGCTCCGCCCCATCGATGTACCGCGCTGCGCCGCCCATGCCCGGCCTCCACTCGCCGCGTCCCTACGACCCTCCCGCATCATCGCGGACACCACTGACAACCACCCCGACCGGCCCGCCGTCTCGGCCGTAGCGTTCCATCAGCCCCGGTCAGGAAGGACCGCGCGGCGACCGTGCGGCCTTCCGGGAGCTGCTTGGCCACCCTCATGCCCGGGTCGCGGTCCAGCCCTGGTCACCGAGCCCGGTCAGGACGGCTCGCACGAAGTCCTGCCGGTCCTGAGGGTGATCGCGGAACCACGAGCCCAAGCGGTGCTCCGCGTCCGGGAGTTCCCGGTGGGTGAACTGGGCGCGCCGCGTCAGGGCCTCGCAGAGGGTCTTCGTGACCTCGGGCGGGATCACCTCATCCGTGCCCGGCAGCACCAGTACGGCCCGCCCCTCGTACGCCCGCAGCACGTCCAGGGCGGGGGACGTGCGCCAGCTGCCGGGTCGGCGGATGATCTCGCTGAACGGCCCGTCGCCCGCACCGAAGGGCACGTCCCAGGCCGCGCCCGCGTACACGGCCGGCGCGCACAGGCCCAGCGCCGCCACCCGGACCCCGTAGTGCCGCACGAGGTCCGCCACCGTCTGGCCGCTCATGCTGAACCCCACCAGCATCAACGGCCCGTCCGCACCGGCGCGGGCGTCGATGACGGACACGGCCTGCTCGAAGCGGCGGCGCAGGCTCAACTCCCGCAGCAGTCCCGTGCTTTCCCCGTGGCCCGAGAAGTCGAAGGCGAGGGCGTAACAGCCGTGGGCGGCGAAATCCTCCAGCAACGGCACCAGCCGCTCCTTGCTGCCGTTGCCCGCGCCGTGCAGCAGCACGACCGTCGCCCGGGCCCGCTCTCGGCCGTCGCCCGTGGACAGCCCGCTGAGCCGCTCGCCGCCGACGACGTGCGTGAAAGGGATGACCTCACTCATACGGCCATTCACTCACGCGGACCGCGTCCCCGAGGGGAGTTCACAGTCCGGGCGCCCCCCACACCGGGAACCACCGGCCGAGGTCCTGCTCGATGCGCAGATCGCCGGAGAGCGCGGCCCGCACCTGCAGTTCGAGCGCGTTGTCGCGCCGCTGCGTCCCGTCCGGCAGCGGTGCGAACGGATAGAAGGTGCCGCGCTTGTAGAGGTAGACCAGCGCGAGCCGCCGGCCGGCGGAGTCCTCGAACCCGGCCAGGGAACACAGCAGTTGCGGCCCGAACCCGTTGACCTCCATCTGGCTGTTCACGGCGTGCAGATCGTTCACCAGGTCCGACAGCCGGTCGGGGGGACGGTGCGAGACCAGCCAGGAGTAGCCGTAGTCGTCCTGCCGCAGCTCCACCGGCGGCCCGTCGCGGTCGATGTCGGCGTCCAGAAGCGCCTGCACCTCCCGGTGGGACTGCTCGAAGGCCGCGCCCTCGACCGAGGCGAAACACACCGCGCCCTGCCCGGTCGGCGTGAAGCCGGCCGCCGCCTCCAGGGTCACGGCCGCCGACGGCAGCGCGAAGAGCCGGTCGAGATCCGCCACGACCGGTTTCGTCCGGCCGAGCAGGATGTCCAGCAGCCCCATGCGCCGATCATCCCCCTCCGGGTGCCGCCGCCTCGCCCAGCTCGGCGGAGATCCGGCCCAGCTGATCGAGCCGCTGCTCCAGACTCGGGTGGGTCGAGAAGAGCCGTGCGACACCGGGCTCACGGCCCAGCGCCGGCGTGAAGTAGAAGGCGTTGAACGCCTGAGCCGTGCGCAGGTCCCTGGTCGGGATGCGGGCGATGTCGCCGGAGACCTTGGTGAGCGCGGAGGCCAGCGCCGAGGGCCTGCCGGTGAGCAGCGCCGCCGCCCGGTCCGCGGCCAGCTCCCGGTACCGGGACAGCGCCCGGATCAGCAGGAAGCTGATCGCGTACACGGCGGCGGCCACGCCCATCACCGCGGCGAAGACCGCGGCCGTGTTCTGGTCCCGGCGGGCGCCGCCGAACACCTGCGAGTAGAAGGCGAACCGCACGATCAACCCGGCGATCACACCGAGGAACGAGGCGACCGTGATCACGGCGACGTCCTTGTGCGCCACGTGCGAGAGCTCGTGGGCGAGGACGCCCTCCAGCTCCGCCGGCTCCAGCCGCCGCAGCAGCCCGGTCGTCACGCACACCACCGCGTGATCCGGATTCCGCCCGGTGGCGAACGCGTTCGGCATGTCCATCTCGGACACGGCGACGACCGGCTTCGGCATGTCGGCGACGGCACAGAGCCGGTCCACGACACCGTGCAGCCCGGGATACTCGTCCCGCTCGACGACCCGGCCCCGCATGGCGTACAGCGCGATGCGGTCCGAGAACCAGTACTGCGCGCCGAGCAGCGCCGCCGCGACCACCACGACCAGCACCCACGACTTCAGCAGCACGATCAACGCGGCGACGAACCCCACGTACAACAGTCCGAGCAGGAACAGCGTGATCCCCATCCGGGTGGTCAACCGCCGGTCGCTCCGGAAGCGGCTGTGCATCTGCCTCACCCCGCAGTCACGCACTCGTCCCACAGCCAGTGTGCACCGGCCACTCTCATGAGCGGGTCGCGCACGCCCCCAGAGCGGGCAAAGGCGCCCCGCTCACGCGGTTGGCACGCCCTGGGCCACCGCGTAGCCGGGCACTGACGGCCACCGCACGGTCAGCACCACCGACTCCTCCTCCGCGAGCCACGAGTGATCGACGCCGCGCCCCCACACGACGTAGTCCCCCTGCCGCTTCAGCAGCACGCTGCGCCCGGGCAACTCCACCCGGAACCGCCCGCTGATCAGCACCAGCAGCGCGGTGCGCGCCTCACCCCGCACCCAGGCGGCCCGCTCGTCGCCCCGGGGATGCACACCCCATTTGATCTCCACGTCCTCACTGTGCCGCGGATCCCCGGCGTCCTTGAAGTGCCCGAGGATCCATCCGCGGTCCAGCGCCGCGTCCTCGCCGGCGTTCCCCACATACACGCTGTCACTCACGGCGCGGGACGCTAGCAGCCCGCGCCGGTCCCGCGACCGGGACCCGGCCGCCCGCCCTCGCCGGCCGCAGCGGGGCGAAGCGGACGTTCGACCGAGGGCGTGTCACCCGCCCCGGGCCGCCGCGCGGGCCATGCCCGCGCCCGTGCGAGGGGCCGTTGCGGGGGAGCGTAGGCGCGCGAACACCGGCCGGCGCGCGTACGACGTCGGCGTCCGTGCCCCGGTCCTAGTACGGCGCCCTGAAGTCGATGTATCCCAGCAGCACGATCACCGCCGCCACGCACCCCAGTACCACCGCCGTCGAGATCCACGGGGAGCGGCGGCGGGAGCCGACGTGCTCCGGGTCGGCGCGGAACGGCACGGGCCCGGGCGGGTTGTGCTTCCAGCGCGCGGCGAGCATCCGGGCCCGCGCGGAGGGCTCCTTGTGCTCGGCCCGGTCCGCCCATCGAAGGTCGAACTCGCTCTGCTGGTCGTCCTGTTCGTGCTCCGCCATTCCCATCCACCCCCGTGTGGTCCTGCCCCAAGAATAGAACAGACGACCGCGCCCCCGCCGTCGGAAGGACGGCGGGGGCGCGGTCGGTCTTGCCTCGATCAGGCGTCGATCACACGTCGAAGTACAGCTCGAACTCGTGCGGGTGCGGACGCAGCTGGAGCGGGGCGATCTCGTTGGTGCGCTTGAAGTCGATCCACGTCTCGATCAGGTCCGGGGTGAACACGTCGCCCTGGAGCAGGAACTCGTGGTCGGCCTCCAGGCGGTCCAGGACCGCGCCGAGGGAGGTCGGGACCTGGGCGACGTTCGCGTGCTCCTCGGGAGCCAGCTCGTACAGGTCCTTGTCGATCGGCTCGGCCGGCTCGATCTTGTTCTTGATGCCGTCCAGGCCCGCCAGCAGCAGCGCCGAGAAGGCCAGGTACGGGTTGCCGGAGGCGTCCGGGGCGCGGAACTCGACGCGCTTGGCCTTCGGGTTCGAGCCCGTGATCGGGATACGCATCGCGGCGGAGCGGTTGCGCTGCGAGTACACCAGGTTGACCGGCGCCTCGAAGCCCGGCACCAGACGGTGGTACGAGTTCACCGTCGGGTTGGTGAAGGCCAGCAGCGACGGGGCGTGCTTGAGGATGCCGCCGATGTAGTAGCGGGCGGTGTCCGACAGACCCGCGTAACCGGCCTCGTCGTAGAACAGCGGCTGGCCGCCGGTCCACAGCGACTGGTGGACGTGCATGCCCGAGCCGTTGTCACCGAAGATCGGCTTCGGCATGAAGGTCGCGGTCTTGCCGTTCTGCCACGCCACGTTCTTCACGATGTACTTGAAGAGCTGCAGGTCGTCGGCCGCGGCGAGCAGCGTGTTGAACTTGTAGTTGATCTCGGCCTGGCCGGCGGTGCCCACCTCGTGGTGCTGGCGCTCGACCTTCAGGCCGGCGCGGTCCAGCTCCAGGGAGATCTGGGCACGCAGGTCCGCGAAGTGGTCGACCGGCGGGACCGGGAAGTAACCGCCCTTGTAGCGGACCTTGTAACCACGGTTGTCCTCGAGGGCACCGGTGTTCCAGGCGCCCGCCTCGGAGTCGATGTGGTAGAAGGACTCGTTCGCGGTGGTCGCGAAGCGGACGGAGTCGAAGACGTAGAACTCGGCCTCGGGGCCGAAGTACGCCGTGTCGGCGATGCCGGTCGACGCGAGGTAGGCCTCGGCCTTCTTCGCCACGTTGCGCGGGTCACGGGAGTACTGCTCGCCCGTGATCGGGTCGTGGATGAAGAAGTTGATGTTCAGCGTCTTGTCACGGCGGAACGGGTCGACCCGGGCGGTCGAGAGGTCCGCGCGCAGCGCCATGTCGGACTCGTGAATGGCCTGGAAGCCACGGATCGAGGAGCCGTCGAAGGCGAGCTCCTCGTCAGCGTCGAACGCCTCCGCAGGCACCGTGAAGTGCTGCATCACGCCCGGGAGGTCGCAGAAGCGGACGTCGATGAACTTGACGTCCTCGTCCGCGATGAACTTCTTGGCCTCGTCGGCGTTCTGGAACATCCAGCTCCTCCTACTCCCGACCGTCCCGCCGGGGTGGTAGTTCGTTCGTGCGGCCAGTGCGGGTGGCACACGCTGACCTCGACCCTAGGGACGGGTGATTTCTCGGGCGTGACTCGTTTGTTTCGCACAAGTTAACCGGCTCACCCTCCACCGTAGCCCGGACACACCCCGCCGTGCCCTGGTCGTTTACGGGCGCAGTACCGTGGACGGGTGGACAACAGGCAAGCACTCGGATCGTGGCTTTCCGGGCCCCGCGCGGCCGCGGAAGAGGCCGGTGTCGACTTCGGATACCGCGGTGAGCAGCTGGGTCTGCCCGAGGAGGGGCCCGGCTCGATCGCCCGCCCGGGCCGGCGGATCGGCGCCCTCGCCGTCGACTGGGGCCTGTGTCTCCTGATCGCATACGGTCTCATCACGCAGAGCTACAACGAGGCGGCGCAGATCTGGGCGCCGCTCATCATGTTCGCGCTGATGGTCCTCACCGTCGGCACCGTCGGCTCCACCCCCGGCAAGCGCCTGTTCGGACTGCGGGTGCTCGCGCTGGGCACCGGCCGGGTCAGCCCGTGGCGCGCCGCTCTGCGTACGGTCCTGCTCTTCCTCGCGATCCCGGCTCTGATCTGGGACCGCGACGGCCGTGGCCTGCACGACCGGCTGGCGGGCACGGTCGAGGTCCGCATCTGATCGTCGAGGTCCGCATCTGATCCACCCGGGCGGAAGCGTCCGGTCGGCACGGCACGGACATGAACGAGGGGCGCCCGGTGTGATCCGGGCGCCCCTCGTTCATGTCTGGGTGCGGAGTGTCTCCGTGCGTGTCTCCGTGTGCGGAGTGTCAGCGAGCCTTCGGCCCGCCCTTCGGCAGCCGCATGCCCTTCGGCATCGGCCCCTTCGGCAGCGGCATGTTGCTCATCAGGTCACCGAGGGCGCGCAGCCGGTCGTTGGTGGCCGTGACCTGCGGACCGGTCAGCACCCGCGGGAGCTTCAGCATGGTCGTCCGCAGCTTCTTCAGCTCGACCTGCCCCTCGCCCGTGCCCACGACCAGGTCGTGCACCGGGACGTCCGCGACGATGCGGTTCATCTTCCGCTTCTCGGCGGCCAGCAGGGTCTTCACCCGGTTCGGGTTGCCCTCGGCGACCAGCACGATGCCGGCCTTGCCGACCGCGCGGTGCACCACGTCCTGGTTGCGGTTCATCGCCACCGCGGGCGTCGTCGTCCAGCCCCGGCCGATGTTGTCGAGCACCGCCGCGGCAGCACCGGGCTGGCCCTCCATCTGCCCGAAGGCGGCCCGCTCGGCCCGGCGCCCGAACACGATCGCCGTCGCGAGGAAGGCGAGCAGGAGGCCCAGGATGCCTAGATAGATGGGGTGGCCGATCAAGAAACCGATCGCGAGGAAGACACCGAAGGTGACGATTCCGACAGCCGCGAGTACAAGACCGATCTTCTTGTCGGCCCTGCGGGTCATCTTGTAGGTCAGGGCGATCTGCTTCAGTCGCCCGGCATTCGCAGCGTCCGCTGCAGGTTCCTTCCTCGCCATGCCACGAAGTCTACGTGGCCCCACAAGCGCCGACGACGGCAGTGCCCGCGGGCGCCCCGGGGGAGGGCCGGGAGTCAGGGACGGACGGACAGGGACTGCTCGATGACGCGCTGCGTCTCGACCCGGTCCTTGGCGCGCCGGCGGTCCTCCAGCACGGAGGTCCAGGCGTTGCGGCGGGCGGTGCGCTGACCACTGCTCATCAGCAGCGACTCGACGGCGCGCAGTGCGGTCGTGAAGGACGGGATCGCGGTGGCGCGGACGGGCGGCGCGGCCTGCATGGGTGAGGTCCCCCCTCGGGTGGCGGGTGTACGTGCTGTGAGTTCAGCGTCACTGATTGGTGTTACCAGGGCGTGACCGGCCGGTCAAACACCCATGAAGCCCTGGCGGGGAGCGGTGGAACGCCGACGCGGTCCTGACATGTGTCCTCATCTGCGAGGACGGTCAGGACCGCGTCGATTCGGCCGCTACTGCCGAGTAGTCTCTTGTGCGCGAATTCACACGCTTGTCTCACCCCGTACGGGGCAGGGGTGGTGACGGTCTGTCAGACGGCCTGCGCCGCGACGGCCCCGTCCTCCTGCGGAGCGGTCGCATCACGCTGCTCCATGGCCATCCGGTAGAGCCGCCCGGCCCGGTAGGAGGAGCGCACCAGCGGTCCGGACATCACGCCGGAGAAGCCGATCTGCTCGGCCTCCTGCTGGAGCTCCACGAACTCGTGCGGCTTGACCCAGCGCTCCACCGGGTGGTGGCGCACCGAGGGGCGCAGGTACTGCGTGATGGTGACCAGCTCGCAGCCCGCCTCGTGCAGCTGCCTCAGGGCGTCGCTGACCTCCTCGCGGGTCTCGCCCATGCCGAGGATCAGGTTCGACTTGGTGACCAGGCCGTAGTCGCGCGCCTCGGTGATGACCTTCAGGGAGCGCTCGTAGCGGAAGCCGGGACGGATGCGCTTGAAGATCCGCGGGACCGTCTCGACGTTGTGCGCGAAGACCTCGGGCCGGGAGGAGAAGACCTCGGCCAGCTGCTCGGGGACCGCGTTGAAGTCCGGGGCCAGCAGCTCGACCTTGGTGTGGCCGCCCTCACGCCCCGCGGTCTGCTGGTGGATCTGGCGGACCGTCTCCGCGTACAGCCAGGCGCCGCCGTCCTCCAGGTCGTCGCGGGCGACGCCGGTGATCGTGGCGTAGTTCAGGTCCATCGTGACCACGGACTCGCCGACGCGGCGGGGCTCGTCGCGGTCGAGCGCCTCGGGCTTGCCGGTGTCGATCTGGCAGAAGTCACAGCGCCGGGTGCACTGGTCGCCACCGATGAGGAACGTGGCCTCCCGGTCCTCCCAGCACTCGTAGATGTTGGGGCAGCCGGCTTCCTGGCAGACCGTGTGCAGGCCCTCGCTCTTCACGAGCTTCTGCATCGCGGTGTACTCGGGGCCCATTTTCGCCCGGGTCTTGATCCACTCGGGCTTGCGCTCGATGGGGGTCTGGCTGTTGCGGACCTCCAGGCGCAGCATCTTGCGTCCGTCGGGTGCGACTGCGGACACGACCGGCTCCCTAGCGATTGATTCTTCGGCGTCCTCAAGGGTACGCCCGTTGATTTGAAAGCCTGTGTGGGCTCTACCCCTCCAGCTCCCTCAGCGGCCGATCTATGCCGCAGGCGCCTTCTCGATCTCCCGGGGCTTCAGGTCGGCGCTCTCCAGGACCTCCCGCAGATGGCGCTCCACGACCGGCAGGACCTCCTCGATCGTCACGTCCCGGCCGAGCTCGCCGGCCAGGGAGGCGACGCCCGCGTCGCGGATGCCGCAGGGGATGATCCGGTCGAACCACTTGTTGTCGGGGTTCACGTTGAGGGCGAAACCGTGCATGGTGACGCCCTTGGCCACGCGGATGCCGATCGCGGCGATCTTGCGGTCCTCCCGGCGCTGGCCCGCGTTGGACGGCGCGTACTCCGGGCCGTTCATGCGCGGGTCGAACTCCTCGTCCTGGAGCCGGGGGTCGAAGTCCAGCGACAGTCCGCCCGGTGCGGGCCGCTGCTCGACCGGGTCGCCCAGGATCCACACCCCGCTGCGGCCCTCGACCCGGGTGGTCTCCAGGCCGAACTCCGCGCACGCGCGGATCAGGGCCTCCTCCAGGCGGCGTACGTGTGCCACGACGTCCACCGGGCGCGGGAGCTTCTGGATCGGGTAGCCCACCAGCTGGCCGGGGCCGTGCCAGGTGATCTTGCCGCCGCGGTCCACGTCGATGACGGGGGTGCCGTCGAGGGGCCGCTCGTCGTCCGCCGTGCGCCGGCCGGCCGTGTAGACCGGGGGGTGCTCCAGGAGCAGCACGGTGTCGGGGATCTCATCGGCGAAGCGTGCCGCGTGCACCCGGCGCTGCTCGTCCCAGGCCTCCTGGTACTCGACGGCCTCGTCACCGAACCCCAAGCGGACGAACCGCAACTCACTCACCGCAAGCGCCTCCCTCGGACGGGTGTATCAGGCACGTAGCGCGCCCAAGCCACTGTACGCCCGGCCCGGACACGTCAGTCCCGGAGCCAATCCTCACACGATCGGATGAATGTCCGGGAAAATGTGTGATGGGGTGCTTACTCTCCGCTACATTCGCGCCGTCCAGCAAGCCAAAAGGCCTGCTCACAGGCAATCCGGCACGTCACCGACACCGGAAGGCAGGAGACCGCACCGCACCATGACGGAACGACCCGCGCAGCGCACCCCCAACCGACAGCTCGCCGCGCTCATCGCAGAAGCGGGGTTCTCCAACGCGGGACTCGCCCGTCGCGTGGACCAGCTCGGTCTCGAACACGGGCTCGATCTGAGATACGACAAGACGTCCGTCACCCGATGGCTGCGCGGCCAGCAGCCCCGGGGCACCACCCCGGCCCTGATCGCCGAGGTCTTCACCCGGCGTCTGGGCCGCCGCCTCACCGCCCAGGACCTCGGGCTGGACGCCTGCGCCCCGGTCTACGCGGGGCTCGAGTTCGCCGCCACTCCCGAGGAGGCCGTCGACATCGTCAGCGGGCTGTGGCGCAAGGACTCCGGCAGCCACGCCGAGCTCCGCAAGATCGCCTTCACCCCGGCCGGGCTCGTGGTGCCCAGCCGCGACTGGCTGATCGGCCGGGCCGACGAGAAGGTCACCCGCGGAGAGCCGCACGCCGCCCGCATCCCGGCGCAGGGCCGCCCCGCGCCGCGCCCCACGGCCCCGGCCGCACAGGGCGCCGCCGCGCTGCCCCGCCAGCGTGCCCAGGCCGAACGGGGACCCGGCCAGAAGGTCACCGCCGGGGACATCGCCGCCCTGCGCTCGGTCGGGGAACTGTTCCGCACCCTCGACGACGCCTACGGCGGCGGCCACGCCCGCCAGGCCCTCGTGCGCTACCTGGAGCACGAGTGCGAGCCCATGCTGCGCGGCACCTACGGCGAACAGACCGGCCGCCGCCTCTTCGCGGCCGCCGCCGACCTGACCCGGCTCGCCGGCTGGACCTCGTACGACATCGCCGCGCACGGACTCGCCCAGCGCTACTTCGTGCAGGCGCTGCGGCTCTCCCAGGCGGCCGGTGACCGGACGTACGGGGCCTACGTGCTGGTCACCATGAGCCGCCAGGCCGTCTACCTGGGGCACGGGCGGGAGGCCGTCCAGCTCGCCCGCGTGGCCCAGCAGGGCGTCGGCACCTCCGGGCCCCCGGTCGTGCAGGCCCTGCTGCACGCGTCCGAGGCGCGCGGGCACGGCGTGCTCGGCGAGGTCCGGGCCTGCACCGCGGCCCTGGTCCGGGCCGAACGCGCCCTGGAGACGGCCCGGCCCGGCGACGACGTCCCGCACTGGGCGAGGTTCTTCGACGAGGCACAGCTCGCCGACGAGTTCGGCCACTGCCACCGCGACCTGCAGCAGTTCCGCGCCGCCGCCCAGCACGCGGAGCGCTCGCTCCAGTTGCGGGCCCCCTCCTTCGCCCGCAGCCGCCTCTTCTGCCGGGTGGTCCTCGCCACCGCCCGCCTGGGCCTGGGCGAACTCGACCAGGCCTGCCAGCTGGGAGCGGAGGCGGCGGGCCAGGCCGCGGAGATGCGCTCGGTGCGGGCGGTGGAGTATGTCAGGGACTTCGAGCGCCGCTTGGAGCCCTACAAGGACGCGGCGCCGGTTCGTAGCTACCGCGACAAAGTGGCGGCCCTTCTCTAGGGGCGCGGGGACCTGCGCGGAACAACCCCCACGCGCCCGCACCCGACGAACGACCTACGCGGCCCTCGGAACAGTCCGCACCGGATCGGCGACGTGCATCGACCGCCCCGCCCCGAGGTCCGCCAGGATCGCCGCGGACGCCCGATGCCCGGAGTGCAAAGCCCCCTGCACCGTGCTGGTGTCGCGGTGATCCCCGCACACGTACAGCCCGGCGATCAACCGCACCGGCCGCCGCAGATCATGCGGCGGCCGCATCGCCGGCACCGCCTCCACCGTCCGGTGCACGGCCAGCGTCTCCCACCGGGCCGTCGACACCCCGTACAACCGCGCCAGATGCATCCGCACCGCCGTGTCGAGATCCCCGGGAGACCGCCCCAGCACCGTCGACGACACCAGCGCCCGCCCGGCCGGCGCCCGGGTCGGGTCGACCCGGCTGACCACCGCGGTGTGCGCGACCGGCCCGCCGAGGTCCGCGTCGAGCAGCAGCGACGCGCCCGTGCCCGGCGGCTCGTCGGTCGTGTGGTGCACCACCGTCACCGGATGGAACTCCGGCACCCGCAGCCCGGGCAGCAGCTCGGCGGCGGCGCGCGCACCCGTCGCCACCAGCACCGCCCGGCACCGGATCTCCCCGTGCTCCGCGGTGGTCACCGAGGTCGTCGAGACGGAGGTGACGCGCACGCCGGTGCGCACCGTGCCCGGCGGCAGCGTGCGCGCCAGGAGCTCCGGCAGGGCCTCCGCGCCGCCCTCCGGCAGGCACAACCGGCCCCGCGCGAAGGCGCGCAGCGCGAGGTCCGCGCACCGGCTGGACGTCGTCAGGTCCGGGTCGCACAGCAGGGCGGCGAGCAGCGGACGCAGGAAACCGTCGATCGTCCGGGCGGGCAGGCCGCGCGCCGCCAGCGCCTCACCGGCGGGCACCTCGGGGCGCGTCAGCAGCCGTTCGGCCGGTGTGCCCGCCAGCCGGGTCAGCGCGGCGCCCAGCCGGGCCTGGTCGACGGCCGTGCCCAGCGGTGCGCCGGGCCGGCTCCGGGGGACCGAGACCTGCCGGCCGGGCACGGCCACCGGCCTGCGGGGCGCCCTCGCCGCGGACGGCGACCGGGGGGCGCTCGCCAGCGCGCGAACCGCGTGCAGTGCGCCCCTTGCGCCCCCTGCGCCCGGCTGGACGCCGGCGCGGTGGTGGCGCCCGTCGCCGTGCAGCAGGACACCGGGTGCGAAGGGCCGCAGCACCAGGTCGTCGAGACCCGGTGTCAGCCGTAGTTCGGGATACGCCGTGGACAGCAACTGGCCGATCCTGTCGAGCCGGAAGCCGTCGACCTTCTCCGTCGCCATGCGGCCGCCGACCGTGTGGGCGGCCTCCAGGACCATGGTCGTCACTCCTGCGCTGGTCAACCGGTGCGCGGCCGAGAGTCCGGCGGCCCCGGCCCCCACGACGACCACGTCCGCCTGGTACGCGGGCTCAAGCACGTGCCCCTCCTCGAGGTTGCGCGGGCGCTGGAGACGTCATGCCCTCAACAGGCCGCAGGGATACGCGAGTTCTGGTCGAGGGTAGGACCGTGATCGGTCAACGGCAGTCGCGCATCGGCAGGGCACGGTCGCACAGCGGTCGCATGGCAACGCCGTGTGGGCATGAAGTGGTCGCGGGAGGCTGGTGTGCGCCTGGAGAACCTGGCTCGGATCCGCCGGTCGGCCCCGGCCGGGGTGGCCGCCGTACACCACCGCCGGACTGCGCCCGGCCCTGCGGGCGCCCGGCATCAGCCGTCACAGTGCCGCCCGGATCGCCCCCTCGATCTCCGGGAAAGCGAACCGGAAGCCCGACTCCAGCAGACGCGCCGGAAGGATCCGGGCGCTGCCGAGGACGTCCCCGGCCATCTCGCCGAGCACGGTCCGCAGGACGGCCGCGGGCACCGGGAACAGGGTCGGGCGGTTCAGCACGCGCCCCATCGCCGCCGTCACCTCACGGTTCGTCACCGGATGCGGGGCGGTGATGTTGAACGGCCCCGACAGACCGTCGGTGTCGAGGAGATGCCGGATGGCGGCGACTTCGTCGTGCAGCGCGACGAACGACCAGTACTGCCGCCCGTCGCCCATCCGCCCCCCGGCCCCCGCCCGGAACAGCGGGAACAGCCGCCCCCAGGCGCCGCCCTCGCGCGAGACGACCAGCCCGGTCCGGGTGAACACCGTGCGCACACCGGCCTCCTGGGCGGGTGCGGCGGCCCCCTCCCACTCCACGCACAACGAGGGCAGGAACCCCTCGCCCGCGGGCGCGCTCTCGTCGACCGCGCGCTCCCCGGTCTCGCCGTAGTAGCCGATGGCGCTGCCGTTCACGAAGACCCGCGGCCGCTCCTTCGCGTCCAGCGCCGCGACCGCCTCGGCGAGGGCCGCCGTGCCCTTCACCCGGCTGTCGTGGATGCGCCGCTTGTAGGCCTCCGTCCAGCGCCGGTCGCCGACCCCGGCCCCGGCCAGGTTGACCACCGCGTCGCAGCCGGCGAGCCCGGCGGCGTCCACCCGGCCGCCCTCGGGGTCCCAGCGGATCTCCCCGGCCGCGCGGGGCGTACCGCGCACCAGACGGCGCACCTCGTGTCCGTCGGCGGTCAGGGACCGCACCAGGGCGCTGCCGATGAGCCCGGACGCACCCGCCACCGCGATTGTCGAACGCTCCATGAACCCATCCTGCCGGGTGGCTCCGTAAATGCCTTGCAAGCCCTCGATCCGTTCGCCGTAGGGTGACGCCCATGCCCGAGCTCCCCGCACCGCGTATCCGCGTCGCCCGGCCGGAGGACGACGGGGAGCTGGCCCTGCTCGACCGGCTCACCTGGTCGCACCTGCACGCGGTGATGCCCGAGCCGCAGCCGCCGTACCCTCCCTTCTTCAGCGAGCGGCACGCCCCCGAGGACTGCCTGGTGGCCGAGCTCGACGGGCGGCTCGCGGGCTATGTCCAGCTCGGATTCCCCACCCCGCTCGACTCGAACCGGCACGTGCGCCAGATCCAGGGCCTCGCCGTCGCCGAGGAGGCGCGCGGCCGTGGGACCGGGCGGGCGCTGGTCCGGGCCGCCGTCGACGAGGCCCGCCGGCGCGGGGCCCGCCGCCTCACCCTGCGGGTCCTCGGGCACAACACCGCCGCCCGGGCGCTCTACGAGGCCGAGGGGTTCGTGGTCGAGGGGGTCCTGCCCGAGGAGTTCCTCCTCGACGGGACCTACGTGGAGGACGTGTTCATGGGGCGCTTCCTGTGAGCCGGGGCTACGACGCGGCCGGCTCGCCGGTGTCCACCGGGGTCGTCGCGCCCGCGGCGCTGCGCGCGTCGGAGGCCACCTCGTCCGCCGTCAGGACATAGCCCGTCTCGGCGTCCGAGGTGGAGCGGGCGAAGACCACGCCGAACACCCGGCCGTCCGTGGTGAGCAGCGGGCCGCCCGAGTTGCCCGGGCGGACCGTGGAGCGGATCGAGTAGATCTCCCGGGTCGCGGTCCCGTCGTTGTAGATGTTCTGGCCCGTCGCCCGCACCCGGTTCGCGACCGTCGCCGCCTGGAGGTTCAGGTCGCCGTCCTCCGGGTAGCCCGCGACGACCGCCGAGTCACCGCGCTCGGCGTCGTCGTCGAACCGCAGCACGGGCGCCTTGAGACCCGGCACGTACAGCACGGCCACGTCCTTCTGCGGGTCGAAGAGCACCACGCGCGCCTCGTAGGTCCGCCCGACCCCGCCGATCTGCACGGTCGGCTCGTCGATGCCCGCCACCACGTGGGCGTTGGTCATCACGTGCTCGCGCGCGTACACGAACCCGCTGCCCTCGCGGCCCTGGGTGCCCGTGACACCCTCGACCTTCACCGTGCTCCGCTTGGCGGCGTCGGTGGCGGCCGCCGTGACGCTGTCGCCGGTGGGCTTGGCGACCTCGGCCGTCGACTCGTTCTCGAAGGGGTTGAAGACCTGCGGGAAGCCCGCCTGCGTCAGCGCGGACGTGGCCCCGGAGAACCAGGCCGGGGTGGTGTCCGGCATGGTGCGCTGCACGGCGCCGAGCAGCCGCGAGTCCCGGATCGCCGAGGTGACCAGCGGGGACGAGGACACGCCGAGGACACTCGCCGCCACCCACGCCACGATCAGCACGGCCACCGCGTTGGCCACGGCCCCGCCGACCCCGTCCGCCACCCGCAGCGGTCCCCGGTCCAGCTCACGCCGCAGCCGCAGCGCGAGGCGCCCCGCCAGCTCGTGCCCCACCACCGCCGGGAGCAGCACCGTGAACACCGCCGCCAGCGTCGCCCGCGTGGTGCCCGGCTCCACCAGGTCCATGACCCACGGCAGCACCCACACGCCGACGACCGCGCCGCCCACGAAGCCCGCCAGCGACACACAGCCGGCCACCAGCCCGCGCCGGTACCCGGACGCCGCGTAGGCCAGGACGACCAGCAACAGCAGGATGTCGAGCAGGTCCACGCACGCCGCCTTTCTCTCGGAACCCCTTAATACGCGGGGGGAGGGCCCGGTGATCAGTCACACGCGCACGGAAGATCGGAATCGCCGTGTGCCCGCACCCGGAGAAACGTCGCGGACCGTGACGATGGTTCCACCGGGTGGCACATCACACATCGCGGACGGACCGGATCGGGCCGACAGTGGGACCATGCGTGTCTTCCGAAGACGGTGGGGCGCACGCGGACGCTCCGCCGACCGGACACCCGGCATAGCCGGCCTGCCGCGTGCCGTCCGGGCGCTGCTCGGCTGCCTGCCGGGCGCCGCCGCCGTCCTGGCGCTGTTCCTGTGCGCCCACGGGGTCGAGAACGCCGCCGACACCGGCGCCCGCGCCGCCCCGTCCCGCAACCCGGCCATGTCCTACACGGCCCCGCGCCCGCCCATCGTGTCCCGAGCGCACTGGCTGGGCGACGCCGGCCGCGCGCAGCCCCGCCCGCGCTACGACGACCGGGTCTCCGCCGTCTTCGTCCACCACACCGACTCGCCCAACGGCTACGACTGCGCCGACGCGCCCCGGATCATCCGGGACCTCTACACCGGCCAGACCGGCACCCGCGACTGGGACGACATCGGCTACAACTTCGTCGTCGACCGCTGCGGCACCATCTACGAGGGCCGCGCCGGCGGTGTGGAGCGTGCCGTCACCGGGGCCCACACCCAGGGCTTCAACCACCGCACCTCCGGCATCGCCGCCCTCGGCACCTTCACCGAGGGCATGCCCGTCCCGCGGCCCCTGATCCGCGCGATCGCCGCGGTGTCCGCCTGGAAGCTGGGCCTGTCCGGCACCGACCCGCGATCGGACGTCCGGCTGGTCTCCAGCAACGGCCTGAGCCGTTACGCGGCCGGCACCACCGCACGCCTGCCCGCCCTCGCGGGGCACAACGACGGCTACATGACCAGCTGCCCGGGCGCCGCCCTGCACGCCCGCCTGCCCGAGATCAGACAGCTCGCGGCCCGCCTCCAGGGCCGGCCGGACGGCCCACGGCAAGGTCACAGCGAACGCGCGGCGTCCTGACCTCCCCGCCTACCCGTACGAACGGCCCCGCGGTCTCAGCCCCTGAAGCGCTGCCACAGCCGGGGGTAGCGCTCGGCGAGCAGGTCGTCGTCCTCGAGGTCGAGCGGTGTGCCCTCCGGCTCCGGGGGCGGTGGCGCGATCTCCAGATCGGGCGCCACCACGCCGGTGAGCTGCTCGTAGGCCTCGTCGGCCGCGTAGCCGAGCTCCTCGCCGTCCCCGTCGATCTCCTCGTCGAAGTCGTCCAGCAGCTCGGCGAGCGCGTCCGGGTCGTGCACGGCGCCCTCGAACACCTCCCGGCCCTGCCCGATCAGCCAGCAGCGGAAGAAGTCGAAGGCGTCGTCGCTCGCCCCGTCGAGCAGCACCCAGGCGGCGCCCCACAGGTCCCAGCGGTAGGCGCGGTTGTAGCGGGACTCGAAGTGACGGGCGAAATCGAGGACCGAGTCCGGGTCCAACTGGGCGAGCCGGTCCACGAGCAGGTCGGCCTGCTCTTCCGGGTCGCCCTCGGCGGCCTCCCGGGCGTCGTCCACCAGCTCCCAGAACTCCGTCTCGTCCATCACGGGTCAAGCATCGGCCCTGGCGCACAGGGGCGCACCCGGAGTGCGCGGGATCGTTATGCGCCGCCCCTGCCCTCACCCCCGCTCCCGGCCTCGCCCCCGGCCTCGGCCGCCCCCCCCGGCCCCCCCCCCCCCCCGCCCCCCCCCCCCCCCCCCGCCCCCCCCCCCCCCCCCCCCCCCCCCCCCCCCCCGCCCCCCCCGGGGGCCGCGGGACCCCCCGGG
>NZ_JBHWFG010000055.1:18302-23395 GCF_042733745.1 Streptomyces sp. NPDC059696
CCACTGGACGCGGCCGCTATCTCGCACCCGGCCAGACCCTCGCCCCCGGCCCCGGCCTCGCCCCGGCCCCTGGTCCCACCCTCGCCCCCGGCCCCGGCCCCGGCCTCGCCCCCGGCCCCGGCCCCACCCTCGCCCCCGGCCCCGTAGAGCCGGGCCAGCCGCGCCGCGTCCCCGGCGAACCGCCGGCGCAGGCCCTCCGGCGCCAGCACCTCCGCCTCCGGGCCCAGCGCCGCCAGCTGGGTGTGGGCGACCTCCTCGGACTCCACCGGCAGGGCCACCGTCACCCAGCCGCCCCCGTCCGGTGCCTCCGCCTCCGCCAGGGCCTCCCGCGCGGACACCGCGTCGACGGCGTACGGCAGTGCGCGCACCCCGTCGGGGGACAGCCGCACCACGACCCGCGTCCGCAGCAGGGACCGCGCGAACTGTTCCGCCCGTTCCTCCCAGAACGCGGGCAGGTCGAAGTCCGCCTCCCGTTCGAAGCGCTCACCGTCGGCGTCCACCGCCGTGAACCGGTCGATCCGGTAGACCCGGAACGACCCCGGCCCGGCCACCCGGGCGCACAGGTACCAGACGCCCGCCTTCAGCACGAGCCCGTACGGCTCCAGCTCCCGGACGACCTCGTCCTCCCCGCGCCGGTAGCGCGCGCTGATCCGCCGGTCGTCCCACACCGCGTCGGCGACGGCCGGCAGCAGCGCGGGCGTCTTCGGCTCCCGGAACCAGTTCGGCGCGTCCAGGTGGAACCGCTGGGCGGCCGACCTCGAGGCGTCCCGCAGGGACGGCAGCAGCGCCGCCGACACCTTCAGCCGGGCGGCCGAGGCGGCGTCCTCCAGGCCCATCTCGCGCAGCGCCCCCGGCACCCCGGACAGGAACAGCGCCTCGGCCTCCCCGCGGTGCAGCCCGGTCAGCCGCGTCCGGTAGCCGCCGACCAGCCGGTACCCGCCGGCCCGGCCGCGGTCCGCGTACACCGGAACGCCCGCCTCCGACAACGCCTGCGCGTCCCGCGTGACCGTCCGCTCCGACACCTCCAGCTCACGGGCGAGTTCGGCGGCCGTCATGGAGGGCCGGGACTGGAGCAGCAGCACCATCTTGATCAGCCGGGCAGCACGCATGGGGCCATCATGGTGCGTGTCCGGGCGCGGGTGCGTGGGGGCGGGCCCGTTTCAGGGGCGCGGGGACCACGCGACAAGCCCCCACCGGCCCGCGGTCGACGAACGACCGGGACCGACGGGGGCCGCAGACCCTTACAGGCCGTACTGCTCGCGCGCTTCCTTCACGGCCGTCGCCTTCACCTCGCCGCGCTTGGCGAGCTGGGCCAGGGCCGCGACGACGATCGACTCCGCGTCGACACCGAAGTGGCGGCGGGCCGCCTCACGGGTGTCCGACAGGCCGAAGCCGTCGGCGCCCAGCGAGGACCAGTCCTGCTCGACCCACTGCGCGATCTGGTCCGGGACCTGGCGCATGTAGTCGGAGACCGCCAGCACCGGGCCCTCGGCGCCCTGGAGCGCCTGCCGTACGAACGGCACCCGCTCCTCGCCGCGCAGCAGCGCCTCGTCCGCCTCCAGGGCGTCCCGGCGCAGCTCGCTCCAGGACGTCGCCGACCACACGTCGGCCGCCACGCCCCACTCCTCGGCGAGCAGCCGCTGCGCCTTCAGCGCCCAGTGGATCGCCGTACCGGAGCCGAGCAGCTGGATCCGCGGGGCGTTCGCCGGCACGGTCACGCCCGCCGACTCCGCCGTGTTGAAGCGGTACAGGCCCTTGACGATGCCCTCGTCGACGCCCTCGACGGACGGCTTCGCGGGCTGCGGCAGCGGCTCGTTGTAGACGGTCAGGTAGTAGAAGACGTCCTGGTCCTCACCCGGGGCCGCCTCGCCGTACATCCGGCGCAGACCGTCCTTGACGATGGTCGCGACCTCGTAGGCGAACGCCGGGTCGTACGTCAGCGCGGCCGGGTTCGTCGCGGCGATCACGGGGGAGTGGCCGTCGGCGTGCTGCAGGCCCTCGCCCGTCAGCGTCGTACGGCCGGCCGTGGCGCCGACCAGGAAGCCGCGGCCGAGCTGGTCGCCGAGCTGCCACATCTGGTCGGCCGTGCGCTGCCAGCCGAACATCGAGTAGAAGATGTAGAACGGGATCATCGTCTCGCCGTGCGTCGCGTACGACGTCGAAGCGGCGATGAAGTCGGCCATCGAACCGGCCTCGGTGATCCCCTCGTTGAGGATCTGGCCGTTCCGGGCCTCCTTGTAGTACATCAGCTGGTCGCGGTCGACCGGCTCGTACGTCTGGCCCTTCGGCGAGTAGATGCCGAGCGACGGGAAGAGGCTCTCCATGCCGAAGGTGCGCGCCTCGTCCGGGACGATCGGCACCCAGCGCTTGCCCGTCTCCTTGTCGCGGACCAGGTCCTTGACGAGGCGGACGAACGCCATGGTGGTGGCCACGTTCTGCGAGCCGGAGCCCTTGTCGAAGGACGCGAACGCCTTCTCCGCCGGGGCGGGCAGCGGGGCGACCGGGTGGACGCGCCGGGCCGGGGCCGGACCGCCGAGGGCGGCACGCCGCTCCTGGAGGTAGCGGACCTCGGGGGAGTCGGCGCCCGGGTGGCCGTAGGGCACCACGCCGTCGACGAAGTCGCTGTCCTTGATCGGCAGCTCCAGCAGGTCGCGCATGTTCTTGAACTCGTCCACCGAGAGCTTCTTCATCTGGTGGTTGGCGTTCTTCGACGCGAAGCCCTCGCCGAGGGTGTGGCCCTTGACCGTCTGGGCCAGGATCACGGTCGGCGCGCCCTGGTGCTCGACGGCGGCCTGGTACGCGGCGAACACCTTGCGCGCCTCGTGACCACCGCGCGAGAGGTGGAAGCACTCGAGGATCTTGTCGTCGCTCAGCAGCTTCGCCATCTCCGCGAGCGCCGGGTCGCCGCCGAAGAAGTCCTGGCGGATGTAGGCGGCGTCGCGGGTCTGGTACGTCTGGATCTGCGCGTCCGGTACCTGGCGCAGGCGGCGTACGAGTGCGCCGGTGGTGTCGAGCTGGAACAGCTCGTCCCAGGCGGTGCCCCACAGCGTCTTGATCACGTTCCAGCCGGCGCCGCGGAACTGGGCCTCCAGCTCCTGCACGATCTTGAAGTTGGCGCGGACCGGGCCGTCCAGGCGCTGCAGGTTGCAGTTGATGACGAACGTGAGGTTGTCCAGCTCCTCACGGGCCGCCAGCGCCAGGGCCGCCGTCGACTCGGGCTCGTCCATCTCGCCGTCGCCGAGGAACGCCCACACGTGCGAGGCGGAGGTGTCCTTGATGCCGCGGTTGGCCAGGTAGCGGTTGAAGCGCGCCTGGTAGATCGCCGACAGCGGGCCGAGGCCCATGGAGACCGTGGGGAACTCCCACAGCCAGGGCAGACGGCGCGGGTGCGGGTAGGAGGGCAGGCCGTTGCCGCCCGACTCCCGGCGGAAGTTGTCGAGCTGCTCCTCGTTCAGCCGGCCGTCGAGGAACGCGCGGGCGTAGATGCCGGGGGAGGCGTGGCCCTGGATGTAGAGCTGGTCGCCGGAGCCGTCGGCCTCCTTGCCCTTGAAGAAGTGGTTGAAGCCGGTCTCGTACAGCCAGGCGGCCGAGGCGAAGGTGGCGATGTGGCCGCCGACGCCGTACTTGCTGCCGCGGGTGACCATCGCGGCCGCGTTCCAGCGGTTCCACGCGGTGATCCGCTGCTCCATCGCCTCGTCACCGGGGACGGCCGGCTCGGCGGAGGTGGGAATGGAGTTGACGTAGTCGGTCTCGAGGAGCTTCGGCAGCGCGATGCCGGCGCCCTCGGCGCGCTCCAGCGTGCGGCGCATCAGGTATGCGGCACGGTGCGGCCCGGCAGCCTTGGTGACCGCGTCCAGGGAGGCCTGCCATTCGGCGGTCTCCTCCGGGTCCCGGTCGGGGAGCTGGTCGAGCTCGCTCGGCTGGATGGCGTTGGGGTCGGTCATGTCGCCGCCTTCCTCAGTCGAAGGGGGTTCCCTCACATAAGGGGATCGGGGTGCCCTTTGTCTTTGGCAGGACAGGGCTGAGGCTTCGGTGGAAGCCCGTCGGCGACTGTAACTCCCTGATCGATGATCGATCAAAGGGTTGAGGGGCAAAACCTCTTGATCACGAGAAAGTAGGCACGGGGTGCCTCCGACGGTGGCACGCGGTGACCGATTTTCGAACGGTTTTCGCAGGTCGGAGGCGTTTGAGCGAGGGCGTGCTCGGGTGTCACGCCCGCGGCGCGCAGCCCAGGACGTGGGCCTTGACCAGTTCGGCGATCCGGGGGTCACGGCGCTTGAACGCGGCGACGAGCTCCTCGTGCTCCTCCGCGTACGACTGCTGCCGCGTGCCCAGCCAGCGGATCGACAGGGCCGTGAACACCTCGATGCCGAGGCCCTCCCAGGTGTGCAGCAGCACGGAGTTGTCCGCGGCGCGGACCAGCTCGCGGTGGAAGGCGACGGTGTGGCGGACCTGGGCGGTGCCGTCGGAGACGCGGTCGGCTTCGTGCAGGGCGCTGACGTGGGGTTCCAGCGCGGAGCAGTCCTCCGCGAGGCCCTCGGCGGCCAGCTCGGCGGCGATGGCCTCCAGCCCGGCCCGGACGGGGTAGCTCTCCTCCAGGTCGGCGGCGGTCAGGTTCCGCACGCGGACGCCCTTGTTGGGAGCGGACTCGATCAGGCGCAGGGACTCCAGCTCGCGCAGGGCCTCGCGGACCGGGGTCTGGCTGACCTCCAGCTCGGTGGCGATCCGGCGCTCGACGATCCGCTCACCCGGCTGCCAGCGTCCGCTGATGATCCCCTCCAGGATGTGCTCGCGGATCTGCTCGCGGAGCGAGTGGATGACGGGCGCGGTCATGAGGGCTCCTTAAGGGGTTTGACGTTTAGACAATACGGCCGGTTCGCTCCGCGGGTGAGGTGGGTGGGGGTGTCTCGGTGCAGGTGAGACGAGACTTACACGGGGGAGCGGGGTTGTCGTTCGGCTGACGGTTGTGGGGCGTTGCTCGCGCAGTTCCCCGCGCCCCTGAACGGGCGGGGGCCCCGTCCCGTGGTGACCCGGCCGGGGGACCCCCCCATCGCAAAAAAGGTCCGAGGCCCACCACGACCGACAAAAACCCC
>NZ_JBHWFG010000055.1:23405-36863 GCF_042733745.1 Streptomyces sp. NPDC059696
GTTGGGGGGTTTTGCTCGCTCTTTTCCCCGCGCCCCTTACGGGGGGGGGCCCTGGTCGTTATATCGCGGCACTGGGCCACCGCGCGATCGCAATGAAGGTCAGAGGCCGAGCTCGACCTCGAACTCGCCCGCCTCCAGGATGGCCTTGACCGCCGTCAGGTAACGGGCGGCGTCGGCGCCGTCCACCAGGCGGTGGTCGTAGGACAGGGTCAGGTACGTCATGTCGCGGACGCCGATGACCGTGCCCTCCTCCGTCTCGATGACGGCGGGACGCTTGACCGTCGCGCCGATGCCGAGGATGGCGACCTGGCCCGGCGGCACGATGATCGTGTCGAAGAGCGCGCCGCGCGACCCGGTGTTGGAGATGGTGAAGGTCGCGCCGGACAGCTCGTCCGGGGTGATCTTGTTGGCGCGGACCTTGCCCGCCAGGTCGGCCGTGGCCTTGGCGATGCCGGCGAGGTTGAGGTCACCGGCGTTCTTGATGACCGGGGTCATCAGGCCCTTCTCGGAGTCCACCGCGATACCGATGTTCTCGGTGTCGAAGTAGGTGATGGTCCCCTCGGCCTCGTTGATCCTGGCGTTGATCGGCGCGTGCGCCTTCAGCGCCTGGGCCGCGGCCCTGACGAAGAACGGCATCGGGGAGAGCTTGACGCCCTCACGGGCCGCGAACGCGTCCTTGGCACGGGCGCGCAGCTTCATCAGACGGGTGACGTCGACCTCGACGACCGAGGACAGCTGGGCCTGCTCGTGCAGGGCCTTGACCATGTTGTCGCCGATGACCTTGCGGATGCGCGGCATCTTGACGGTCTGGCCGCGCAGCGGGGAGGCCTCCAGCGCCGGGGCCTTCTTCGCGGCCGACGGGGCGGCAGCGGCGGGGGCCGGGGTGGCGGCGGCGCTCTTCGCGGCCTCGGCGGCGGCGACGACGTCCTGCTTGCGGATACGGCCGCCGACGCCGGTGCCCTTGACGGTGGCCAGGTCGACGCCCTGCTCGGCGGCGAGCTTGCGCACCAGCGGGGTGACGTAGGCGCCGTCGTCGGCCGGCTTGGCGGCGGCCGGAGCGGCCGGGGCCTGGGCCGGAGCCGGGGCCGGCGCGGGAGCGGACGGAGCCGGTTCGGGAGCCGGGGTGGTCTGCTGCTGCGGGGCCGGAGCCGACGGGGCCTGCGGGGCGGGGGCGGGCTGCGCCGGGGCCGGAGCCGGGGTCGGCTCGGGCTGGGCCGGGGCGGCCGGGGCCTCCTGCGCCGGGGCGGCGGCCGGAGCGGCACCCGCCTCGCCGATGACGGCGAGCTTGGCGCCGACCTCGGCGGTCTCGTCCTCGCCGACGACGATCTCCAGCAGCGTGCCCGAGGTGGGGGCCGGGATCTCGGTGTCGACCTTGTCGGTGGAGACCTCGAGCAGCGGCTCGTCGGCCTCGACGCTGTCACCGACCGACTTCAGCCAGCGGGTGACGGTGCCCTCGGTGACGGACTCGCCGAGCGCGGGCAGGACGACGTCCGTGCCCTCGGCGGAACCGCCGCCGGCGGCGGCGTCGGCGGAGGGAGCGGGCGCCGGGGCGGCCTGCTCGGTGGACGGGGCGGCCGGGGCCGGCTCGGGGGCCGGCTCGGCGACCTGCTCGGCCTGCGGGGCCTCGGCGGCGGCGGGCGCGCCGCTGCCGTCGTCGATCAGGGCCAGCTCGGCGCCGACCTCGACCGTCTCGTCCTCGGCGACCTTGATGGAGGCCAGGACACCGGCGGCGGGCGAGGGGATCTCGGTGTCGACCTTGTCGGTCGACACCTCGAGCAGCGGCTCGTCGGCCTCGACGCGCTCGCCCTCGGCCTTCAGCCAGCGGGTGACAGTGCCCTCGGTGACGCTCTCACCGAGCGCCGGAAGGGTTACGGAAACCGCCATGGTTTCGGTTGCTCCTTACGGAAAGTGCGGAAGTCTGTGTCGTCGCGTTCGTCGACCGAGGGGTCAGTCGTGCGCGTGGAGGGGCTTGCCGGCCAGGGCCAGGTGGGCCTCGCCGAGCGCCTCGTTCTGCGTCGGGTGGGCGTGGATGAGCTGCGCGACCTCGGCGGGCAGCGCCTCCCAGTTGTAGATCAGCTGGGCTTCGCCGACCTGCTCGCCCATGCGGTCGCCGACCATGTGGACGCCGACGACGGCACCGTCCTTGACCTGGACGAGCTTGATCTCGCCCGCGGTGTTCAGGATCTTGCTCCTGCCGTTGCCCGCGAGGTTGTACTTCAGAGCGACGACCTTGTCCGCACCGTAGATCTCCTTGGCCTTGGCCTCGGTGATACCGACGGAGGCGACCTCCGGGTGGCAGTACGTCACCCGCGGGACACCGTCGTAGTCGATCGGAACGGTCTTCAGACCGGCCAGGCGCTCCGCCACCAGGATGCCCTCGGCGAAGCCGACGTGCGCGAGCTGGAGGGTCGGGACGAGGTCACCGACGGCGGAGATGGTCGGCACGTTCGTGCGCATGTACTCGTCGACCAGGACGTAGCCGCGGTCCATGGCGACGCCCTGCTCCTCGTAGCCGAGGCCCTGGGAGACGGGGCCGCGGCCGATGGCGACCAGCAGGACCTCGGCCTCGAACTCCTTGCCGTCGGCCAGGGTGACCTTGACGCCGTCCTGGGTGTACTCGGCCTTCTGGAAGAAGGTGCCCAGGTTGAACTTGATGCCGCGCTTGCGGAACGCGCGCTCCAGCAGCTTGGAGGAGTTCTCGTCCTCGACCGGGACGAGGTGCTTCAGGCCCTCGACGATCGTGACCTCGGTGCCGAAGGACTTCCACGCGGAGGCGAACTCGACGCCGATGACGCCGCCGCCCAGGATGATCGCGGACTTCGGCACGCGGTCCAGGACGAGGGCGTGGTCGGAGGAGATGATCCGGTTGCCGTCGATGTCCAGGCCCGGCAGCGACTTCGGCACGGAGCCGGTCGCGAGCAGGATGTGACGGCCCTCGACGCGGCGGCCGTTCACGTCGACGGAGGTGGGCGAGGAGAGACGGCCCTCACCCTCGATGTACGTCACCTTCCGGGAGGCGACGAGACCCTGCAGGCCCTTGTACAGGCCGGCGACCACGCCGTCCTTGTACTTGTGGACCCCGGCGATGTCGATGCCCTCGAAGGAGGCCTTCACACCGAACTGCTCGCTCTCGCGGGCCTGGTCGGCGATCTCGCCCGCGTGCAGCAGGGCCTTGGTGGGGATGCATCCCCGGTGCAGGCAGGTGCCGCCGACCTTGTCCTTCTCGATCAGGGCGACGTCCAGGCCCAGCTGCGCCCCGCGCAGGGCCGCGGCGTAACCACCGCTGCCACCGCCGAGGATCACTAGGTCGAAAACGGTGCTGGCGTCGTTCGCCACGTCACGTCCTCCATGCATGTGCGCCGTGAGCCGGTCGTCAGTGACCGGCAGGCGGCTGGTGTCCGGCCGCTCGTTCTTCGGCCCTTCGGTGGGGCCCTGTCCTGCCGAGCCCCATCTTCGCACTTGTCGGCACACAAGGAGACGCCGGGCTGCGGTGTGAGACGCCCCACGTTCAGATGAGCCACACCAGTGATGCCCGGAGGACAGCGCTCAAGGGGCGCGGGGCTGTGTCCGATGTGCGGCTCCGCCGCGCGGGCGCGGGGACAGCGCACCAAGGGGCGCGGGGCTGTGTCCGATGTGCGGCTCCGCCGCGCGGGCGCGAGGGCAGCGCCCAAGGGGCGCGGGGAACTGCGCGAACAGCCCCCACGCCCCCGCACTCGCCACACAAACAGGCGAGACCGAGCTACTGGGCGACGATCAGCCCAGATCACCCGCAGCCGTCAGCTCCGCCAGCCGCACCAGCGTCCGCACAGCCGTCCCCGTACCGCCCTTCGGCGTGTACCCGAAGGGCCCGCCCTCGTTGAAGGCCGGCCCGGCGATGTCCAGGTGCGCCCAGGTGATCCCCTCGCCCACGAACTCGCGCAGGAACAGACCGGCCACCAGCCCGCCGCCCATCCGCTCGCCCATGTTCGCGATGTCGGCGGTGGGGGAGTCCATCCCCTTGCGCAGGTGCTCCGGCAGCGGCATCGGCCACGCCGGCTCGCCGACCTCCTCCGCGGCCTCGACCAGCGCCGCACGGAACGCGTCGTCGTTGCCCATGATCCCGAACGTCCGGTTGCCCAGCGCCAGCACCATCGCCCCGGTCAGCGTCGCCACGTCCACGATCGCGTCCGGCTTCTCCTGGGAGGCCGCCCACAGCGCGTCGGCGAGCACCAGCCGGCCCTCGGCGTCGGTGTTGAGCACCTCCACCGTCTTGCCGCTGTACATCCGCAGCACGTCACCCGGACGGGTCGCGGACCCGGAGGGCATGTTCTCGGCCAGGGCGAGCCAGCCGGTGACGTTGACCTCCAGGCCGAGACGCGCGGCGGCGACGACCGCGGCGAACACCGCGGCCGCACCGGCCATGTCGCACTTCATCGTCTCGTTGTGACCGGCCGGCTTCAGCGAGATGCCGCCCGAGTCGTAGGTGATGCCCTTGCCGACGAAGGCGAGGTGCTTCTTCGCCTTGGAGGAGGTGTACGACAGCTTGACCAGGCGCGGGGTGGCCGCGGAGCCGGAGCCGACGCCGAGGATGCCGCCGTAGCCGCCCTTGGTCAGGGCCTTCTCGTCGAGCACCTGGATCTTGATGCCGTGTTCCTTGGCCGCGGCCTGGGCGATCGCGGCGAACGACTCGGGGTTGAGGTCGTTCGGCGGGGTGTTGACCAGGTCGCGGGAGCGGTTGAGCTCCTCGGACACGGCGACGGCACGCTCGACCGCGGCCTTGTACGCCTTGTCGCGCGGCTTGCCCCCGAGCAGGACGACCTCGGCGAGGGGCGCCTTGCCGTTCTTCGCCTTGGGGTCCTTGCCGTTGTCCTTGTAGGCGTCGAAGGAGTACGCGCCGAGCAGCGCGCCCTCCCCGACCGCGCCGGCGTCGGCGGCGTCGCCCAGCGGCAGCGCGAAGGCGGCCTTCTTCGACCCGGCCAGGGCGCGGGCGGCGACACCGGCGGCCTTGCGCAGGGACTCGGTGCCGTACTCGGCGTCCTTCTCGGGCACCGCGCCCAGGCCGACCGCCAGGACGAGCGGTGTCTTGAAGCCGGACGGCGCCGGCAGCTTCGTCACCTCGCCCTCGCCGCCGGAGGCGCCGAGCGTCTCCAGGACGCCGGCGAGCCTGCCGTCGTACGCCTTGTCCACGGCCTCGGCGCCCGGTGCGACGACCGGCCCCTTGGCACCCTTGGCGACACCGATCACGATCGCGTCGGCCCGCAGACCGGGCGCCGCGGCGGTGCTGAGAGTGAGAGCAGTCACGGTGGTGAAATCTCGCTTCCGATGTGAAGTTGCTGTGGTCGAACGGTGTGGGTCGACCGGGCCCGACAGCCGACCCTATGCGGACCTCCGAGGGCGGGTCTCGCGGGGCCTTCCCCGGTGCGGCGAACACTCGACGACGAGACTACGCGCGTGGTCCCGTTCGCTCATGCCTGCGGGCGTTCACCTGTCGGTGGCCCAGTGGCCAGTTCTCGGTCCCCCACACCGGTGAACCGGGTCACACTCGTCGCGACCCGGTGAGCGCCACCGGCCACCCCGGAGGGTCCGGCCCGGGCGCGGGGCGCGGCGGTGCGCCGCGCGAGGCCCGGGACCGGAGATCATCCCAGGGGCGCACTCCCGTACGCCCCGCGCCCCACAGACACCACGGAGAACGCCCCGTGAGACGCCCGTTCCCGCTCGTCGCCCTGCTCGTCCTGCTGCTCGCGGGATGTTCCCGGGCGCCCGACGACAAGCCCGGCACGCGCTGGCAGCCCCGCCCCGGCATCGCCTGGCAGTGGCAGCTCAGCGGGCGCCTGGACACCTCCGTCGACGCGCCGGTCTACGACATCGACGGCTTCGACCACTCCGAGGACACCGTCGCCCGGTTGCACGACCAGGGCCGCAAGGTCATCTGCTACCTCTCCACGGGCGCCTGGGAGGAGTTCCGCCCGGACGCGGGGAAGTTCCCGAGAGCCGTGCTCGGGCGCGGCAACGGATGGAAGGGCGAGCGCTGGCTGGACATCCGCCGCACCGACGTCCTGGAACCGCTCATGGCGGCCCGCATCGACATGTGCCGCGACAAGGGCTTCGACGCGGTGGAACCCGACAACATGGACGGCTACCGCAACGACACCGGTTTCCCGCTCACGGCCACCGACCAGTTGCGCTACAACCGCCTCGTCGCCCGGCTCGCCCACGACCGCGGTCTGGCCGTCGGCCTCAAGAACGACCTGGACCAGATCCCGGAACTGGTCGGCGACTTCGACTTCGCGGTCAACGAACAGTGCGCCCAGTACGGCGAGTGCACGGCCCTGAAGCCGTTCGTCGCGGCGGGCAAGGCCGTCTTCCACGTCGAGTACGAGCTGCCCACCGCCCGCTTCTGCGCCGACTCGCGCCGCCTGAAGCTCAGTTCGCTGCTCAAGAAGTACGAACTGGGGGCATGGCGACGGGCCTGCTGAGCGCGATGCCGGTGACGGCGGTGCCCGCGACCCGGTCGGCGAGGGAGCGCCGGGCGGGGGAGAGGACCGGCAGCGCGTTCAGCAGGAACAGCACCACCGCGACCGCCCACACCAGCACCGACAGCACGACCTGCCCCTCGACCAGCAGCACGCAGGCCACGGCGTACACGGCGACGTCCGCGGCGGTGGTGACCGCGGCCCGGCGTGCCGCCCTGACCCGGCGCGGGGAGTCCGTCGTCACCTTCAGCCCCACCAGGGCCTTGCCGACGGTGCGCCCGGCCAGGGCCAGGCACCCCCACTGGTAGAGGAACACCGTCAGCACCAGCAGCCCGAAGGCCTGCTCGACGTAGAGCACCGACTTGTCCCACAGCGTCAGCCCGAGGTCCTGCGAGGCGTCGAGCACGTCGCCGCGTGAGGTCAGCAGGTCGAAACCGCCGCGGGCGGCCAGCTCGGGCACGTCGGTGACGAGCGCGGAGACCCGGTGGAAGGTGAGCACGGCGAGCGCCGAGGCCAGCGCCAGCACCAGCGCGAAATCGACGAGCCAGGCCGCGGCGCGGCGCAGTTTCGGCATGAACGTCCCCCGATCACAGGTGTGTCGGGGCAGGAAGTTAGCCGCTGGGCGACCCGTGCAGGAGGGGGACGGGGAGATCGTTTCAGCCCAGTGACAGAACGACCAGCGCCGTGGTGGCCGCCGTCTCCGCCAGACCGCCGAACACGTCCCCCGTGACCCCGCCGAAGCGGCGCGTGCAGTGACGCAGCAGGGCTTCCGCGGCGGCCAGGGCGAGGACCACCGCGAGCACCGTCCGGATCACGTCGTACGGCCCGAGGAGGGCGCCGGCCGCTGCCGCCGCTCCCGTGACGGCCACGGTGGCGATCACCGCCCCCCGTACGGGCACCACACCCGCGACCGCCGCCCCGAGCCCCTCCGGCCGGGCCGCCGGGACCCCGGTCCGGGCCGCCAGGGTCAGGGCCAGCCGGGCACAGGTCGCCGAGACGACCGCGGCGCACGCACCCCGGGCCCAGGAGGCGTCGAAGGCCTGCGTGAGCGCGGCGACCTGCGCGAGCAGGACGAGGACCAGGGTGATCACCCCGAACGGCCCGATGTCCGACTGTTTCATGATCCGCAGCGCGTCCTCGGCGGGCTTGCCGCTGCCCAGCCCGTCGGCGGTGTCCGCGAGCCCGTCGAGGTGCAGCCCCCGGGTGAGCGCGGCCGGCACGGCGACACCCGCCACGGCGGCGAGCGGGGCGCCCGCACCGAGGAGCAGCAGCGCCAGCCCGAGCCCGGCGGCGCCCGCACCGACCGCGAGACCCGCCAGCGGAGCGCACAGCATGCCGTCACGAGCGGCCCGGCGGTCCCACCGGGTCACCCGCACAGGGATCACCGTCAAGGTGCCGAAGGCGAAGCGGAGGCCGTCGAGGGGGGAAGTTCCGGTCACCGGCGCAGGCTACCGGCCGGTCAGGAGAGCGGGAGCGGCAGCCAAGGATAAAGTTCACATATGGGATGGCTGGAGCGGAACATCATCGAACCCGGCAAGCTGCCGCTGCTTCTCGCTCTGATCGCGTTCGTCACGACCTTCCTGATCACCCGGCTCATCACCCGCCTGATCCGGGCGGGCAAGGGGCCCTTCGGCAACGTCAGCAGCGGGGGCGTCCACGTCCACCACGTGGTCCCCGGGATCATCCTGACGCTCATCGGCGGCTTCGGCGCGGTGGCGGGCGGCCAGCACGGCTTCGGGTCGTGCCTGGCCGCGGTGCTGTTCGGCATCGGCGCGGGCCTGGTCCTCGACGAGTTCGCCCTGGTGCTGCACCTCGCCGACGTCTACTGGACCCCGGACGGCCGCAAGAGCGTGGAGATGGTCGTCCTCACCGCCGCGCTCGTCGGCCTGCTCCTGATCGGCTTCTCGCCGCTGGGCGTCAACGACCTCAACGACGACCAGCAGCAGAACCGTGCCGTCGTCCTCGTGAACATCCTCGTCAACTTCGGGTTCGCCCTCATCGCCCTGTTCAAGGGCAAGATCCGCGTCGCGGTCGTGGGTGTGATCATCCCCTTCATCGCCCTGGTCGGGGCCGTACGGCTGGCCACGCCCACCTCCCCGTGGGCCAAGCGGTTCTACCGCAACCGGCCCCGCGCCCGGGCCAGATCCGCCCTGCGCTCCTATCACCACGACCGCCGCTGGGCGGCCCCGTCACGGGCGTTTCACGACTGGCTCGGCGGCGCGCCCGACCCCGAGCCGGCCCGGTCCCTCGAACGCCGCTGACGCAGCTCTCCGGCCACGCACAGCACCAGCACCGCCGCGATCGCCGCCAGGTGTTCCTTGCCCGCGAGGTTCTCCTTGAGCGCGACCTCGGCCACCATCGCCCCGATCACCACCGAGGCCGTGACGTACGCGCGGTAGCGCCACCCCAGGAAGACGGCGAGGCCCACCACCGCGGCGGACGGCCCGGTGTCCACGACCCGGGCGTCCGAGGCGGGCAGACCGAGCGGGGAGTCCGGGCCGAGCCAGATGCCCGCACGCGAGTACAGCGTGCCCGCGAGCGTCGCGACGTAGGCGAGGGCCAGGGTCCGCCGGCGGCCCAGGCACAGCTCGGCGATGCCGAACACCAGCAGGATCTGTACCAGCGCGCCCCACACCGGCAGGTCCAGCGCCGGCACGAACAGCGACAACGGCGTCCGCAGCAGCGCCAACCACAGCGGATCCGCGGCCCGCACCCCGCCGGCCTCCTGCACGGCCTCGTAGCCCCACGACTGGTGGTGCACGACGTGCAGCACCGCCGTGAGGCACACGGCCGCGACCGCCATCGGCACGGCCCGCCACCGCCGTTCGGCCAGCGGCCCGCGCACCGCGGCGTACAGCGCACCCCATTCGGCGCGGGCCCAGCGGGCGAGCGTGGTCATGCGGCGGTCGTCCTCGTCCGTGCGGGGCCTGGTCGGAGGGTGTCTGCGACTCAGTCAAACCGACACCACGTTCCAGGACCGACCGGAGCGGGACGAAGTTGAGCCAGGCGGGCGTGACCTGGATCTCGGGCCGTTACCGCTCGCCGGCCGCCCCCGGGGCCTCCGACTCCACGGGCCCGTTCGCCTCCTCGGACTCCGGCGCCTCCTCGGACTCCTTCGGCTTCTCGGGCAGCTCCGCCGCCAGCGCGGCAGCCGCCTGCACCAGTGGCAGCGCCAGCAGGCCCCCCGCGCCCTCCCCGACGGTCACCCCGTGGGTGAGCAGCGGCTCCAGCGCCATCCGGTCCAGCGCCTTCGCCTGCCCGGGCTCCCCGCTGTCGTGCGCGGCCAGCCACCAGTCCGGCGCCCGGAACGCGATCCGCTGTCCGACCAGCGCGCACGCCGCCGACACGACGCCGTCGAGCACCACCGGCAGCTTGCGCACCGCGCTCTGCAGCAGGAAACCCGTCATCGCGGCGAAGTCGGCCCCGCCCACCGACGCCAGCAGCTGCAACTGGTCCCCGAGCACCGGCCGTGCCCGGCGCAGCGCGTCGCGAACCGCGGCGCACTTGCGCATCCACGCCAGATCGTCGATCGCCAGCCCGCCGCGCCCGGTGACGACCGACGCGTCCACCCCGCACAGCGCGGCCACCAGCACGCCCGCCACCGTGGTCCCGCCGACGCTGACATCGCCGAGCACCACCAGGTCCGTGCCCGAGTCGGCCTCCTCGTCGGCCACCGCGACGCCTGCCCGGAACGCCGCCTCCGCCTCCTCCAGGGTGAGCGCGTCCTCGATGTCGATCCGCCCGCTGCCGCGCCGCACCCGGTGCCGTACGACATCCGCCGGGAGGGATTCCGGGTCGCAGTCCAGCCCCATGTCGACGATCCGCACCGGCACGCCCAGCCGCCGCGCCAGCACCGACACGGGCCGGCCGCCCTCCAGCACCTCGCGCACCAACTCCCCGGCGCTGCCCGCCGCACGGGCCGAGACGCCCAGCCCGGCGACGCCGTGGTCACCGGCGAAGAGCACCACCCGCGGCCGTTCGACCGGCCGGACCGGCACGGCGGACTGCGCCGCCGCCAGCCACTCACCCAGTTCGTCGAGGCGGCCCAGCGACCCGGGCGGCACGATCTGTCGCTCCCGGCGCGCCTCGGCGTCCCGGCGGATCCCGCCGTCCGGACGCTCGATCAGATCGGTGAAGTCGTCGAGATTAAGCGAGCTCATTCGCCGAACAGTACCGGCCCCGCTCGAACAGCACGGCGCCACATCACCACTCCGTCAGGGCGACGTCGTTGCACCCGGGATCGGCATCCCATACGTTCCGTTTTGCAGCGGATTGTCAGTGGCTTGTCGTATGTCGTTCGCCCACGTCCCCCTACGTCCCCCTACGTCCTAGCGGTACGTCGTCGCGCCCGGGAGCCGCCCATGCCCGCACACCACTCCGCCCCCTCAGCACCCCCGGTCCCCCAGGCGACCACCCGGGTCCACGAACCGCGCCGGGAGGACTGCCCCTGGTGCGGCTCCACCTCGCTGCGCAACCGGCTGCGCACGGGTGACCTGCGGCAGTACAAGCCGGGCAGTTTCACCGTCGACGCCTGCCGGGACTGCGGCCACACCTTCCAGAACCCGCGCCTGACCGCGGAGGGCCTCGCCCTCTACCACCGCACCGCGCGCGGCGCGCCCAGGGACCCGGCGAGCGACGGCCTCCTCGCCCTGCGCGGCAGCCCCCGCCGCCACCGCTCGGCGGCCCGCGCGATGCTGCGCTGCGGCGAGCCGGAGAGCTGGCTCGACGTCGGGACGGGCCACGCCCGCTTTCCCGCCACGGCCCGGCAGTTCTTCCCCTACACCGCCTTCGACGGCCTGGACCCCACCCCGCGCGTGGTCCGCGCCCGCACCGCCGACCGCGTCGAGGAGGCCCACGTCGGCCGTCTGACGGACCCCAAGATCGCCGGCCCCCTGCGCGCCCGCTACGACGTGGTCAGCATGCTCCACCACCTGGAGGGCACCCCCGACCCCCGGGCGGAACTCCGCGCCGCCCTGTCCGTCCTGCGCCCCGGCGGCCACCTGCTCATCGAGACCCTGAGCCCCCGCAGCGTCTTCGCCGCCCTGCTGGGCCGCTGGTGGCTCCCCTACGACCAACCGCGCCACCTCCACCTGCTGCCCCCGCAGAACGTCCGCGCGGAACTGGAGTCGGCCGGCTGCACGATCCTCACGCTCGACCACCGCCCGGTGCACGTCCCCCACGACCTCGCGGGCGCCACGTCCCTGGCCCTCTCCCACGCCCTGCCCGCCCCGGACACCCCCTGGCGGGCGATCCCCCCGCCCCCGGTCCAGCGGCACACCCGCGCGGCGCTGCTCCGCGCGGGCGTCCCCCTGGTCGCCGCGGCGGCCCTGGCCGACCACCTCATCGCCCCGGTGACCCGCCGCACCCGCTTCGCGAACACCTACCGGGTGATCGCCCGCACAGCCCCTACCGGGTGATCGCCCGCACAGCCCCGTAGGCCGGGCGGGCAGGAGGCGAGCTGCGGGGCCCCGGTCAGCCCTTCAGCACCAGCGCCTGTCCCGCCACCACCAGCAGCACGTGCTCGCACTCGTCCGCGAACCCCGCGTTCAGCCGGCCGAGTTCGTCCCGGTAGCGCCGCCCCGACGCCGTCGACGGGACGATCCCCGAGCCCACCTCGTTCGACACGGCGACCACGGTCCGCCGGGTGGCGCGCACCGCCTCCGTCAGCTCCCGCACCCGCTCCCGCAGCGCCTTCTCCCCGCGCTCCGCCCACACCGCGTCGTCCCACGCCCCGGCCGCGTCCATCGCGTCGGTCAGCCACAGGGACAGGCAGTCGATGAGCAGGGGCGGCCCCTCGGCCTCCAGCAGCGGCACCAGATCGCAGGTCTCGACCGTCTGCCACGACCCCGGCCGCCGCTCCCGGTGGGCCGACACCCGCGAGGACCACTCCGTGTCCCCGTTGCGCGACCCGCCGGTCGCCACGTACAGCACGTCCGGAAAGGCCTCCAGCCTCCGCTCGGCCTCCACGGACTTGCCCGACCGCGCCCCGCCCAGCACCAGGGTCCGCCGCGGCACGTCCGGCACGTCCTCGTACGCCCCCACCGTCAGCGTCACCCCGTCCGGTACGGCCCGCGCCCCGGCGGCCGCGAGCCGCCGTCCCAGCTCCGGGCCGGGCGGCAGGTCGTGGTCCAGGTGGACGGCGACCACGTCGGTGGTCGGGCCGACCGCCCCCACCGCCCGCAGCCGGGCCAGCGCGTCCGGCCGCCCCACGACATCGGCGAGGACCATGTCGTACGTCTCGGCCGGCTCCGCCAGGCCCGCCGGCGCCCCGCCCGGCGGCAGATACAGCAGCCGCTGCCCCTCCGGCCCGGTCACCGCGTACCCCGTGCCCGGCGCGTCCAGCGCCACCGCCCGCACCCGGTGCCCCGTCAGCAGCGTCAACTCCCGCCCGTCCGGCACCCGTCCGGGCTGTGGCAGCCCCGCGGGCACCTCGACCGCCGGACCGTCGTGCGGATGCGACAGCAGCACCTGCCGGACACCGGTCAGGGAACGGCCCGCCCGCGCCGCGGCGAACGCCGCACCCGGCGTCAGGTCGAGCAGCAGCACCCCGTCCAGCAGCAACGCGGTGGCCGCCCGCGCGTCCGGTCCGAGAGCGACCGCACAGGCCGCGCAGGGACATTCGGGGCGGGGAAGACCCGCGGGGGCACCGGTACCGAGCAGAGTGAGGTCCACGCCCCGATTCTGACGCGTGAGCCCGGGACATGCGTGATCGAGACGCCCCCCATGGGGACGCGGGCCGTGTCGGCATGCGGCTCCGCCGAGGCATGCGGCTCCGCCGAGGCATGCGGCTCCGCCGCGCGGGCGCGGCCGGCCCACGGCAACCCGCACCCGCCCGACCACCCGCACCCCGCGAGGTCTGTCTCGCCGGATCACTCGCACCGCGAGGTCTGTCTCGCCGGATCACCCGCCCCCCGCGAGGTCTGTCTCGCCGGATCACCCGCCCCCCGCGAGGTCTGTCTCGCCGGATCACCCGCCCCCCGCGAGGTCTGTCTCGCCGGATCACCCG
>NZ_JBHWFG010000056.1:0-26265 GCF_042733745.1 Streptomyces sp. NPDC059696
CCCGCCGGCGGCGGCCGCGGGGCCCCGCGCCCTGGCCTATTCCGCCCGCACCCCCCCCCACCTCCCTTTTTGCCCATTTTGCGTTTTTTAACCGGTTGGTCCCCCCCCGGCGGGCGGGGGCGCCACGAAGACGTAGCGCCGGTAGGCCCAGAAGCGGAACAGGGTCGCGAGGACCCAGCCGGTGATGCGGGCGGTGTTGTCGCTGAGCGGCGAGTCCAGCCCGAGCAGCTCCCGGGAGGCGAAGACCGTGCCCGCGGTGATGGCGAGCCCGACCCCGTTCGCGACGAGGAACAGCACCAGCTCCTCGGTCACCTTCTCGCGGTGCCGGCCGCGGTAGGTCCAGTAGCGGTTCCCGACCCAGCTGAACAGCGCGGCGACGGCCGTCGCGACGACGGAGGCCTGCACGGGAGCGGTCCGCATCACCCCGCCCGCCGCACCGCCGGGCAGGCCGAAGACGAGCAGGTTGTACCCGCCGTTGTCGACCACGAAGGCCAGGACCCCGACGACACCGAACTTGGCGGCCTCGCGCCAGATGCCCTTGAGGGCGTCACGCGCACGCAGCGTCACAGACTCGAGGACCGGCACACGGCGAGCGTAGCGACCCCGCGTGCCCCATCCGGTCAGGCGCGCTCATATCGCATGATGTCCGACTATATGAGGTGCTGTTGTGTGAGGTGCCGACCTACGAGGTGCCGGCGGTGTGCGGAACCGGTCGAGTGAGGAGTGGTCGTGGAACCGACGATCGCGTGTGTCGTGCCGTGCCACAACGAGGAGGCGGCCGTCGGCAAGGTCGTCCGCGACCTGCGCACGGCCCTGCCCGAGGCCGTCGTCTACGTGTACGACAACGCCTCCACCGACCGGACCGTGGAGGTCGCCCGGGCGGCCGGCGCGATCGTCCGGCAGGAGACCCGCAAGGGCAAGGGCAACGTCATCCGCCGCGCCTTCGCCGACGTCGACGCCGACGCGCTGCTCATCATCGACGGCGACGACACCTACGACGCCCTGCGCGCCCGGGACCTGGTGGACCTGCTCTTCGAAGGCCCCTACGACCAGGTCGTCGGCGCCCGCCGGGTGACCGACGACGGGGCCTACCGGGCCGGGCACGCGGTCGGCAACAAGCTGCTCACCGGGGCCGTACGGGCCCTGTTCGGCAACGACGTCACGGACATGCTCAGCGGCTACCGGGTCTTCTCGCGACGCTTCGTGAAGTCCTTCCCGGCGCTGGCCCGCGAGTTCGAGACCGAGACCGAGATGACGATCCACGCGCTGCACCTGCGGCTGCCCACCGCGGAGGTCCTCACCGACTACCGGGTCCGGCCCGCCGGCGGCGAGAGCAAGCTGCGCACCTACCGCGACGGCTGGCGCATCCTGCGGGTCATCCTCGACCTGGCCCGGCGCGAGCGCCCCTCGCTGGTGCACACCGTCCTCGCGGGCGTCCTCGCCCTGGTCTCGCTCGTCCTCGGCATCCCCGTCATCGCCGACTTCGTCGAGACCGGCACCGTGCCCCGGGTGCCCACGGCGATCCTCGCCGCCGCGATCATGACCATCGCGGCCCTGGTCCTGCTCGTGGGCTACATCCTCGAATCACTCATGCACATGCGCCAGGAGCAGACCCGCCTGGTGCACCTCTCCTACCCGGCCCCCCTGCGCACCCCGCGCTACACGGCCCGCGGCGCGGGCACGGGCCCGGTGCCGGTCCGCAAGACCGCCGGGGGCCCCTGAGGGAGCGGAGGGGCACAGGGGCAGTGGGCCGGCGGGTGCGCAGTACGATGATCGGAACCCCGCCTTCGCTGCGGGGTCCCGTGACTGAGGAGATGCGTGCCGGTGCCTGCCCGACTTCCTTCGTGGGCCTGGGTGACCGGGCTGACCGTGGGAGCGATAGCCGCGGTGACGGTCCTGGGCGTGCGGGCGGACCAGGGCCCGCATCCCACCGCCACCTCGGCCAAGCCGAGCAGCACGGCCTCGGCGCAGCCCGCTCCCACTCCCACGGCCTCGGCCCCGGCGCGGGTGCCCGACGGCTCCGGCACCGGCCGGCGCGTCGTCTACTCGCTCGGTGAGAAGCGCGTCTGGCTGGTGGACGCGAGCGAGGCGACCCGTCGGACGTTCACCGTCTGGCCGGGCACGGTCAGCCCCGACCCGGGCACCTACACGGTGTCGTCGCGCACCGCGGCCACGACCGGCTCCGACGGCGTCCAGATCGAGCACATCCTGTACTTCGCCGCACAGGACGGCGTATCCGTCGCCTTCTCCAACGCGGTCGACGGGTCCTCCCCGCCGCCCGCCGCCTCCGGTGGGAAGACCGGCGGGGTCCGGATGAAGAAGGCGGACGGCACGGCCCTGTGGGCGTTCGGCACGGTCGGCACGACCGTGACCGTGGTCAAGTGACGCAGCCTCGGGCTGAGACCTGAGGATCCGGGGCCTTCTCGGTGGTTGCTCTCTGCGCCCCTTCCGGCCCGTCGGCGTGGGTAGTTGTCAGTCGACGGAGGCCATGAAGTCCAGCATCCTGCGGTTGATCTCCTCCGCATGGTCGATCTGCGGCCCGTGGCCCGTGCTGGAGATGATCTCGGCTCGGGCGCCGGGGACCAAGCGTGGCACACGCTCCGCCTGCCGCTGCGGGTGCACGAGGAGGCTTCGCCTGCCGAGCACCAGATAGAGCGGAGTCCGGATGGTGGACAGCTCCTCCTCGGACAGGGGAAGCGGCGCCGGGCGGCGTATGCGGTAGGCGCGTACCGCCGTTCGGATCATCGCGCGCAGTTCCGGCACGACGAGGACGGGCTGTTCGAGCCAGGCCGCAAGTCGCGGGCGGAGCGCCTTGGGTGCGAAGGTCGCGAAGAGGCTGGCGAAGATCCAGACGAAGAAGCGCAGCCCCACCTTCTCCAGGCCGCCGGGGTCCAGCAGGGTGACCGAGGCGAGGCGACCGGGCCTGCGGTGCGCCTGGTTCAGGGCGAGCCAGCCTCCGTAGGAGGAGCCGACGAGGTGGACGCGGTCGAGTCCGAGCCCGGCGAGCGTCTCCTCCAGCCACTGCGCGGCACGTTCGGGCTGATGGATGGGTTCGCGCTGCACACTGCGGCCGGGATCGCCCGGGGTGTCGATCGCGTAGACCGGGCGGTCCGCGCTGAAGGCAGGGGTGTTGGGGTACCACATGGCGGAGCAGGAGCCCGCCCCGTGTACCAGGACGACAGGGGTGCGGGATCGGTCAGCCTGGCTCGCGGGGCCGTAGCGGTAGACGTGCGTGGTGCCGAAGGACGTCTCCACATCCTCTTCCGAGAGCGCGGACGCCCCCAGCGCGTAGACCGCATCACAGGCTGTGAAGTAGCGCTCCCGCCAGGCATCGCTCACATAACGGCCGACATCGGCCTGGGGTCGGGCAGCGGTCTCGGGCATGGCCACCTCCGGCGTTCCGGTTTTGTGATACGAACGTACCACGAAGTTGGTACAGCTGTATCATCAAAGGGGACCAGGGGAGCCGTAGCAGGAACGACGAGCAAAGGACCGGCCGATGCCCAAGCGCGTGGACCACGCAGAACGGCGCACCGAGATCGCCGAGGCCCTCGTCCGGGTCGCCGGCCGACGCGGGCTGCACGCCGTCGGGATGCGCGATGTGGCAGCGGAGGCGGGCGTATCGCTGCGGCTGGTGCAGTACTACTTCCAGACCAAGGAAAAACTTCTGCTCTTCGGGCTCGAGCTGCTGGCGGAGAGATTCGGGGAGCGGGTCTCCGCCCGGGTACAGGCCGCCGGGGACACCCCAGGGCCGCGTGCGATGATCGAGGCGCTGCTGATGGCGGCGCTGCCGACCGACGACGAGAGCCGCACCTTCCATCACCTCTACACGTCGTACGCGGTACTGGCCGTGAACGACCCGGCGCTTGCAGCCCAGCCCTTCATCAAGAACCCTGATGCCGCCGAGGATGCCCTGACCGAACTCCTTTGGCAGGCGCAGGAAGCGGCACTGCTCGAACCCGGTGTGGACGCACGGCTGGAGGCAGCCGGCCTGCTTGCCATGTCCGCGGGACTCGGTACCGGCGTCCTCGTCGGCCAGCGCAGTCCCGAGTCCGCCACGGCAGTCCTGGGACACCACCTGAACCGAATCTTCCGAACCGGTGACGCGGTCTCGGCATGAAGGACCGCAGCTCGCATGCCGTGGAGCTGAAGACCGCCCGGCTGGTGCTGAGACGCCCGACCCCAGCCGATGTCGACACGATCTTCGCGGTCCACCGAGATCCTGAGACCTGTACCCACAACCCGTCCGACGCGCTCGCCCGGCGTGCGGAAGCAGAGGAGCTCTACCGGCGTTGGGACGACCAATGGCAGCGGCACGGATACGGGTACTGGGTCGTCCGGCACCACAGCTCCGCGCAGCAGCTCGGATTCTGCGGAATCAAACCCATGGAACTGCACGGAGCTCCGGTCCTGAACCTCTTCTACCGTTTCGCCACCTCAGCCTGGGGCCAAGGCCTCGCCGGTGAAGCCGCAAGCGCGGTCGCCACCTGGGCATCCCGTCACCTGCCCGACCTCCCGCTGATCGCCCGAATTCGACCGGCCAACGTGGCTTCTCAACGCGTGGCGCTGCGCGCCGGGCTGAGCCGGGCACAGCATCTCGACACCGAGGGATACGACGGCTTCGACTGGATCTACACGGCACTGAATCCCGGTAGCGGCAGCGCTCACGAAGCGGGCGGCTGAGCCCGCGGGGCCGACAGCTGGTTGACGATCAGCACGACCCCGGAGAACAGGAAGATCCGCGTCGCCGCGTCCAGTCCGTTCCAGTTCTCCGACTGCCACATCGAGAACCACTCGCCGCCGATCGCGATGAACCCGGCCCCGAACAGCAGCATGACCATCAGCAGCCCGTAGCCGGACACCTGCCGGGCCCGCAGGTCGTCGCGGCGGATCCACAGCCAGCTGCCGTATATGAGGACCAGCGCGGCGAGGGTCTCCCAGACGATGATCCCGACGTAGGCGGCGTCCTGGAGCCCCCGGCTCGTGACGGCCCGCCACATCAGGTCCTCGTCCTTGAACGTGGTGTCCATGGCCAGCACATGACGGACGAACTGCTGGTTGGTCCCGAAGTCGGTGATGTTCCCGAAGGCGACGAGGGCCATGTAGAGGGCGATGGTCGCGGTGAGCAGGGTGGCGGCGAGCGACAGCGTGCCGCGTGAAGTGGGGGTGGTCATGACGATCATTCTCCCCGCGCACGGCCCTGCGTTGTACCCCCGCGGCAGTGGGACGCTTCAGCGCCCGGCCGTGAACTCCAGGAATTCCGACCAGACTTCGGCGGTGACGGCCAGCCGGGCGCCGTCCTTGTTCTTGGAGTCGCGGATGTGGACGGAGGGCGAGGATATGGCGACCTCGACGCAGTCGGGCCCGTCGTTGCCGCTGTAGCTGCTCTTGATCCAGGTGAGTGGGGTGGGCGTCATGTCTCTTCTCCCAGCACTTTTTCGATGAAGGTCAGCGACTCGCGCGGCGAGAGGGCCTGCGCCCGGATCATGCCATAGCGCATATCGAGGATCTGGACCTCCTTCGGATCACTGATCACCCGGTCGTACAGCTGGCTTTCGGTGTGTCCGACCGCCGTGCGGTCCTGGAGCTTCAGCAGCCGGAACGAGCCCATCACGGCTGCGTGGTCCTCCCTGCGCGTGGGCATCACCTGGATCTCGACGTGCCTCAACTCGGCTACCTCCAACAGGTGTTCGAGCTGGCGGCGCAGCACCATTCTGCCCCCGAGCGGCCGCCGCAGCGTCATCTCTTCCTGGACAAAGGTGATGAGGGGATGGGGCACCCGGTCGAAGACGGCCTTCCGTGCCATGCGCGCTGCCACATGGCGCTCGATCTCGTCCTCGCTGTACGCCGGCCGCCGCATGGCGTACAGCGCCTGCGCGTACTCGGGTGTCTGCAACAGCCCGTGGATGTGCAGGGCCGCGTACGCCCCGAGCTCGACCGCCTGGTCCTCCAGCTTGGTCAGGTCCCGCACCGTCTTCGGATACCGAGCCCTCTCCACGTCCTCCTTCATCGCCGAGAGCTTGCCGTCGGCGCCGAGCACCTCGTCCGCCTTGTCGAGGAAGTCCGGCTTGGGGATGCGCCGGGCCCGCTCGACGGACGAGACCATCTCCTCGCCGTATCCGATGGCGGAGCCCAGCTCCGTCTGCTTGAGTCCGGCGGCCTCGCGCCACATCTTGATCTGCCGCCCGACCGTCCGCAGCACGGCCGCCGCTTCCTCGTCCTCCACGCGTTCCCCTCCTGACGTACGAGCCGTACGACCCCGCGGCGCGTCCGGACAGTCACGCTCCGTACCGAGGTCGTCGCTGTTCAGGGTAGGGACGGTCGAGCACGCTGGGTGACATGAGTCAGAAATCCCCCACGCGAACCGCCCTCCCCACCCGGCATTTCGCCGTGCAGCTGTCGAGCACTCGAAGGGGTGCTCGACTGGCCCGCCTGCTGGCCGAACGCCAGCTCGACGAGTGGGGCGAGCGGCACGAGGCCGCCGCGCAGGTGGTCGCGGAGCTGGCGTCCAACGCCGTACGGCACGGACGCGTCCCGGGCAGGGACTTCCGGCTGCGGCTGACGCTGGGCGCCGACCGCACGCTGCGTGTCGAGGTCACCGACGCCCGGGGCGACCGGCTCCCGCGCGTCCCGGACCCGGGGGAGGGTGACGCGGAGGGCGGCAGGGGCTTGCGCATCGTCGAGGCGTACGCGGATCGCTGGGGGGTGGGAGAGGCGCCGGCCGGGGCGAAGACGGTGTGGGCGGAGCTGGTGCCGTAGGGGCCGGTCCTCGAAGGCGGGCCGACCGGTCCCGTTCGATTACAGTGCTGGGCGTCGTACGTGTGGACGGTCCCAGGGAGGTCGAGGTGGGTGCGACTGCCGGCGCCGTCTGGGGCCGTACGGAGCAGCAGGACTTCCGCAGCCGGGTGCGCGGGACGCTGCTCGGCGTGGCCGTGGGGGACGCCCTCGGGGCGCCGGTCGACGGGCTGACCCTGCAGGGGATCCGGGAGGCGCACGGGGCGGAGGGCTTGGTGGACCTGGCCCCCGCCTACGGCAGACGCGGCGCCGTCACGCACCTCACGCAGCTCACCCTGTTCTCCGTCGACGGGCTGATCCGGGCCCAGGTCAGACGGGACACCGGCGCCTGGCACCCGCCCACCGACCTGCACCGGGCGTATCTGCGCTGGGCCGCGACCCAGCGCGACTGGGGGCCCGACGAGCGCCGCAAGGAGGACGGCTGGCTGGCGCGGGAGGAGTGGCTGTACGCGCGGCGGGACCCGAGCCGCGCCCTGCTGCTGGGGCTCGGCGACGCGACCATGGGGACGCCCGAGGCGCCCAAGAACCCCGGCGAGGCCGGGCCCGAGCCCGCGGCCCGGTCCGCCCCCTTCGGCCTGCTCGTGGGCTGGGAGCCACAGCTGGTCGCCCAGCTCGCCGTCGAGTGCGCCGCGCAGACCCACGGCCATCCCACGGCGTCCCTCGCGGCGGGCGCGTACGCCGTGCTCGTGCACGCGCTGGCGCTGGGCGAGAGCCTGGACGCCGCCGTGCAGCGGACCCTCGCGCTGCTGGCGGCCCGGCCGGGGCACCAGCCGGTGTCGGACGCGCTGCAGCACGCGTTGGGCTCGGTGCGGCAGGGGATGCCCGGCCCGGAGCGGGTGACCGAGCTGAGCGGAGCGGGTACGGCCGAGGGGCTCGTGGCGGCCGCCGTGTACTGCGCGCTGGTCGCGGCCGACGTCCGGCACGGACTGTGCCTCGCGGTGAACCAGGACGGCCCGTCCGCCGCCACCGCCGCGCTGACCGGTGGCCTGCTGGGCGCCCTGCACGGCGAGACGGCCCTCCCCCCGGCCTGGCTGGCCGAGCTGGAGGGCCGACCCACGATGCTGGAACTGGCCGACGACTTCGCGATGGAGATGACCCAGGGCCCCGCCCTGCACGGGCCCGGCGGGTCGTCGCCGGGTTGGCTCGCCCGTTACCCCCGCGCCTGACCGGGACGCCGCTCACCCTTGCGGCGACCGGACTCGGCCAGGGCCCGTTCGAGTTCCTCCCGGGCCCGGCGCTGGATGCCGTCGCTGTCCCGCAGGAGCATCTCCGTCTCCTGCGCCGTGGCCGGGACCGGGGGCGGTCCCTGGGCGGTCAGACGGTCGTGGAGCCACCGGCAGGCCCGGTCCTCGTCGGTGAACCGCTCGAAGACCTCTCGTACGCCGCGTTCATGGACGCCCACCAGCCACAGACCGGCGCGCTCCTCGAGGAACCAGCGCTCGGCCGGGTGCGGGCCGCCGGGGCCCCCGGGGCAGCCGGGGATCTCGTAGGACCCCTCCGGCACCCCGGCCTCCCGAAGCTCCCGGCACAACTCGAACCGGTCCATGGAGTCAGTCTGCCACCGAGGCCGAGAGGAGCCCGGTCCCGCGTCGTGGCGTCACCGGGCGTGGGCCTTCGGGCCCTTCCGTGCGACCTTGCCGGCGTGTTCGTCCTTCACGGGGACCTGCACGCGCACCAGGGTCCCGTTGTTCACCAGGTCACCGACGGTGGTGCGGGGGATCGCCGGGCAGAAGCTGCTCGAGGTGACGTACTGGGGCGCCCCGCCCGGCTGCTCGAACGCCGGGGCGGCCGGGCCCGCGCACACGGTGACGTCCTTGGCCAGCCGGTACAGGTGATAGTTGAACGGATAGCGGGGATCGCTGGTGTTGAGGCCGGACGGCGGGATCGATCGCTGCCCGTACTTCGTGCCCGCCGCGGCGAGGAACCGTCCCGCCTCGTTGCCGAAACGGTCGAGCATCATGTTCTGGCCCGCCCGCAGCACCAGCGGCGCGGCGATCACCGCGCCCTGGGCGTTGTGCGCGAAGCCGTCGTCCGGCGGGTACTTCCAGTCGCCCTGGCCCGAATCGAGGGCGGGGTCCCACCACTTGTCCAGGAACCGCACGGCGGTGAGACCGCCGAGCCGGTCGTAGCCGCGCAGGGTGTTCCCCAGCAGGCCGTGCCGCGGCAGGTGCCTGGGGCCGAGCCGCCAGTCACCGCAGAAGTAGTACGGGCGGTAGGCCGGGGGGATGGGGTACGGCACGAGCCCTCTGCACACGGGCGGCGTGTTCGCCCCGTCCCGGTCGTGCCCCGGGCGGGTGTACGACCCCGCGGGCGACAGGGTCTCCGCGCCTGCCCGGACCCGCTCGCGGGCCGCCGTCCCGTCCTCGTCCCCGGCCGCCGCTGACGGGACGGAAGCGCCCAGGACGAGAGAACCGGCCAGACCTGCCGCTGCCGCGATGCCGGCACAACGTCTAGACGTGCTCACTGAACCTCCTCGGTGGAATGCTCCCGGCGCGAGCCGCCCGAGCGCCGGGCAGCGGCATCGGTGCGGACGGGGCGGCGAGATCACTAAAGCCAAGGGATCCGGCGAGTTCGCGCAGACCTGCCGGGCTGCGTCCGAACGAGTGCGGACGCAGCCCGGCAGGGTGTCACGCGGAGGACGAGCAGGGGGGTACGAGCGGTGGCGGCGCCCGGCAAGGGAGGGGCGCCGTCCGCCGCCGCCCGTACCCGGCGGGGCGGGCTCAGTCCGGCGCGCGCGTCCCCACCGTGTCCCCGGTGCTCGCCGCCGGTGCCGGAGCCGCGACCGAGGCGGCCCCGTCCCCGTCGGTGTTGATCCGCTCGATGATCGCCAGCCGCTCCGGGGTGTCCTCGGGCCTGATGAATCCGACGAGGACGTACAGCACCAGCGACACGGCCAGTGGGATCGAGACCTGGTACTGGAGCGGCACGCCGCCCTCGACGTTCCAGTTGACCGGGTAGTTCACCAGCCAGAACGCGAGCAGGCCCATCGACCAGCTGACCAGGGCCGCCGTGGGGCCGGAGCGGCGGAACGCGCGCAGCAGGCCCAGCATCATGGGGATCGCCATCGGGCCCATCAGGCCGGCCACCCACTTGATGACCACCGTGATGATGTCCTTGAACGCGGGGGAGTCGACCTGGGTCGCCGCCGCCATGGACAGACCGAGGAAGACGACCGTGGCGATCCGGGCGACCCGCAGGCCCTGGCTCTGGTTCCAGGCCCGGGCCCGGGCCCAGATCACCGGCGCGCAGTCGCGCGTGAAGACGGCCGCGATGGCGTTGGCGTCGGAGGAGCACATGGCCATGGTGTGCGAGAAGAAGCCGACGATGACCAGGCCCAACAGGCCGTGTGGCAGCAGCTGTTCGGTCATCAGGGCGTAGGAGTCCGAGCCGTCCGGCTTCTGCGACTGGACCAGCAGCGGCGACATCCACATGGGGAAGAACAGCACCAGCGGCCAGACCAGCCAGAGGATCGCCGACAGGCGGGCGGAGCGCTCGGCCTCGCGCGCGTTCGGCGTGGCCATGTAGCGCTGGGCCTGGTTGAGCATGCCGCCGTTGTACTCGAAGAGCTTGATGAAGAGGAACGCGAGCAGGAACACCGTGCCGTACGGGCCGACCAGCGGTTTCTCATGGCCCTGGAGTTCCGGCGCGTCCCAGACGCCGAAGAAGCCGCCGTGGTCGTCGAGGCGCAGGACGACCGCCACGAACATGGCGACGCCGGCCAGTAACTGGATGACGAACTGGCCCAGTTCGGTCAGAGCGTCCGCCCACAGGCCGCCGATCGTGCAGTAGACCGCCGTGATCCCGCCGGTGATGAGGATGCCCTGGTTGAGGGAGATGCCGGTGAAGACGGACAGCAGGGTGGCGATGGCCGCCCACTTGGCGCCGACGTCCACGATCTTCAGCAGCATGCCCGACCAGGCCAGCGCCTGCTGCGTCTTCAGGTCGTAGCGGTTCTTCAGGTACTCCAGCGGGGAGGCCACGTGGAGCCGGGAGCGCAGCCGGTTGATGCGCGGCGCGAACAGCTTCGACCCGATGGCGATGCCGAGGGCGATGGGGAAGGACCAGGTGACGAAGGACGTGACGCCGTAGGTGTAGGCGATGCCCGCGTACCCGGTGAACATCACCGCGCTGTAGCCCGACATGTGGTGCGAGATGCCGGACAGCCACCAGGGCATCTTGCCCCCGGCGGTGAAGAAGTCGCTGACGTCGTCGACGCGCTTGTGCGACCAGACGCCGATCGCGACCATCACGGCGAAGTAGCCGATGAGCACGGCCCAGTCGAGACCGTTCATGTGCGCCCTCCCAGGGATCAGCCCGGCGCTCATCGTGGGCGCTGCCGCGTGAACACGACAAGTGACGGTGAGGTCAAAGGGAGGTAAAAATGTTCGGCGTGATGGCCTTGGTTCACCTATATGAACTCACTGCATCAGCTCCCCGGCGTTGACCAGCAACGACTGTCCGGTGATCGACCGGGCCCGGTCCGACGCCAGGAACACCGCCGCGTCGGCCACGTCCGCGTCCGTGGCCAGCTCGGGCAGCGCCATCCGCCCGGTCAGCCGCTCCAGGACGGTCTCCTCGGGCACGCCCTCCGACTGGGCCGCGAACCGCACGTACGCCCGCACCGGCGGCCCCCACATCCAGCCGGGCAGCACCGTGTTCACCCGGATCCGGTGCGGCCCGAGCTCCCGGGCCAGCGAGTACATCGCACTCGTCAGCGCCCCCTTCGACGCCGCGTACGCCGCCTGCCGCACCTGCGAGGGGGCCGCCACCGCCGACTGCGTGCCGATGAACACCACGGATCCACCGGCCTCCTTGAGCGACGGCAGACACGCCCGGGTCATCCGCAGCGTGCCCAGCAGGTTCACGTCGAGGACCGACCGCCAGGACTCGAAGTCGGCGTCCTCGAGACCGCCGAAGTGGCCGTCCAGCGCGGCCACATGGACGACGGCGTCGATCCCGCCGAACCGCTCCCGCGCCGTCCGGGCCAGCGCCTCGCACTGCGCCTCGTCACGGATGTCCGTGGAGCGGTACGCGGTGGACGCCCCGCCGGGGTCGATCTCGGCGGCCGTCTTCGCCAGGCTCGCCTCCGTGCGGGCGCCGAGCACGGCCCGCCCGCCGTCCCGTACGACCACCGCCGCGACCTGCCGGCCGAGCCCGGCCCCGACCCCCGACACGACGACCGTCTTCCCCGCGAGCAGTGACATGGCAGGACCTCCCCGGACCGGACCCCTGGCGCTCTATCTGACGGAGCGTCAGAGTATGGGTGAGTCACCGACGAAGGGGAAGGGCATGAGCGAGGACACCCGCAGCGAGCTGTACGCCGAACTGGCCGCCGTCGGCCCCTACGGCACCCACCCCGGACACGCCCTCATCACCATGGTCGAACCCCACCCCGGCCACGAGTACGCCTACAACCGCTGGTACGAGGACGACCACTACTACGCCGGCGCGATGGCCATGCCCTGGATGTACGCGGGCCGCCGCTGGGTGGCGACCCGGGACCTGCAACTCCTGCGCTACCCCGAGAAGTCGGCGATCGCCCAGCCGGTCACCGCCGGCTGCTACCTCTCCACGTACTGGATCACCGACGGCCGCTACGACGACCACATGCGCTGGACCGTCGCCGTCAACAAGCGCCTCAACCGCGACGCCCGCGTCTACCACGACCGCACGCACGTCCTGACCGCGTTCCAGGACCACGAGGCGACGGTCTACCGCGACGGCGCCGCCGGCCCCCGGGACGTCCACGCCCTCGACCACCCCTACGCGGGCCTGGTCCTCCAGGTCGTCGAGGCGGACGAGCCCGGGCAGCGCGCCCCGCTCCTGGAGTGGCTGCGCACCCGCCACCTCCCCCGGCGCCTGGCCGGCTCCCCGGCCGCACTGGTGACGGTCTTCCGCCCGACACCCCTGCCCGGCGACCGCATGACCTACGTGAAACAGGTCGAGGGCGTCGACACCCGCCTGACGCTCCTGTGGTTCCTCCAGACCGACCCGAGGGAATGCTGGGACCCCTTCTTCACCGGCCTCGACCGGGCCGTGACCGAGTCGGGCCTGGGCAGGGTGGAACTGGTGGCCCCGTTCATCCCGACGGTGCCCGGCACGGACACGTACGTGGACCTGCTGCGCTGAGGCTCAGCGCAGCTCCTCCGGGCACGGTGTCCCCCGCGGGAGCTGGTACGGCGCCGCCAGCCGGTACGTCCCGGCCTTCGGGGCCAGCAGCTCCGTCCACTTGTCGCCCAGCGCGTCCTCCTCCGTCTCCGCCAGACAGCCGTTGACGTTCACGTACGTCTTCGGCTCGTCGTCGGGACGGTTCCTGGACTCCTCGGTCTCCCGCGGCGGCTCCAGGCTCTTGCCCTCCGCGTCGACGATGCTGAGCCACGGCGAGTACGGGATGCGCACCAGGATCCGGCCCGCCTTCCTCACCTGGATCACCATTTCGCCCTGCTCGGCCCGGTCGACCACCGCGTTCGGCTCGGCCAGCGGGGTGGGAGCGGTCACCCGGAACAGCTGCCAGGTGTCGTTGCCCCAGATCTGGGTCAGGTACGGCAGCCCGCGCCGCACCAGTGCCCGCTCCCGCTGGCCCCCGTCCCCGTCCGGCTCGCCCTTCGGCAGCACGACGTAGTGCACCGCCCAGCGCTTCAGCCACTCGCGGTAGTTCGCCGAGTTGAGCGTGTCGTCGTAGAAGAGGGGGTTGCGCTCCATGTCGGCCTGACGGTTCCAGCCGCGGGCCAGGTTCACGTACGGCGCGAGCGCGGAGGCCTCGCGGTGGGAGCGGGCGGGGACGACCTCGACGCGGCCCTTCTCGGCGCCGACCTCCTGCAGTTCGTTGACGAGCGGCGCCAGCTCACGCGACCAGGACGCCGCCGGGGCCGTGTGCACGATGTCGTCGACCGTCTTGAACCCGATCCACACCCCGAAACCGCACAGCGCCACCACGGCCGCGTACCACCTGCGGCTGCGCGGCACCGTGAACGGCAGCGCGGCGACCAGCGCGACCCCGGCGAACAGCATCGCCAGCCGCGTGATGTTCGACCCGATCTGGGAGCTGATCAGCCACACCAGCACGACCCCGAGCCCGTACACCGCGGCCGTCAGCCGGACGGTCTTCCACTCCTGCGGCACCAGCACGTACGCCAGGACGGAGAACGCGAGCGGCAGCAGCACCGAGCCGAACACCATCGGCTGCGTGCCCGAGAACGGGAACAGCCACGCCGACACCGCGACGACCGCGCTCGGCGCGAGACCCAGCGCCCAGGCGCCCGGCCGCCGCTTCTGCAGGAACAGCGCCACCGCCACCAGACCCACGAACAGGCCCGCGACCGGCGAGGCCATGGTGGCCAGCGCGGCCAGCGGCGCCGCGCTCAGCGCCTTCGCCCAGCGCTTGTACCGCCACCGGTAGGGCCAGCAGAACACGACGGCGACCGCGCCGAGCGCGAACATCATGCCGAGACCGAACGTCACCCGCCCCGACACCGCGTTGCAGAACAGCCCGAACACGCCCGCCAGCGACGCCCACAGCGGGTTGCGGACCGAGCGGCTGCGCAGCAGGAGCAGGGTCAGCAGACCGGCCGAGACCGTCCCCGCGATCATCATCGTGGTGCGCACGCCGAGCACCGACATCAGATACGGCGACACCACGCTGTACGACACCGGGTGCATCCCGCCGTACCAGGCGAGGTTGTACGCCGAGTCCGGATGCCGGCCGACGAACTCGGCCCACGCGTCCTGCGCGGCCAGGTCCCCGCCGCTGTTCGCGAACGTGAAGAACCAGAGGACGTGCAGCGCCGCGGCGAGCCCCGTGACGGACAGCACCGGGTGCCGCAGCATGCGCTCACGCAGCGCCAGCACGGGGGCGGGCCACTCGAACCCGGCCTCGCGCGCCCCGGAGCCACTGCCTTCGGCCGGGCCGGCGTCCCGCGTGGTGGCGTTACGCCCCGTGGTGGTCGACGAGCTGTCTTCCGGTGCTTCGGGCAGGCGTATTCGCGGGCCTGATACCGAGCCCGGTTCGGCGTCGTCTGCGCGTGTCGGCTCCGCAGTGGCCACTCGAAGGCACTCCCCGTGTCCCGTCTTCTGTTCTCGCCTCGCCGCCGCGCCGGCGCGAGCGGCGGCATGTCCCGATTCGGGACGCTAGCACGCACCCCGCCGGGCGGCGCCCGGACGGGCCGTTACCGGCGGGGTGCGGTGGTGCGGGTCGTACCCCGGGTCAGCCGATGCGCGTGAGCTTGGCCCCGAAGCCCGGCTCCACCAGGTCCTTCTGGAGGGCGACCGGGACCTTCACGGCGCTCGTGGTTCCGTCACCGACGGTCAGCGTGCCCACCTTCGTACCGGCCTCGGCCGTGTGCGGCAGATCACCCCCGGCGAACGTCAGCTTGACCGACAGGCCCGCCCAGCCGACGGCCGTGACGTCCTCGGTGACGGCGACCGGCGTGCGCCCGCCCAGACCGTCGTCGGCGTACCCGACGACGTCGCCCTTCTTCAGGATCGTCGCCGACTCCAGCGCGCCCTGCGCGGCCCGGATCAGCTTGTCGCCCTCGTACAGCGCGGCGCCCAGGATCGTGTTGTCCGGACCGCCGGCGGGCTGGCGCACGACCGCGCCGATGATCCGGTGGGTCTCCCCGTCGACGTCCTTCTTGGCCGCGAAGACGAGGTTGCCGAGCGCCGAGGTGGTGGTGCCGGTCTTGATGCCGGTGACGTTGTTGGAGCCGACCAGGCGGTTCCAGTTGTCGTGCTTGGTGCCCTTGTAGTCGACGTACGACATCATCGCCGCGACCTCACGGAACGCGGGCTGCTGCATGGCGGCCTTGGCGAGCTTCACCTGGTCCACGGCCGTGGAGACGGTCGTGTTGTTCAGGCCCGACGGGTCGGTGTACGTCGTGTTCTTCATACCGAGGTCCTCGGCGGCGTCGTTCATCTTCTGCACGAACGCCTTCTCGGACCCCGCGTCCCAGCGGGCGAGCAGCCGCGCGATGTTGTTCGCGGACGCGATCAGGATGCTCTCCAGGGCCTCCCGCTCGGTGATGCTGTCGCCCTTGGTGACGTCGACGGTGGACTCCTGGCCGGCGTCGGACTGGTCCTGGGCGGCCTGGTCGATGTCGATCTTCGGGCCCTTCTCGCCGCTCTTGAGCGGGTGCTCGCGCAGGATGAGGTAGGCGGTCATGACCTTGGCGACACTGGCGATCGGGACGGGCTTCTGCTCGCCGGAGGACCCGAACGTGCCGATGCCCTGGACGTCGAGCGCGGCCTGGCCGTCGGCGGGCCAGGGGATGTCGACCTTGCCGCCCTCGAAGGTGTAGCTGTCCTCGGCGGTGAGTTCCAGGGTGGGCGAGGGGAGCGGGCGCACACTCTGCACGACCGCGAAGACGACCACCAGCAGCAGTACCAGCGGCGTCCAGATCTTCACCCGCCGGGCCGCGGTGCGGAGGGGGGTCTCCGGGGGCGGCGGGGTGTTCGTCAGCTCGGCCAGCAGGTCCAGCGGCGGCTTGGGCGGCAGCGGTTGCTGGGTGGTCCGCTCGGGTCCGACGGCGGGGACGGGCGCGGTGGCCTCCGCCGGGGCGGGCGGCTTCCTGGTCGCCGGGTCGTCCAGGTGCTTGAGCGCGACGAACTTACTGGTCCGCTCGGCGTCCCGCTCGTCCTTGGGAGCGTCCTTCGCCCCGTCCTTCGGGCTGTCCTTCTGGGCGTCCTTCTGGCTGTCCTTCGGGCCGTCCTTCTTCGGAGCGGCTGTGTTCGGGGTGCCCGTGGCCGGGGCGTCCGTCTTCCCAGTTGCCGCCTTCTGCGCGTCCGGCTTCGGAAGGTCCGACTTCGGGAGGTCCTTGGCCCCGCCCCCGAGCTTCAGCATGGTGGTGGGCTGGTCGACCGGGGGCCGCAGCGCCTTGAAGACGGCGGTGGGCTGATCGACGGGAGGCTCGGCGGGACCGTCGTCCGCCCGGTCCCCGCCACCCCCGCCAACCCCACCGGCCGCGCCGGCCTTCGAGGCCTTGTCCGTCCCGGACTTGTCCGTGGCGGGCTTGTCTGGGCCGGGCTTGTCCTTGGTGGCTGTGTCCGTGGCGGCTGTGTCCGTGCCGGGCTTGTCCTCGGCGGTGCTGTCGGCCGGGGTGTCGTCCTCGGCGGCGTCGGTCTTCGCGCCGGCCTCGGTCCCGGTGCCGGTGGTCCCGGTCCCGGTGGCCTTGGGCGCGGCCTCGGTGACGGCGGAGACACGCGGGTCCGCAGGGGCGCGGCGCTTGTCGTCGGCTGGCTCGGCAGCGTTGTCGTCGGAGTCGGCGGCAGCGTTGTCGTCGGAGTCGGAGTCGGCCTTGGTGTCGGCCTTGGTGTCGGCTGCCTCGGGCGCCGTCTCGGCGTCGTCGGCCTGCTCGGCCCGCTTCGCTTCGGCGTCCTCGGCGTCCTCGCCGTCACCGCCGTCCGCGGTGACGGAACGGTCCGCCTCGGCGTCGTCGGTATCGGCGGCCGGGTCCGTCTCGGAGCCCGCGGAGCCCTGGGGGCCTTCGGAGGCCGTCTCCGCGGCTTCCCGCCCGTCCTCGTCGTCCGCGTCCGGTTCCGAGCCCTCGGTCCCGTCCTGCCCGCCCCGGGCGCCCTTGTCGGCCTTCTCGGCCTTCCCGGCCTCAGGAGCCTCGTCGCCGGCGTCGGCGGCAGCCTCCCGCTCACCGTCCGCCGACGCGACCCACGCGGCCACGGCGTCCCGCAGCCGTCCGTCACTGCCCTCGGTGTCGGACCCCTTGCCGGATCCCTTGCCGGATCCCGCACCGGCCGCCGCGTCCTCGGCCCCCGAGTCACTCTCGGTGCTCTCGGTGCTCTCGGCGTCCCTGGTGCGCTTCGCGTCCGAGTCGGCCTCGGCCTCCGGCCGTTCGGCGTTCTTGGGGTCCTCCGCCGTCCGCGTGGACAGCACGCGCGTCGCCGTATCGGCACCGCCCCGCGCAGCGGACTTCTCCGCGTCCCGGGCCACCGCGAGCCGCGGGTCGGCGGCTTCGCTCCTGGCCTCCGGAACCGGACTCGCGCTCCCCGACGTCCTTCGTGCCGACGACTCGCGCTGCTTCGACCTGTCGGGGGACTCGCCCGCCACCGATGCCTCCTCCTCGCGCCGCACGCCCCGCGTGCGCGTACCGAACCGTGAACCGCCGCCCGTGACACCGCCCCGGCGCTGTCCGAACCATGTACCAGTGTCCTGTGTGCGGGCCAAACCCATCCGGTAGACGAGAACGACATACCTACTGGTTCCACTACGAACCGGTCACGCACCCTCGACAGACCAATGTGAGAGGGGTCACCCTGTCTTTCATCCACGCGGGGAGGCATGGATGGGCAGGAGCCGCAGAACACTTCCGGAGGAGCTTCTGCTGCTGGCGTTGGACCCGGCCACGGGTACCACTGCACAGCCGCAGTCGCTCGACCTGGGTCTGGCCGGAGCACAGCTAGTAGAGCTGGCGCTGGCCGGACGGATAGCCCCAGACGGGGATCGTATCGCCGTGGTGGCACCACGGCCGACTGGAGATCCGACACTGGACTGCGCGTTGGAGTTGCTGCGAAGGCGTGGCGCTCCCGTACGTGCCGTCCACTGGATCGGCGGGCCGCGTCTCGGGCTGCGCCAGACCTACCTCTCGCATCTGGAGCGGTGCGGCATGGTGCATGCCGTGGCCGGCCAGATGTGCGGAGTGCTGCCGACGACTCGCTACCAGGCGACGGACACCGAGATCAGCCGGGAGATCAGGGCCCGGCTGGACTCCGCGATCCGCACCGGCGTCCCGCCGGACCCGCGGACCGCGGCACTCGCCGCCCTCGCGCACGCGGTCGGCCTCGGCAAGCACCTGTACCCGGGCAACGAGGGACGCTCCTCTCGCTCCCGGCTCAGGGACCTGATCAGGCACGACCCCATGGGCGGTCTCGTCGCGCACGCGGTGATGGACGTCCAGAACGGCGTCGCGGCCCAGCCGCGCCGCAGCCCGGCACCGTCCGGCCGTCAGGCCACCGGCGGAGCCAGGCCCGCAACGGAGCCCGCCCGAGGCGTTCCGATGCAACCGCGCCACGGATCCATGGCGCGTGCCGTGGCCCACTGAGCCGCGCCGCGCCCGCACGACCCACGACCGGCACACGCACCACGGGACCCACGAACCCGGTCACGGGAGCCGCTGTCCGAGCGGGGCGGAGAGAGTGCACACTCTCTCCGCCCCGCTCGGCGTGCCCCGTGTCCGAACTGGCGTGTACCCGTCGCATATCCACCGTTTCCCAGCGGTAGTAAGCACCTTGGTGGCAGTCTGCTCAACAGCAGATACGCAAAGTAGAGGCACGCAGCCGGAGGTGCACGTCCCGTGGCGTCCAATGTCAATCCCACCGTCAGGCGGCGCCGGCTGGGCCAGGAGCTCCGCAGGCTCCGCGAGCTCAAGGGCATGACGGCCGAAGAGGTGGCCGAGCGGCTGCTGGTGTCGCAGTCGAAGATCAGCCGGCTGGAGAACGGCCGGCGCAGCATCAGCCAGCGCGACGTCCGCGACCTGTGCGGGGTCTACGAGGTGGAGGACCAGCGCATCGTCGACTCGCTGATGCAGATGGCCAAGGACTCCCGCCAGCAGGGCTGGTGGCACGCCTTCGGGGACATCCCCTACAGCGTCTACATCGGCCTGGAGACGGACGCCGAGTCGCTCCGGGTCTACGAGCCCCAGATCATCACCGGCCTGCTGCAGACCCGCGCGTACGCCGAGGCCATCATCCGCGGCGGCTCGCCCGAGGCCTCCGAGGCGGACAACGACAAGCGCGTGGAGGTCCGGCTGCGCCGCCAGGGCCGGATCACCGCCGAGACCGAACCGCTGCGCCTGTGGGTGGTCCTGGACGAGGCGTCCCTGCACCGGGTCGTCGGCAGCCGGCCGGTGATGCGCGAGCAGCTGGAGCACCTCATCGAGATGTCGCAGCTGCCGCACATCACCGTGCAGGTGCTGCCGTTCGAGGTCGGCGCGCACGCCGGCATCAACGGCCAGTACTCGATCCTGGAGTTCGCCGACGCGGCCGACTCCAGCGTCGTGTACATCGAGGGCGTCACCAGCGACCTGTACCTGGAGAAGCCGCTGGACGTGCAGAAGTACACGGTGATGTACGAGCACCTGCGCGCCCAGTCGCTGAACGTGGACCAGTCCCGGCAGCTCATCGAGCGGGTGGCGAAGGAGTACGCGCGCTGAGCCGACGCCGGAGGATGACCTTCCGTCGGGCGAAGCGCGGGATGCTACCCCCTGACACGCCCGACTGGAAGTCTCCCCTGGAATATGCCATCCGGTCGAGTGAATGACTGCTCCGTACGATGAGGGTGGCGAGTAGCGTCGATCACGCCAACCACCAGCACGGGTTGGCGTAAACGCAACTCGCAACGGAGCGAACATGGCAATTCGTCTGGGCGCCACGCAGACGTGGACGACCTCCTCCTACACCAACAACAACGGCGCGTGCGTGATGGTCAGGTCGACCGTCGCCGAGGCCCTGGAGCTCGGGGACACCAAGGTCCCCGAGGGCCCCAAGCTCGCGTTTCCCGCCGACGCGTGGAGCGCCTTCGTGGCCTCGGTCAAGGCCTGACCCGCGAGCGACAGCACCACAAGCACCACCGACCGAGCCCTCTCGACCAGCATCGCCGTCCTAGCCGAGAGGGCTCCGCTTGTGCCCGCGCCTCCCCGCGCGGCAGGTCAGCCCACCGGGAACGCCACGTCACACACCGGATCCCCGGGCCCCGCGGCCTCCCAGTCGGCGAAGTACAGCTCCCGGCAGGGCCCGGTCGCCGTCAGCCCCCGCGCCGCCATCCACTCCTCCACCGCCTCGAACGCGGCCAGGATCTGAGGGTGCGCCACCTGCGCCTTGGTGATCCTGGTATACGCCAGCCGCCGGGCCGGCTCCACCCGTACCGCCGTCTCCCACGCCCTGCCGTGCCGCTCGGCCCAGGCCCGGGCCGCCTCCTCGTCGGCCACCGGCACGCACGCCTCCGCCGGGCCGTCGCTCTCCATCGACACTTCCGCGTGATAGGCGACGTACGGCACCCCGGCCACGCCCCCGCACTCCCGGGCCGCCCCCTCCAGCAGCCGGTCCAGCGCCGCCCCGATCCACGCCGGCAGCTCGTCCGCCAGCGTGTGCCGCTTCTCGGAGATCACCACCTGGGCGGGCACCTCCACCGTCCCGACCGTGAACTTCCCGTACATCTCGGAGCTCCTCCCCGACAGTCGTCCACGGAGGTACTCGGCGAGCGTCCGCTGCCCCGCCATGCGCGCCTCGACGTCCGCCCAGTACGCGCCGAGCAGCTCGGCCGCCGCCGACCCGTCGTCGGCCTCGACGACCTCGGCGATGCGGGCGAGCGGCATGTCCAGCTGCCGCAGCATCGCCACCAGCCGGGCCCGTTCGACCTGACCGGCGCGGTAGTAGCGGTAGCCGGTCGCCCCGTCGACGTGCGCCGGCGCCAGCAGGCCCAGCCGGTCGTACAACCGCAGGGCCTTCGGGGACAGGCGGGCACGCGCGGCGAACGCCCCGATGGTGAGCAGCTCCAGGTTCCGTTCCGGTCCGTCCACCACGGCATCCTCCGTCATCGGGCGGCTCTTCCGCCCGACGAGGAGGACACTGGGGCCTGCCCCAGGGGCAAGGTCAACGCCCCGTCGGAGCGGCTCAGGCCAGCTGGGCCTCGATCGCCGCCACGACCTCCGCCGCGTCCGGCTCGGTCTGCGGCGAGAAACGGGCCACGACCTGGCCGTCCCGGCCGATGAGGAACTTCTCGAAGTTCCAGCGGATGTCCCCGCTGTGCCCCTCGGCGTCCGCGAAGCCCGTCAGGCGGTCGTACAGCGGGTGCCGGCCCTCGCCGTTCACCTCGACCTTCTCGGTCATCGGGAACGTCACGCCGTAGGTCGCCGAGCAGAACTCCGCGATCTCGTCGGCGCTGCCGGGCTCCTGGCCCAGGAACTGGTTGCAGGGCACGCCGAGGACGGTGAAGCCGCGCGCCGCGTACTGCTCGTGCAGCTTCTCCAGGCCCGTGTACTGCGGGGTCAGGCCGCACTTGGAGGCGACGTTCACCACGAGCACCACCTGGCCCGCGTACTGGGACAGGTCGGCCGGGCCGCCCTGGAGCGCACCGATCTCGACGTCGAGGGGAGAGGAACCGTTGGTAGTCGTCATGAGCAGACCCTAGCTCCGCCGGGTGCCGGGCCGGCTGCGGGCCTCGGCGGCCTCCACCAGCACCTGCCCCGCCGCCGTCCGCGAGTACAGCACCGACCGTCCCGCCCTCCGCCGCTCCACGAGACCGGCGTCCAGCAGCACCCGCAGATGCCGCCCCACCGACCCGAGCCCCTGCCCGGTCACGGCGACCAGCTGGCTCGTGCTCAGGGGCGAGCCCAGCCGGACCAGCACACCGGCGCGGGCGGTGCCGAGCAGCGCGCCGAGGCTCGCGGGCACGGCTCTGCCGCCCGGATCGGCGAGTGCCCCGGCGCAGGGATAGACCAGCGCGTACCGGTCCGTCCCCTCCCAGGCCACCCACCCGATGCGCTGCGTCGTGATGGGCACGAAGACCAGCTCCGCGCCGGACAGCTCACGCGGCGGGTACTCGTGCGCGTTCACCTGGAGCCGGTTCTCCCCGAGCCACTGCGTCCCCGGCCGCAGCGTGTCCAGCGCACTCGCCCAGCCGCCCCGGCTGACCCGCGCGGTCCGGGCGACCACATCGGCTTCGAGGACGTGCCGGCGCTGCGGCCAGTACGGCAGCACGGACGTCGTCCAGACGTACGTCAGGAGGTCCGCCGCGCGCTGCGGCAGATCGCCCCGGTGCAGCCGGGCCGGGACGGGGCCGCGCAGGGAGACGGTGAGGTCGGCGCGGGCCGTGTCCGGGTCGGCCGCCCGCACCCGTGCGACGCCCCGCTCGAAGCTCTCCCCGTCCCGCGGGGCCGGGGAGAGGAAGTCCGCCGTCCACTCCCGCCCGATCCCGGCGCTGATCAGCTGCGCGGTCACCGGATCCGCCGCCAGCCGCCGCCGGTAGGCCGGCAGATGCGCCTCCAGCCACCGCCGCTCACCGGGATGCGCCGCCTCGGCCGTGTGCAGCAGCCGCAGACTCGCGAAGGCCTCGGCGAACGGCGAGATCACGAACCGGCTCCTCGCGAGCGTGTCGGCATTGATCTGCCACCAGCCCATGGGCCACCCCTCCTCCCGGCGAGGTTTCGCACGTGCGCGAAACAATAACCATGCGGGAAGAGGCGTCGAAGACTCCGCGCATGCGCAGCTACCGCGATCTGTTCCGCACCCCCGAGTTCAGCCCGTTCTTCCTGGCCGCGTCGGCGCAGACGGTCGCCCGGACGATGGGCGGACTCGCCCTGGGCACCCTGGTGTACCGGGCGACCGAGTCACCGCTGCTGTCCGCGGTGAGCATGTTCGGCTCGTCGCTGGTGCAGGTGCTGGGAGCGACCTTCCTCCTCTCCGCCGCCGACCGGCTGCCCCCGCGCGCGGCCCTGACGGCCCTCCCCCTGTGCTTCGCCGCGGCCACCGCCGCCCTGGCCCTGCCCGGCCTGCCCGTCTGGACACTCTTCGCGATCGTCTTCGCCCAGGGCCTGGTGGAGTCCGTGGGCGGGGGAGTGCGCTGGGGCCTGCTCAACGAGATCCTCTCCAAGGACGGCTATCTGCTGGGCCGCTCGGTGTTCAACATGATGAGCGGCGTGATGCAGATCGCCGGCTACGCCACCGGTGGCGCCCTCGTGGCGCTGCTGTCCCCCCGGCTGTCCCTGCTGGCGGCGGCCGCCCTGTACGGCACGTCGGCCGTCGTCGTCCGCCTCGGTCTGACCCGCCGCCCGCCCCGTACGACGGGCCGCCCCTCGGCGGTGGCGACCTGGCGCGCCAACGCACTGCTCTGGTCCTCCCCGCCCCGCCGCCACGTCTATCTGGCGCTGTGGATCCCCAACGGCCTGGTCGTCGGCTGCGAATCCCTCTACGTCTCCTACGCCCCCGACGCCGCCGGCACCCTCTTCGCCTGCGCCGCGCTGGGCATGCTCGCCGGGGACGTCCTGGTGGGCCGGCTCCTCCCGGCGCGCCTCCGCCCCCGCCTGGGCTTCCCGCTCCTGCTGCTCCTGGCCGTCCCGTACGTGCCGTTCCTGCTGCACCCGGCCCTTCCGCTCGCGGCGGCCGCGGTCACGCTGGCCTCCGTGGGGTTCGGCGCGAGCCTCGTGCAGCAGGAGCGACTGGTGGCCCTCACCCCCGACCACCTCACGGGGCACGCGCTGGGGCTGCACTCGGCGGGGATGCTCACGCTGCAGGGGGTGGCGGCGGCGCTCGCCGGATCGATGGCCCACCTCACGTCCCCGGCCGGGGCGATGACGGCGATGGCCGTCGGATCGGCGGGGATGACGCTGTGGCTGAAGCGGGCGGAGAAGCGGGCGGAAGGGGCAGGGGGAGGGGCAGGGAAAGGGAAAGGGAAGGGGGGCAGGGAAAGGGGGCAGGGAAAGGGGGCAGGGAAAGGGGGAGGGAGTCGGGCCGGTGAGGTGTTGAACGGCTCAGGTCGGTGAGGTGCCGAACACCTCGGGCACGGCGTTGTCCACGACGACCCGTGACAGCAGGACGGCGAGCCGGTCCCGCTCGGTGCCGCTCAGCCCGGACGGCAGGGCCTCCAAACGACGGCAGGTCTCGGCGTGGAACTTCCCGGCGAGCGCGGCCCCTTCGTCCGTCAACCCCACCCGCACGGCCCGACCGTCGCGCGGGTCGGCCTCCCGCCGCACCAGCCCACGCCGTACCGTCCGGTCCACCAGCCCGGTCAGGCTCGACTTCGCCAGCCCGAGCGTCTCGCCCAACTCGCCCATCCCGCACGGCTGCGGCAGCAACACGCACAGCAACTGCCCCTGCTGCGGCGTCAGTCCGTACGCCCGGCCGACGTCCGCGTACACACCGTCGACGAGGAACGCCGTGCGCACCAGCGCGGCGACGACCCCCATCTGCCCGGCTGCCCCGTTCCCCATCGGGTCAGGGTACCGACCGGTCAGTCGCCGTGCCGGGGTGTGCTCACTCCTCGTCCGGGGCCTCGCCCTCGATGAGGCGTTCGGCGATGTCGTCGGCCCACTCCTGGGCCCAGCGGCGCAGCCCGGGGACGGCGGTGGCGTCGAGACCGTGGACGGTGAACGCCCGGTCGTCGAGCCAGTCCGTGCCGGTGAGCCGGGCCTGGAGGTCGGTGAGGTCGAAGGTGTCGGGGGCGTGGCGGCGGCCCAGCTCCTCGAGTTCGGGGTGGCTCCAGCGGGCCGCGGCGGCGTGCACGTCGACCAGGTCGCGGGCGAGGCCCCGGTCGGCCAGGTCCCGCACCCGGGTGCCGACCAGATCGTCCAGGGCGAGCGCCGGCCCGAGCTCCGTCTCCACGGGCGGACGCCACAGCACCTCCTTGCGGAGAGCGAGCTCGCACGCGGTGCCGCTCGGCGCGTCGGTCACGAGGAACTGGGCGGACAGCGGCCCGGCCTCCAGGGTCTGCACGAGCCAGCCGCGTCCGACCAGCCCGGTCCGCACGGCGTCCGCGACGGTCTCCATCGCCGCCGGATGCCCGGTGGCCACGTCCACCTCCCGCCCGGCCCGCTCCACCAGTCCGTGAGCCAGCGCGGCGTAGCTCCCGGCGAGCAGGAGCGAGTAGCCCGCCCCCACGGCCGGCAACTCCCCGAGCAGCCGACCGACGGGCTCGGGGACGGGGGACGGGGTGGACATGCCCTGATTATCGCGTGGGGGAGGGGGAGGACGGGGATGACGGGCCCGGACGGGTGATGGCCGGGGACGGGCTCAGACCTCCGCGGGCCAGGTCTCCCAGACCAGGTCGAGGCGTCGGTAGGCGTCGTCGAACCAGGCGTCGACCAGGGGGACGGTGACCGTGACGGTCGTCAGGGACGCCGAGTGGTCCTTGATCGTGACCTGGCACCGGTCGTCGTCCTCGTCGAGGTCGACGAACAGCCACGGAGCGCGCTGCCCCTCGCGCCAGGCGATGTCCCGCCCCGCGTCGAGCGAGTCCAGGGCCTGCTGCCACTGCCGCAGGTCCTCGGGAGAGATCCAGGTCTTGAGGCCGCCCCGCACGAAAGGCGTCTCGACGAGGAACTCCCCGACCAGAACACCGCCCCCCTCCCGCCCCACAATCCGCAGAACGACGCTGCCGCCCTCGCCCTCCAGGCGAATCAGATCGACCGCTTCCTCACCCACGACTGCCCCTCCCGACGCACACATGCAGCCGAACACTAATAGCCGACACCCCCCAACAAGGAGAAGGAGAAGCCGGGCCGCCCCCGTCAGGGTCGCGGAAAACCACGCGACGACGGCGCCGCACGGAACGGCCCCGGTCAGGGGCGCGGGGAACTGCGCGACGAGCCCTCACGGCGCCGCACCTTCCGACGCACGGACCGCCCCGGTCAGGGGCGCGGGGAACTGCGCGACGGGGCCTCACGGCGCCGCACCTTCCGACGCACGGACCGCCCCGGTCAGGGGCGCGGGGAACTGCGCGACGAGCCCTCACGGCGCCGCACCTTCCGACGCACG
>NZ_JBHWFG010000057.1:0-26008 GCF_042733745.1 Streptomyces sp. NPDC059696
GATTTTCTCATATCACCTCCGCACCCGGCGCAGTAATACTAATCCCTCGATGACCAGGACGGCGCCCGCCGCGGCCGGCCAGAGCTGGGCTCCGGTGTCGGCCAGGCCGCCCTGACCGACCGCCTGCGGCTCGGTCCGGGACGGGGCCGACGGGGTCGGCGCGGCACTGGTCGCCGTGCCGACGGCCTGGGAGTCGCCGATGCTGCCGTCCGCGTCGTCGCCCTCGTCCTTCGCACCGCCGCCTTGGCCATCGGCGTCGCCGTCCGCCTGGTCGGTGGCCTTCACCTCGGGCCGGGGGGCGCCGGGAGCGGTGGACGCGTCCCCGGGCTCGGGCTTGTCGGCGGGGGGCTCGGTGGCCTCGCCCTTGCCGTCGCCGCCCTTGTCGCCCTCGCCCTTGTCACCGGGCGTGCCGGCGCCGTCGTCGCCGTCGTCGCCCGTGTCTCCGGGCTTGCCGCCGCCGTCGCCGTTCTGCGGGGCGTCGGGCGTCTTCGTCGGCTGCTCCTGCGGGGCCTCCGGCGACTTGGTCGGCTCCTCCTGCGGGGCCTCCGGCGACTTCGTCGGCTCCTCCTGGGGGGCCTCCGGCGACTTGGTCGGCTGCTCCTCCGGCTCCTCGCCCGGCGCCGGGTTCTGCCCGCCGTCCGCTCCGGCCCCGCACTTACGGCCGTCGTTGATGCAGTCGACCATGTCCCCCATCAGATCCTCGTCGAAGACGTTGATGAAGTCGCCGTGGTCCGTGACCGGCTTGTGCAGCTGCTCCGGGAAGGAGTCGACCGCGAACAGCGGTGTCGTACGGCCGCCGTCCTCAAGGCTCGGCGCGTCGATGTCGTAGACGATGCGCTGGACGAGCTGCGGGATGGGGCGGAAGCCGGACGGGCAGTTCCCGGCGGCGTCCGCGAACGCCACGTGGGTACGGTGGTTGGCGCTGTCGATGTTGCGGCCGTCCCAGCAGCTCTGGAACGTGAAGGTCCGTACGACGTCGCTGCCCTGCGGGCACAGCGGGTACTTGTCCTTCAACTGCCGGTCCTCGAAGCCGGTGCAGCTCCAGGAGGCGTTCGCGTTGGCGGGGCCGTTGACGAACGACTTGGCGTCGCCGGTGATGATGCGCAGCAGCCGCGGCATGGCGGTGACCTTCTCGCGCGGGTTGCCGACGAACGTCAGCGTGACCTGCTTCGGCGTCACGATCTCGCCCGCGTTGCCCTCGATGCCGCCGCCCGGCTTCTGGGCGTCCTGCTCCTGGGCACCGTTCTGCAGGCGCACCACGGGCCAGTAGTAGGACGACTTGTCACCCTGGTCGGCGCAGCTGGTCTCGGCCTTCGCGAGGTCCTGGTCACTGGCGAAGGCGTTGTTGGACTGGTTGCCGACGTAGTCGTGGAAGTGGTGGGCGCCGTTGGTGACACCCGGGGCGACGATGACGTTGTCGGAGTTGAACAGCCCGTTCTCGTTCACACCGCAGCTGGTGGCGAAGGAGCCCCGGGAGGCGTTGCCCTCCGGCCGGGGGGTGTTCACATTGGGCTGGACGCTCTTGATGTCGGCGAAGTCGGCGGCGACGGGGCCGTTGCCCGCCTGCCCGCCGTTGGCGCCCTGGCCCTGGCCGTTCTGCTCACCCTGGTCCGCCTGCCCCTGGCCGGGCTGCTGGCCGGCTCCGGCGTCCTGGCCTGCACCCTGCGCGGGGGCCTGGTTGCCGTCCTGGACGGTGCAGGCGGCGAGGGCCTCCAGGCCTTCGGGGCGGTCACCGACGCGGTCGATGGCGATCGCGATGCGCTCGAGGGTCGCGGCCCGCTTCTCCTTCAGCGGATTGACGACCGCGCTGTCGGCGAAGCCGGGATCCTGCTGCGTCTGCTGCGCCGATTCGCTCAGCCGCTGGTAGGCCTGGGCGATCTGCTCGTCCAGCAGGGCGAGTTCCTTGTCGACCTCCTCCCGGGCCTGCTCGGGGACCGAGGTCAGCTTGCTGCCGACATCGGGGCAGTCGATCGTGGCGCCCCCGGTCCGGGCCCCCGCGCCGGACCGTGTCCGGGCGGAGTCGGCGCCCGAATCACCGCCCGTGGCCGAGGCGTAGACGTTCGCGGCCATCAGCCCGCCTCCGCCGAGGATCAGTGCGAATGCGGCGAAGGTCGCGCGTCGTGGGCCTGTAGGGCGTCTTCGCGTGTTGCGTCCCAAGGGTGCTCTCCTGCGCTTGTGGCGTACCGGGCATGAAAATCCCCTCGCCCCATACGTACGGGAGCACCCGCGTGTTCACTCCCTCCGAAAATTTTCGGAGAACTCTCATGAAGGCCGCACGGCCGGGGCCCCGCCGGACGGGCTCTCCGGCGGGGCCGAGCCGGTCAGCGGAAGTTCACGTCGCTGCACAGGAAGTAGGTCTGGTCCATGTGCGAGGCCTGCCAGATCGTGTAGACGACGTGCCGGCCGCTCAGCCCCGAAGTGCTCACGGGGATCTCGTAGTTCTGGCTCGGCGCGTACCTGCCGGTGCGCTTGACGAGCTGGAGGTCGTTCCAGGTCAGCGGCCGGCTGGTGGGGTCGAAGCCCTGCCGGGTGACGTACACCAGGAAGTAGTCGGCGCCGTGACTGGCCTGGTCGTACAGCTTCACCGTGAAGTTCCCGGTGATGTCCGTCGTCTTCCAGGCGCCGACCGCGTCGAGGGAGTTGTACCGGCCGCCCTCGGTCCGGCCGCCGCTGCACAGCCGGCCGTCGGGGACGACGGCCGGGAAGTTGCCGGCGGAACCGTTGCGGTACAGGCCGTTCCAGTTCCACATGGCATGGGCGTCGGCCCGCCACGCCTGCCAGCACATGGGATCCTGCTGGGCCATGGCGGGATTGAGGTGGTCGTTGCCCCAGCGCTGCCAGCAGCCGTAGTTGCGGGAGGCCGGGTCGACGACCGAGCCGTGGGCCACGGCGGTGCCGCTCCACGGGACGAGGCTGAGCAGTACGGCGACCAGCGCGCTCAGGGCGAGCGTCGGACGGGACCCGGGCCGCGTTGCCCGGGCGTGACCATGACAATCCATGATCTCCTCTTTCCGGTGTGGGGGTTGACCGAGTGCGGGCTCGCGATCGCGCACGCCTCGGGCGTGCTTTCGGTCATGTTGCAGAGTGGGAGCGCTCCCACTTCACAGCAGACTGCTCCCGCCGGCACGGCTCGGCAACGCGGGTTTGCGCCACTTCCGCGGCGGTCAGAGCCGGTCGAGGTCCTTCGTGGAGCGCCCGAGGAAGGTGGCCTCACCCGGCTCGGGGACATCGATCTCGTGGAAGCCCAGACGGTCGTAGAAGGCCCTGGCCCGGGTGTTGGCCTTGGACATCGCCAGGTGGACGGCGGGGACTCCCCCGTCCTGCAGCGCCTGCAGGAAGGTCCGCATCAGGCGCCGCCCGTACCCGCGGCCCTGCCATGCGGGCAGCAGGTCGATGTGCAGATGGGCGGGGTGGCCGGTCAGTTCCGGCAGGACCATCCGTTCGGGGTGGTGCAGCATCGCCGCCAGCGCCTCGTCCGGAGTCTGCGGGGGGCCGGACGGTTCCGGGTGGCGGTCGGCCACCAGGGGCAGCCACCTGGTCCGGAAGGCGTCGGCGAAGCGCGGCGTGTCGGCCGTTCCGACGATGTAGCCGACCGCCTCCCCCCGCCCGTCGTCCAGCACGAAGGCCAGCTCCGGCTCCAGATGGACGTACGGCGCCGCGAACGTCGCCGGGAAGAGGGCCGGATCCTCGTAGTGGGGGCGGCTGTCCTCGCCGTGGTGGGCGGTACGGACACAGATGTCGTCCAGGGCCGGGCGGTCCCCGGAACGGTAAGGACGGACGGCGGGTGAGGTGGTCATGGCGGCATCGTGCCCGTGGGAGCGCTTTCTCAACGTGTCGTGCGGCTCGGTCTTGCAGGTGTGCGGCTTAAGGGCCCGGCCCGGGGTTACCCGTCTCACATGGTGAAGCTGCATATCCCGGGACGAAAAGAACACGCCGAGCCGGAAGCCCCGCCTCCGGGGAGCCCGCCCCCGGGGTCCGGGACGGACCGCCGAGGCACAGTGGAGGCCGACCGCCGGGAAACGGTGGAGGCGGACCGTCAGGGCGCCTCCGGGGCCGGGCCCGGGGAGGCCGCCGCCGAGGAGCGCCCGGACACGGCCGGAGCCGGCCGCGGCGGAGGCGAGGGAGCGGAGCACCGGGAGGCCGTCGATGCGGAGCGCCGGGACGGTTCCGCCGAAGAGCGCCGGGAAGACGCCGCCGCCGCGTTCGACGAACCGGGGCCGGATCCCTCGGTGGAGCGCGCGGCGCCGGACTCGCCGACCGAGCTGCCCCGGAAGTCGTGGGGCGCGGTCCTCAAGGGCAGTGTGCGGGAGTTCAAGGACGACGAGCTCACCGACCGCGCCGCCGCGCTGACCTACTACGGCGTGCTGGCGCTGTTCCCCGCGCTGCTGGTGCTGGTGTCCATGCTGGGGCTCACCGGCCGGTCGACCACCGACAAGGTGACCGAGAACGTCCGTGAGCTGGTGCCCGGCTCGGCGGGCGACATCATCACCCGGGCCGTGGACCAGTTGCAGGGCAATGCCGGTGTCGGGTCGCTGATGGCGATCGTCGGTCTCGTGCTGGCGGTGTGGTCGGCGTCCGGCTACGTGGGGGCTTTCATCCGCTCCGCCAACGCCGTGTACGACATGCCCGAGGGCCGGCCGGTGTGGAAGCTGCTGCCGATGCGGGTGGGCGTGACGGTCGTGCTGCTGGTGATGGCCGTCGTCAGCGCGCTGATCGTGGTGTTCTCGGGCAAGCTGGCGCAGCAGGCCGGAGACGCCCTGGGCATCGGCGACACCGCGCTGACGGTGTGGTCGATCGCCAAGTGGCCCGTGCTGGTCCTGCTCGTCGTGAGCATGATCGCGATCCTGTACTGGGCGGCGCCGAACGCCAAGGTGAAGGGGTTCCGCTGGGTCACCCCGGGCAGCTTCCTGGCCCTGCTGATCTGGATGGTGGCGTCAGCCGGCTTCGCGGTCTACGTGGCCAACTTCGCCTCGTACAACAAGACCTACGGCACGATGGCCGGTGTCATCGTCTTCCTGGTCTGGCTGTGGATCACCAATCTGGCGATCCTGCTGGGCCTGGAGTTCGACGCGGAGACCGTGCGCCAGCGGGCCATCGCCGGCGGGCATCCGCCGGAGGCCGAGCCGTACACCCAGCCGCGTGACACCCGGGCGTGGGACGAGCAGGACCGGCGTCGGCTGGAGGAGACCTGAGCCTGCGGCGGTTCAGGCCGTCAGTCCGGCGGCGACCGTCGCGCCCAGCTCCCAGCACCGTTCGAGGTCGCCCTTGTCCGGCTCGCCGGTCACAGTGACGGCCTCGGCGGCGCGGCGCCAGCCGAGGCCCGTGGTGACCGTCTCGATGCCGCGCACCGCTCCGGTGACGTCGTTGCCGCCGTGCACCCAGTAGCCGAAGGGGCGGCCCCGGGTGGCGTCCAGGCAGGGGTAGTAGACCTGGTCGAAGAAGTGCTTGAGGGCGCCGGACATGTAGCCGAGGTTCGCGGGGGTGCCGAGGAGGAAGCCGTCGGCCGCGAGGACGTCGGAGGCGGTGGCGGACAGTGCGGGCACGCGGACGACCCGGACGTTCTCGATCTCGGGGTCCGTCGCCCCGGAGACGACGGCTTCGAACAGCGCCTGGCAGTTCGGCGAGGGCGTGTGATGGACGATCAGCAAGGTGGCCACGGCACCCGACCTTGCCGTCCGGTCACCCGTCACGCAAGCCCGGGCCCCGTCACCGCGCGGTGACGGGGCCCGGGTGCCGCTGTCGGTCAGCGGTTCGAGCGACGGCGGATCAGCGGCTTCCGCGGCGGCGGATCAGCAGGACGGCCACCAGGACGGCGCCCGCACCGGCGAGCAGCGCCGCGCGGTGGTCGCGCACCGACTGCGGGGCCTTGTCCTGCCAGACCTGCTCCGCCTGTGCGGCCTTCTCCTTGGCGCCCTGAGCAGCAAAGGCGCCCTTCTGCTTCACCGGCTCGGGCAGCTTCTCCTCCACGGTGTGGGCGACCTGCGCGGCCTTGGCCCTGGCCTGCCCGCTCCACTCCTGAGCCTTCGCACCTGCCTGTTCCCTGACCGCGACGGCCTTCTCCCGGGCGCGGGTCTTGATGTCGGCCCGGTCCGCCAAGGCCTGGACGGTGTCGCCCAGTTCGTGGCGGGTGTGCTCGACCTGCTCGCGCAGCTCCTCCTGGCTGCGGGCGGTCGGCTCGTCGTGCGGGGGCTGGGTCATCGCTGTGCACTCTCCTTGATCTCGGCCACATCGGCCTTCACGCTGTCGATGGTCTGCTGCGGGGCGGGCGGAGTGGCGCCGCGTATCTCCTTGCGGCCGGCCAGCGCCGTCAGGCCGGTGGCGAGGGCCAGCACGCCCGTGACGATCAGCGCCGCCGCCCACACCGGCAGCGGGACGGCCAGGGCGGCGATCGCCGTGGCCACCAGGGCCTGCAGGGTGACGAAGCCGAGCACGCCGGCCCCGCCGAACAGGCCGCCGCCCTTGCCGAAGCGTTTGCCCTTCTCGGTCATCTCCGCCTGGGCGAGGCGCATCTCGCCGCGCACCAGGTCGGTCAGTTGCTCGGTGGCCCGTTGCACCAGCTCGCCCACCGGTTCGTCACCGGCCGCCGGCGCGCTTCCCGGGCGAGAAGCGGCGGGGGCCGTGCGGTGCGTTTCCTCCATGGCGATCACCTCCCGGTCCGTAGTTCCGGGCCGGGTACCAGCAAAACCGGAAAAGACACCTGGTCGGGCGAGTTGGGATGACGACGAGTGAGCGGCGCGAGATCTGGTACCCGTGCGTCGCTCACACACGAGAAAGGGAGGTTTCGCCTTGTCGCAGGTAGAGGAATCCATCGAGGTCCGCGTGCCGGTGCACACCGCGTACAACCAGTGGACGCAGTTCGAGTCCTTCCCTGAGTTCATGGACGGCGTCGAGCGCATCGAGCAGCGCACCGACACCCTCACGCACTGGGTGACGAAGGTCGGCGGACAGGCGCGGGAGTTCGACGCGGAGATCACCGAGCAGGTCCCGGACGAGCGGGTCGCCTGGACCACCGTGGGCGGCGAGGCGCGGCAGGCCGGTGTGGTGACGTTCCACCGCATCAAGGACGACACCACCAAGGTCATGCTGCAGATGGACTTCGACCCCAGCGGCGTGGCCGAGACGGTCGGCGACAAGCTGGGCTTCGTGCAGCGGCAGGTCTCCGGTGACCTGAAGCGGTTCAAGCAGTTCATGGAGGCCCGCGGGACGGAGACCGGCGCCTGGCGCGGCGAGGTCTGACCGGGTGTGAGGAGGCCGCCACCACTGCTCGTGGTGGCGGCCTCCTTCGTGTTCCGCGCTACGACGTGTTCCGCGCTACGACGCGACCGGGGCGGCGATCCCGCTCCTAAACAGGTGCCGGGCCTGGTGGATCAGCTCGTCGAGGCGCACGGCGAGTCGCGCCGCGGCGTCGTAGAGGGCGTGGACGGCCCTGAGCCGTTCGAGGCGGGGTGCCAGGGCCGACAGGGCGATGGCCAGGGCGACTCCGGCCCAGGCCACGGGCCCGAGCGGGGTGCAGCCGAAGAAGTGACTGACGCCCGGGGTCTGGACGAGGGCCGCGAGGAAGGCGGCCGAGCCGAGGGCCGTCACCCACACCAGGGTGCTGTGGCGCCGCCGGGAGAGGGTCTGCACGAGCTGGGCCCCGACCACACCGCACAGGGCCATGGTGGTGGACCGGCGTTCGGTGCCCGGGGTGAGGCGGCCGATGAGGTACGCCGTGACCGCGCCGAGGCAGGTGGTGATGCCGCGGCGGCGGATGGAGCGCAGCAGGGGCGCGCCGAGGACGTCGAGGCCCATCGGGCCGGTCGCCGCGTGCTCCGCGGTGGAGGGGTCGTTGCTCGGCGTGACCGCCACGGCCATGGCCGGGAACATGTCGGTGAGCAGGTTGACCAGCAGCAGTTGCCGGGTCGACAGGGGTGAGGCGCCGGCGAGCAGGGTGCCGAGGACGCTGAAGCCGACCTCACCGGCGTTGCCGCCGATGAGGATGCTCACCGCGTCGGCGACGCTGCGCCACAGGGCCCGGCCCTCGGCGACGGCGTCCACGAGGACGGACAGGTCGCCGGTGGTGAGCACGAGGTCGGCGGCGTTGCGGGCGGCCGCGGAGCCGCGTGACTCGACGCCGACCCCGACGTCGGCCGCGCGGATGGCGGCGGCGTCGTTGGCGCCGTCACCGGCCATCGCCACGACCCGCCCGGCCTGTTGCAGGGCCTCGACGACGTGCAGCTTCTGCTCGGGGGCGACCCGCGCGACGACGCCCGCGCCGCGCAGGACCCGGACGCGTTCGCGGCGTTCCATGGCGACGAGCTCGTCGCCGGTCACCGCCTCGGTCTCCTCCGGCCAGCCCAGCTGGAGCGCGATGGCGCGGGCGGTCTCCGGGTGGTCGCCGGTGAGCATGACGGGCAGGATGCCGGAGCGGCGCAGTTCCGCGAGCAGGGCGTGCGAGGTGTCGCGCGGGACGTCGGCGAGGGCGACGAAACCGCTGAACTCCAGGTCGGCGAGCGGCCGGTCGAGTTCGGCCTCGGCGTCGTCGGCCCGGCAGGCGCGGCGGGCGACGGCGAGGACGCGCAGTCCCTGCCCGGCCAGTTCGTGGGCGGTGTCGGAGGCGTGTCCGGGCAGGTCGCGGCAGGCGGGCAGGATCGTCTCGGGGGCGCCCTTGACGACGAGGAGTTCACCCATGTCCGGGTCGCCGTCGCGGCCGACGGCGGCGGCGTAGCCGCGGCGGGTCTCGAAGGGCAGCTCGCCGGTGGGCGCCCAGCCCGGGTCGGGCGGGGCGACGTCGAGGACGGCCTCGTCGGTGGCGTGCGCGACACGGCGTCCCTGTCCCGTCTCCTCCTGCGGGCAGGCACGCGCGGCGAGCCGCACGATCGGCGCGGCCCGTTCGTCGTCCGTGGCGAGGACGGTGCCGTCGGCGGTGGCGACGCGGACCAGGCGCAGTCTGTTCTCGGTGAGGGTGCCGGTCTTGTCGAAGCAGACGGTGTCGACCCGGCCGAGGGCCTCCAGGGTGCGCGGGGTGCGGACCAGGACGCCGCGGCGGGACAGCCGGCGGGCCGCCGCCATCTGGGCGACGGTCGCGACGAGCGGCAGCCCCTCGGGGACGGCGGCGACGGCGACCGCGACACCGCCGCTGACGGCTCGCCGGACGGGGCTTCCGCGCAGCAGGGACAGGCCGGTCACGGCGGCACCGCCGGTGAAGGTCACCGGCAGGGCCTTGCGGGTGAGTTCCTGGAGCCGGGCCTGGACCCCGGCGGGGGGCGGGGTGCGGGCGGCGAGGGTGACGGCCCGGCCCGCCTCGGTCTGGTCGCCGGTGTCCACCACGAGGGCGGTGGCCCGTCCGGCCGCGACGGTGGTGCCCTCGAAGACCATGCAGGTGCGCTGCGCCACGGGGAGCCCGGGCGTGGCCTCCACGGCCTTGGTCACCGGCAGGGACTCGCCGGTGAGCGCCGACTCGTCGACCTCCAGGCCGTCGACCTCCAGCAGCCGGGCGTCGGCGGGGACGACGTCGCCCGCGCTGAGGCTGATCTCGTCGCCGGGCCGCAACCGGGCGGCGTCGACGGTGACCGTGTGCTTGCGGCTGTCATGCCTGCGGGCCTTGGGCTGCTGCCGGGCGGCGAGCCGGGCCAGGGCCTGTTCGGCGCGCAGCCGCTGGAGTCCGCCGGTCACGGCGTTGAGGTCCATGGCGCCGACGACGAGCAGGGCGTCGACGACCGAGCCGAGCAGCGCCGAGGCGACGGCTCCCGTGGCGAGGACGGGGGTCAGCGGGTCGTCGAGTTCGCGGCGTACGGCACCGGCGGCCTGCCACGTCCAGCGGGCGGGGGCGACGGCCGGGTGACGGGACACGCGCCGGGCCTGCTGCCGCGAGCGGTCGGCGAGGAGGGAGAGGCCCCGGGGCTCGCCGTCCTGGTCGGTGCGCGCCAGCCGGTCGCGGGCCTCGTGGGGTTCCAGCGCGTGCCAGGGGATGTGCAGCCGGGGCGGGGGCGGGGTGGCCCGGGCGACGCGGACGGCTTCGTACCAGCCGGTGAGCAGGGCGCCCGCGGCGACGATGTTGACGGGGGCGTGCCGGCTGAGCGGCCACAGCAGGTGACGGCCCGGGGGTTGCCCGCCGCGGGCGACGAGGAGCCCGGAGAGGGCGGCTCCGGCGCGGGCCAGGGTCTGCGACCGGCGTCCGACGCGCCGGGCCGCGGGGATCGCCGTGAGCAGCCGCCACACATCGGCGAGGCCGCGCGGTGCCAGGACGTCGACGCCCCAGGAGACGGCCGCGCGCCCGTCGGTGAGGGCGATGGCCACGTCGCCGGCGGGCAGCCCGGCCGCGAGGTGCCCCCCGCCGGACTCGTCCAGGCGGGCGACGGTCACGACGACGCGCCCCTCGTCCTGGAGGGCCCGTACGACGTCTCCGAAAGGCTGGGCGCTCGGGGCGACCTCGTCGGCGAGGCGGGTGATGTCCTTCAGGTCGGAGCCGCCCGCGATGACGACGTGCAGCCCGGCGCGGCGGGCTGCGTCCAGCACGGCCTCGGCGAAGGGGTGGACCGGGTCGTCGGGCAGTCGGCCGTCGGTGTCGTCCTGCCGCAGGCTGCGCAGGGCGTCGGCGTGCAGGACGAGGGCGTCGGCGATCTCCAGCTGCCGCAGGCGCTCTCCGTTGCGCAGGAGGATTCCGTCGTGGGCGAGGAAGGTGCCGAGGGTCGCGCCGAAGGCGGCCGGTCCGTAGCGGGCCGCCTTCGGGGATCCGGCGAGGACGGCTTCGGCGGCGTCCCGGGCGCTGTGGGTGACGAGGAGGGTGGCGGCGGCGCCGACGACGCTGCCCGTGCTGGCGTGGGCGGCGTACGCGGCGGCCGGGGTCACCTTGAGGGGCGGCCGGGAGCTCGCGGGGCTGGACACGCTGGTGCGCCGGTGGTGGCAGACGTCGTCGTGCAACGCCTCGAAGGCCGCGGCCCTGGCCACCGCCTCCGTGAGCTGGTTGCCGCGCAGGATGCCGTCGAGGACGAGGGCCAGCGGGGTCTGGCCGATGCCGTGGGCGGCGGCGTTGGCGGCGGCGAGGACGAGTTCCATGCCGGACGTGCCGAACCGCTGCCGGAGCAGCGCCCGGAAGCGGGGGTTCTCGCGCAGCAGCGTGACGGTGGCGGTGACGACGCGCGAGGTGGGAGGCAGCCGCAGGGACCGACCGGCCAGGGCACCGGCCGCGCCGGCGGCGTCGAACAGGATCCCCGCCGCGCTGACACGCACCTCGGCGGGGTCGCCGGGATGACTGGTGTCGCGGATGTTCGGGTCGACGCCCTCGACGAGGCCCAGGCGAATGGCGAGGGCGGTGGCCCGCTCGGTGACGCGGTCGGTGACGGCCTCCTCCGCCACGGTGACCACCAGGCGGCCGAGGCCTCCGTCCCAGTACGCCGTGAGGACGTCCGGATGCTCGAGCAGTTCCTCGGCGACCCGGCGGGCGAGCCTCTCGGTGTCGCCGTCGGGGTGCCGCAGAGCGAGGTGGAGGCGCTGCCCGGCCTTCCAGTGCTGCCCGCCGGTCAGGGCGTTGCGGGCGACGTTGCGGACACGGCGGGTGGTGTCGCAGGCGGACGCCACCGACCGGGCGGTGCTGCGGGCGGCGCCGGCGGCGGCCCCGGCCACGGCCCCGACCAGCGGGGTGACGTCGAAGGCGGTGAGCATCTGCGGCCGCCCCGGTTCAGCCGGCGGAGCGGCTGTCGTGCCCGTGCGGCTGTTCCTCGCCGTGGTGGGCGGTGGCCTCGGCGACCTGCTTCAGGGCGGAGGCGGTGGCGGTGTCACCGACCTTGGCGGGCTGCTCGTGCACGTGCTGTTCGGGCCGCTCCTGCCGGTAGTGGGAGGCTGCCAGTCTGCCGCCGGGGCCGTACGCGGAGGTGTCCTCGTCCTGCGGGGCGGCGTCGCCGGATCGGCGCTCGCCCGGTGTGCCGGTGCGTGTTCCGCCGTTCGGTGACGTGCCGTCGGACTGCTGTCCGGGCCGTGGCCGGGTCAGCCAGGCGACGGCGGCGCCGGTCACCGCCACGGGCCACTCCACCACTCCGGCCACGCCGAGCACCCCGGCGCCGGCGTAGACGGCCATCCGGCGGCCGCGCGGCGAGACCGCGCCGATCCGGTCCAGCGCGTCCGTGGTCACCCGGCCGACCCGCTCCGCGCCCGGCAGGTGCCGCAGTCCCGAGGCCACGGCCCGCAACGGCTGCGGAAGATCGGACGAACGTGATGTCTCCTGGTTCATGGTGACCTCCACAAGCGCGTTGCCCAGCGGTGCGAACCGGTTTTCCCGTCTTTCGCCCTATATTCCGTCTTTCATCATGTATGCGCTTTTCTTGCTCGGCCGCACTGCCGGGCCGCGCCCGAGGACCGTCCCGGTGTCCGGCGGTGCGTGGAAGCCGTCCGTGTCGGGCCGGGAGCGCCGGGTACTCAGTGCAGGCACACGAGGCCGTCTCGGGTCCGGACCCCGCACGGGAGCGGAGCGTCCGGTGCGGCGAAGGAGTGGTCATGACGCAGAACGGTGATGACGCGACGCTCGTCCGGCGACCGGGGATCCCCGACCTCCGGACCGCACCGGACGGTGCCGAGCCCGCGCCACCACAGGATCCACAGGCGGACCAGCCGCTGCAGGAGCTCCCGCAGGACCGCAACCAGGCGCTGCTGGAGGCGGCCAAACAGGTCGGCGCCCTGCTGAAGCGCAAGGGGCACCTGTTCGCGCTGGCCGGCAGCGTGGCGGCGTACGCCCACGGCGGTGAGAAGAACCTCCAGCACGACGTCGATTTCGCGATCCGTCCCGAGGACGCGGAAGCGGTGGCGGCCACGCTGCACGAGGCCGGACTGACGGTCTACACCCCGCCGGAGGACTGGCTGATCAAAGCCACGTGTTTCGGCCAGCAGGTCGACCTCATCTTCGAGCTGGCGCACCGGCCCGTCGGCGCGGACATGCTGGAGCGGGCGGAGGAGCTCCCGGTCGACTCGGTGCGCATGCCCGTGCTGGCCCCGACCGATCTGCTGTGGAGTCTGACCGCCGCGTTCTCGGAGCACCACTGCGACTTCGGGGCGGCCCTGCCCATCGCACGCGCCCTGCGGGAGAAGGTCGACTGGGAGAGGGTCCGGCGCGAGTGCGGGGACGAGCCCATGCCGGCGGCCTTCTTCTTCCTGCTGGAGCGTCTGAACGTCATCTGAAGGAGCACCCATGAGCACCCACGGTCCCCAGGACGCGGGCGGCGGGCCGCCGGCCGAGAACCTGGACTACCGCATCGCCCACGTCCAGGACCGCCTCGCCTCGGGCGAGCTCGGCGAACTGGGCGTACGGGTCGAGGCCCGGGGCGGGTCGGTCCTGCTCACCGGCACCGTGCCCTCGGCGCCCTGCCGCGACGAGATCCTGCGCACCGTCCACGAGGAGCTCACCGGTTTCCCCGTACACAGCGACCTCGTGGTCACCGAGGCGTCCTCCCCCGACCATGCGGAGGAACTCTCATGATCCGCATCGCAGCCGTCGGAGACATCCACATGGGGCCCGACAGCCAGGGCGTGCTGCGCCCCGCCTTCGAGACCCTGCCCGAGTGCGCCGACCTCCTGCTGCTGGCCGGGGACCTCACCCGGCACGGCACGCCCGAGGAGATGCGGGTGGTGGCCCGGGAAGTTCAGGACCTGGCCGTTCCGGTCGTCGCCGTCCTCGGCAACCACGACCACCACGACGACCGGCCGGACGAGGTCACGGCGATCCTCCGGGACGCCGGCGTCCACGTCCTGGAGGGGCAGGCGACGGTCGTGGAGAGCGGCGGGGCGCGGATCGGAGTCGCCGGGACGAAGGGGTTCGGCGGCGGCTTCGTCGGCCGCTGCGCCGGGGAGTTCGGCGAGCCGGTCATGAAGGAGTTCGTCCGGTACTCCCGGCGGAGCGCCGACGGGCTGCGCGGCGCGCTGGAGCGACTGACCGAGGAGGGCTGTGACGCGCGGATCGCCCTGACCCACTACTCCCCCGTCGCGGACACCCTCGCGGGCGAGCCGCTGGAGATCTACCCGTTCCTGGGCAGCTACCTGCTGGCCGAGGCGATCGACACGGCCGGCGCCGACCTCGCGGTGCACGGGCACGCGCACGCCGGTACCGAACACGGCATGACGAGCGGCGGTGTGCGGGTGCGCAACGTCGCCCAGCCGGTCATCGGACGGGCCTTCCACGTCTACCACCTGCCGGTCCGGGAGCCCGCCGCGAGCGGCTCCGTCGCCCAACAGGCCCACTGAGCGGGCCCGTTCCCCGCTTCCCCCCTTTCCGCCGCCCGGGGTAGCCCGCGGCCGGTCTCAGTTCCCCAAGCCGCGGCCACCGAGCCGCACCCGGACCCCCGGTGGGTTGAACCCCCCCCACGGCGTGCCCGGTGAAGGGAATTTTTGAGCTTAGCATGCGAACTCCGCGCTCCGCACGTCGATGTCCCCACGCGTCCGCCCGGGGCGCACGTGCCCCGTACGAGAGGACATCAGATGGCGCTGACGGGCCGTCACAGGACAGTCACCGAGCATGCCTTCTCCCCGCACGACGCCGTACTGCGCAGGGCGGCACCCCGCCTCGCCCGCCGGCGCTTCCTGACCGTCGCGGCGGCCGCCACGATGCTCGCGTTCACCACCAACCGGCCCGCCCGCGGCGTCACCGCCGCTCCCGAGCTCGACGCGGCCCGGATCACCGACAACCCCTTCACCCTCGGCGTGGCCTCCGGGGACCCGCTGCCGGACTCGGTGCTCCTGTGGACCCGGCTCGCGCCCCAGCCGTTCACGGAGGGCGGCGGTCTCGGCCAGGAGCGGGTCGAGGTCTCCTGGGAAGTGGCCCTGGACGAGTGGTTCGTCATCGTCGAGCACGAGGGCACGGCCACCGCCCACCCCGAGTACGCCCACAGCGTGCACGTCGACGTCAAGGGCCTGCGGCCGGACAGCGAGTACTACTACCGGTTCCGGGTGGGCACCTGGATCAGCCCCGTCGGCCGCACCCGCACCGCCCCGGCCCCGGGCTCCGACACCGACACCCTGCGGCTGGCCGCCGTCGCCTGCCAGGCCTACCAGGACGGTTACTACACCGCCCACCGGCATCTGGCGCAGGAAGACGTCGACGTGGTCTTCTTCCTCGGCGACTACCTGTACGAGTACGCCGTGGACTCCGCCGGCGGGGCCCGCCGCTACACCGACCGCAAACTGCCCGACGTGTTCAACCACGAGGCGACCACGCTCGCGGACTACCGGCTGCGCTACGCGCTGTACAAGAGCGACCCGGATCTGCAGGCCGCGCACGCCCAGCACCCGTTCGTCCTCACCTGGGACGATCACGAGACGGAGAACAACTACGCGGGCGCGTACGACGAGAAGGGCAGCCCCCCGGAGGAGTTCCTGCTGCGTCGGGCCGCCGCGTACCGGGCCTACTGGGAGAACCAGCCGCTGCGCGCCGAGCAGTTGCCCAACGGGCCCGACGCCCGGCTGTACCGCCGGCTGGCCTGGGGTTCACTCGCCCAGTTCGACATCCTCGACACCCGCCAGTACCGCTCCGACCAGGCCTTCAACGACCGGCCGCACGCGCCGGGCCCCGAGTCGGACGATCCGGCCCGCACCCTCACCGGCACCGATCAGGAACGCTGGCTGCTGGACGGCTGGCAGCAGTCGAACGCGCTATGGCACGTGCTGCCCCAGCAGGTGTGCTTCTCCCAGCGCAAGTTCGACCTGACCGAACCCGCCCGGGTCTCCATGGACGCCTGGGACGGCTACCGGGCCTCCCGCGACCGCGTCATGGCCGGCGCCAAGGCGGCGGGCGTCGACAACTGGATGGTGCTCACCGGGGACGTCCACGTGGGCTACGCCTTCGACATCAAGGAGAACTTCGACGACCCGGCGTCCAAGACGGTCGGCACGGAGTTCACCTGCACCTCGGTCGCCAGCGGCGGGAACGGCACCGAGAAGCCGGCCGACTGGGACACGTACATGAAGGCCAACCCGCACATGAAGCACTTCGACGGCCGGCGCGGTTACGTCCGCGTGGAACTGGGCCGCGACAACGCCCAGGTCGACTTCCGGACCGTCCCGGCCATCACCACGCCCGGGGCCGGCATCTCGACGACCGCGTCCTTCGTCACCGAAGTGGGAGCGCAGGGCCTGCAGTCCGCCTGAGCCCCCCTCGCCCCCCGTCCTCCGGCCCCGTACTGCACATGGCGCCCTTCCCGGCACCTGGGCGCGAACCGCGGCGGCCCGGGGCATCACCGCGGGCCGGAGCGGCTAGGCCTTGCCCGAGCTCCACATGATCACCCCTGCCCGAGACCCCGCTCGAAGGAGACAATCGTATGGTCCACAGACATGCCGTGACCGGGCGCCGGGTGGCGCTGACCGCGCTCGGCGCGCTCGTCGCCACCGGGATCCCCGCCGCCGTGGCGGCCGAACCGACCCCCGCGGCGGGCCCGCTGCCCTCGGCCGCCCAGACCCTCGGCGCCGACCGGCCGTCGGCCCCGATGCTGCGCGCCCTGGAGCGCGACCTCGGGCTGACCCCGGCGCAGGCGTCGCGACGGCTGGTCAACGAGGCGGAGGCGGGCACCCGGGCGGGACGGCTGCGCAACGCCCTGGGCGAGCGCTTCGCCGGGGCCTGGCTGCGCGGCTCGACGTCGCAGGAGCTCATGGTGGCGACCACGGACGCCGCGGACGTGCCCGCCATCGAGGCGCAGGGCGCGAAGGCGGCCGTCGTGCAGAAGACGCTGGGCGACCTCAGGGCCGCCAAGCAGAAGCTGGACGCGGCCGCCGCCCGGGTCGGCACCGGCAAGACGCCCCTGTGGTACGTCGACATCCCGGCCAACCGCGTCGTGGTGGAGGCCGCGAGCAAGAAGGCGGCCGCGGCGTTCGTCAAGGCCGCCGGCCTCGACGCCAAGGGCGTCGGCGTACGGATCAGGGCGGACCGGCCGCGGCTCATGGAGGACGTCGTCGGCGGAGACGCCTACTACATCGACGGCACCGCCCGCTGCTCCGTCGGCTTCTCCGTCACCAAGGGCGAGCAGGAGGGCTTCGCCTCGGCCGGTCACTGCGGCAAGGCGGGCGCGAAGACGACCGGCCACAACCAGGCCGACCAGGGCACGTTCCAGGCCTCCGTGTTCCCCGGCAAGGACATGTCGTGGGTGGCCGTCGTCGACCCCTGGAAGGCCACGCCGAACGTGAGGGGCGAGGGCGGGCAGACGGTCGAGATCGCCGGGTCGGTCCAGGCCCTGGTCGGGGCGGCGATCTGCCGCTCGGGCTCCACCACGGGGTGGCACTGCGGCACGGTCGAGCAGCACGACACGAGCGTCAGCTACGCCGAGGGCAGGGTGGACGGGCTGACCCGGACGACGGTGTGCGCCGAACCGGGTGACTCCGGCGGGCCGTACGTCTCGGGCGCGCAGGCGCAGGGGGTGACGTCCGGCGGCTCCGGCGACTGCACGTCCGGCGGCACCACCTTCTACCAGCCGATCAACGCGCTGCTCAGCGAGTTCGGCCTCACCCTGACGACGGCCGAGGCGGAGACCCCGGAGCCGCAGGGCAACGCCGCCCAGACGTGGGCCGCAGGCCGGGTCTACGAGGCCGGGGCCATGGTCACGCACGCGGGTGTGCGCTACCAGTGCCTGCAGAGCCACCAGGCCCAGGGCCCGTGGGCGCCCGCCGGCACCCCGGCCCTGTGGCAGCGGGTGTGACGAGCGGTCAGGGCTGTCCGGCGCCGGCGCGGCACACGCCGTCGGCGCCGAGCCCGTCCGGCCGGTCCTCGGCGAGCAGCGCGTACGCGGTGGCGACGAACGGGTCGTGGGCGCGGAAGCGGCGGGTGCAGACGGCGACCAGCGCCGTGCCGGTGTCGGGCCGGAAGCCCAGGAACGCCTGCTGGCCCAGCGTCGCGCCACTGTGGAAGTACATCGGCCCGCCGTCGGTGGGGTGACGGAACCAGGCGACGGTGTGCACGTGGCGGTGCGTCAGGCCCCGCCGGAGCACGGGGCGGCGTACCGCACGCAGGGGCCCGGCCAGTTCCGCCGGCGCGGCATCGGGGCGCAGCTGGGCCTCCACGAAGGTGAGCAGGTCGTCCGGGGTGGCCCGGACGGCACCCGCCGCCTGGAAGCCCCCGGCGTCGAAGGCCGGTACGGGCGCCGCCCCGTCCTTGCCGTGCCCGGAGGCGTCGAACCCGGTGTCGTCCGCGCGCAGGGTCGTGGCCCGTAGGCCGAGCGGGCGCAGCACCAGGTCCGTGAGCAGGTCCTCCCACGGGGTGCAGGTCGCGGCGGCCAGCGCGTGGCCCAGGACGGCGACGCCGTAGTTGGAGTAGCACCAGCGGGTGCCGGGGCGGCGACGTGGCCGGTGGCGCAGATAGGCGTCGACGACGCGGTCGGCGGGGAAGCGGGCGTAGGGGTTGGTGTGCCAGGCGGGCAGGGCCCGTCGGAGGAATCCGGGGGGCAGGGCGGGGAGCCCGGAGGTGTGGGTGATGAGGTGGGCGAGCGTCACCGGGTCCCGGCCGGCGGTCCGCCCGCCGTCCAGCAGGGTGCCGGCCGGTTCCTCTCCGGTCAGTTCACCGGCGTGGATCAGCCGGGCCAGGAGCAGTCCGGTGAAGGTCTTGGTGGCCGAGCCGATCTCGTAGCGCAGGTCCTCGCGCGGCACCGGCGGGGGCGGGCCGGTGCCGCCGCTGAGGACGGTGCGGTGGCCGTCGCGGGAGAGGGCGAAGACGACGTCGGGCGCGTCGGACGCGGCGACCGCGTCCGCGAGTTCCCCGGCCGGCTCCCGCTCGCCCCGCCCGGTCTCCGGGAGGAGCGCACGCACGTCCGTCGCCCGGGCGGTCGGCACCACACCCGGCTCCTCGCCGTCGAGCGGGTCGAGCTGGTCGAGCGGGTCGAGCGCGCCCGGCCAGGGCCGCGGTCGGCGACGGGTCGTCATGACGCCTGTACGAGACCGGACAGGGCCCGGGACGTCGCCAGGACCGAGGCGAAGGCGGCCACCAGGGTCGGGTGGTAGACGATGTCGAACACCTCGTCGGGCGTTCCCTCGGGCATCGTGCGGATGGCGGGCATCGCACCGTCGGGCCGCTGCGCGCCCGCGAAGGCCTGCCAGGCCCGTTCGTCCAGCGTGGGGCGGGGCAGGCAGGCGTCGACCACGAGGAGTTCGCCGAGCAGGTCCCAGCGCTCCAGGTCCAGCCAGTCGTCGATCCAGACCGGCAGCCAGGTGGCGAGGTAGTCGGCGATGTCCGGGGGCAGGCCGTCCGGGTTCTCACCCCAGTCGGTGAGGTGGAAGACGGTGTGCGTGACGTCGTAGGCGATGTGGCCCTCGACGGTCCAGGGTTCGGGTGTGCGGGCCAGCCAGGTCGCGCCGATCAGGTCGGCTTCGGGCGGCCGGGGGGTGAGGCCGTAGCGGCGCTGGAAGGCGGACAGGCCCAGCCGCCGGGTCGGGGTGGTCTCGAAGGCGATCCAGCTGTCGAGCCGGTGGTTCAGTTCGGCGGCCCGCTCCACGTCCGGGCGGCTGTAGCCCAGTTCCCGGAAGGGGAGGTAGACCTCGAAGGGGATGGGTGAGATCGGCTCGGTGCGCTGGCCGCGGACCAGCATGGCACCGCCGTCGAGGGTCTCGCGCCAGGCGTGGTCCAGCAGTTGGCGGGCGAGCTGGGCCTGGCGGGATCCGGCCACTCCCTCACGGAACAGCACCTTGCAGATCAGGGCCAGTTCGCCGACGGGCTTGAAGCGTTCGAGGAAGCCGACCTCGGGGTTCACGTCGGGTTCCAGGCGGAATCCGTCCCGGTGGGCCCACAGCCACTCGATGGCGCCCACTCCGACGGTGTGGATCAGACGGGTGTCGGTCATACCGGTGCTCCTTGTCCGGCCGTGAGTGCCGCCGCGAAGGCCGCCATGAGGGTGGAGTGGTAGTGCTGCGCGAAGTACCGGTCGGGGTCGTCCGCCTCACCCTCCTCGGGGAGCGCGCCGGACGCGTCCCGTGCGGCCGCGATCCGCTCCCAGGCGCCGTCGGGGACGGCGTCGTCCGGCAGGCCGGGCACGCTCGCGGCCACGGCGAGCAGTTCGCAGCTCAGGTCCCACATGCGCGCGTCCAGGCAGGTGTCGAGCCAGGGCGGCAGCCAGTCGGCGAGGTAGGCGGTCAGGTCGGCGGGGAACGTCCCGGGGGCTCGCCCCCAGTCGGTGAGGTGGAAGACCACGTGGGTGAGGGCGTATCCGGCGGACCGCTCGAAGGTCCAGGGTTCCGGCAGGCCCCCGAGCCAGGTGCGGCGCAGGGCCTGTTCGCCGGGCTCGCGGGGGGCGACGCCGCCGCGTTCCTCCGCTGCGAGGACGCCCAGGCGCCGGGTGGGTTCCTGCTCGGTGAGCCGCCAGCCGCGGGTGCGGGCCACCGTGGCGGTGGCCGCTTCGTAGGCGGGATGCCGGAATCCGGCCGCGGCCAGGCCCGCGTAGACCTCCAGCGGGTAGGTGGCGAAGGGTTCCAGCCGTTGCAGCAGGAGGAACAGCTCGCCGTCGCGCGTCTGCCGCCAGGCGAACGCCAGCAGGTCGCGGGCGCAGGTGTGCAGGGGGTCGCCGGGGGGTGTGTGCCGGGTGACGGTCGCGCAGACCTGGGCCAGTTCGCCGAGCGGCTTCCAGCTGCCGTCGACCCGGCCGTCGGCGGCCAGCGCGTCCTCGCCGAGGGCGAAGTCCGCGCGGTGGGCGGACGCCCAGGCCAGCGCGGACCGGGCGACCTGCCGGATGTCGGTGTCCTGGGCCGTCGTCACACCGGCGCTCCGGCGCGCAGGTGGCGTGCCGCGCACACCTGGAGTTCGACGAGCGGGTCGTGGCCGCCCATCAGCTCCACGAAGTCCAGGCCCCTTTCGAGTCCGAGGGTGCCGGGTACGCCGTGCAGCAGGGTCAGCCAGCGGCCGGCGCCGGCGGCCTGCCGCCAGTCCCGGCGGCGCACCGCGCGTACGAAGCCGCGGGCGACGTCCACGGGGCGGGCTTGCGCCACCCGGGCCACGGCGCTGTCCTCACCGGGCAGGGCCAGGGGGGCCAGCACCGCGAGTTGGTGGGTCAGGTTCTGCCAGCTCGCGCCGTCGAGCCAGTCGGTGCCGGGTTCGGCGGCGGCGGTGACTCCCGCTGCGGACGGGGGGTCGAGCCGGCGCAGGGTGCGCGCCATGGCCCAGTGACTCCACCGCACGGTGGGCGCGGCGTCGGCGCGCGGCGGGTAGGACTCCACCGACTTGCGGAACACGGCCAGTTCGTCGGGGTCGGGCGGGGTCCGCAGCAGGACGGCCGGCAGCAGCGCGTCGGCTCCCAGCACGCGGACGGCCGCGAGTGCGAGGCCTCCCTCCTCCAGGTCGACCGGCCCCGTGACGGCCGCTCGCGCGTGGTCTCCGCCCCGGAGGGCGGAGACCACACTGGAGGCGAGGTCCTGCACCGCGCCCTTCAAGAGGGTCGAAGTGCCAGACTGCTCCATTGACTGCTCCCGTCGATCACTAGCCCTTCTTCGGGCGCGGGGTCGGCGGCGACAGCAGCAGCTTGGTCGCCCCGGAGGACAGAGCCAGTGCTGCGCACTGACGGCTGTCGCGGTAGACGCCGTCGAGTTCGTTCGGGTCGAGTGCCGCCTCGATGTCGACACTCGGCACGCCGGTCAGTTCCTCGATGACCTTTTCCTTGGAAGGCATAGCACCATCTCCTTGAGCTGAGCGAGTACCTTCACCTTTCGGATCACCGGAATCGGACAAAGCATGCCAACTTTCTCAGAATTCACTTAAATAACTTCTTCAACATCTCACCCACGAGGGATCGCCTCGCGCGCCACGACCCGCAGCGTGCGCACCGACGCGTCGGCCGCGTCCGGGATCAGGACGCCGTGCTCGGCACCGCTGCGCAGGTAGTCCACCACCGCGTCGGTGACGACCTCACCGGGGGCCACGACGGGGACGCCCGGCGGGTACGGACTGATCGTCTCCGCGGCGATGCGCCCCGCGGCCCGCTCGGCGGGCACGTGTTCGACCGGGGCGAAGAACGCCTGGCGCGGCAGCATGGCCTGCTCCAGCTCCAGCACCGAGGGCTCGGGCAGCCGGACCGGCGGGCGCCGTTCGACGGAGTCCGCGTGCTCCACGAGGGCGCGCAGCGCGTCGAGCAGGACCTCCTCGGTCTCGTCGTCGTCCGCGTGGGTGATCGAGGCGCTGACCCGGCAGCTGTCCGACCCGCCGAGGTCCACGTGGCGGTGCTCGCGCAGCCATTCCACCGCCTGCATACCGCTCAGGCCGAGCTTGCGGACGTCGATCACGATCTTGAGCGGGTCGAGGTCGGCGGCGAACCCCTCCTCCACGATCTCCCGGCCCATCGGCCGCAGACCGGGCAGTTCGGCGACCGCCGCCCGGACGCGTTCCGCGCGGCGGAGGGCCGCGTCCAGGAGCTCGTAGCCCTGCTCCGCCATCTGGCGGCGCCAGCCGTCGAGCGTGGCGTAGACGAGGGACGAGGCGCTGGTCGTGCCGAGCAGATCCTCGCGCTGCGCCAGGACCTCGGGCGAGACCCGGTCGTACTGGAGGTGGAAGACGGAGCTCTGCTCCACCGCCCCGCCCATCTTGTGCACGCTGGTCACCGTCAGGTCCGCCTCCGCGTCCATGCCCCAGGCGGGCAGCTCCGGGTGGAACGGCAGATGGGCGCCCCAGGCCTCGTCGACGATGACGGGCACGCCGAACTCGTGGCACACCCGCGCCACTCCCCTGATGTCCGCGCAGGAACCCCAGTCGGTGGGCGTGATCAGCAGCATGCCCTTGGCGTCGGGGTGCTCCCGCAGGCGACGGCGGACGTCGTCCGGCTCGGGCGGGTGGGCCAGGTGACGACCGGCGTCGAACTTCGGGTGCACCCAGATCGGTTCGACACCGTTGACGATGACGGCCGCGATGACGGACTTGTGGGCGTTGCGCGACAGCAGCAGCTTCTCGCCCGGCCCGGCGACGGCGAGCATGGCCGTCTTCACGGACAGGGAGCTGCCGCAGGTGGAGAAGAAAGCGTGCTCGGCGCGGACCGCGTCGGCCATGAGCTCCTGGGCGCGGCTCAGCACGCCCTGGGACTGGCGGCGGTCGTCGAGCCCGTTGAGCGAGAGCACGTCGGAACGGAACACGTCGAGGCCGACGACGTCGGCGACCCTCGGGTCCACTCCCCTGCCCTGCTTGTGGCCGGGCGGGCCGTAGGCGATGTCGCCACGGCGCCGGAAGTCCTCCAGCGCCTCCAGGACGGGCACGCGTGAGTGGTCCATGGTTCCTCCCGGGTCCGGCCCGCCCGAGCCGCCGCCGCGGCGTCCACGCTGTCGTGGCCCGGCGGGTACACCGACCGTGTTCACCCCGGGCCCCGGCGAAACGCCGCGGGCGACCCGGTGCGGTGCCGTCCCGCCGCCGGGGTGTGCGCGGCGCGGAGGTGTCGCGCGGCCGGCCGGCGACCGGGTGGGGCGATGCCGCGGCGGGCGGCCGACGACCGGGTGCGGCGATGCCGCGGCGCGCGGCCGGTGCGCGGCGCGAGGTGTCGCGGCGGGCGGTGGTGAAACCCGGGCCCTCAGGACGCACACCGAGTGTGACGACGAGGAGCCCCCGTGACCGCAGCGCCCGACGCCGTGCACCAGGCCGTACGCGAGGAGGTGACGGACCGGGCCGACGCGCTGTGGGACGTGGCCCGTCGCCTGCACGCCGACCCCGAACACGCCTTCGCCGAGCACCGGGCGGCCGCGCTGCTCTCCGGTGAGCTCGAACGCGCCGGTTTCGCCGTGGAGCGCGGCGTGGCGGGGATGCCGACGGCGTTCACCGCGCGCTCGGGGCGGGGCCGGCCCGCCGTAGCGCTGCTGATGGAGTACGACGCCCTGCCCGGCCTCGGCCACGCGTGCGGCCACAACCTGATCGCGGCGGCCGGGCTGGGTGCCGCGCTGGCCGTGGCGGCCGCCCTGCCGGAGGAGGAGCCCCCGGGGTCGGTGCTGGCGGTCGGCACGCCCGCCGAGGAGGGCGGCGGCGGCAAGGCCGTCGAAGTGGAGGCCGGGGTGTTCGACGACGTCGACGCGGCGCTGATGTTCCACCCCGGGGTGTACAGCTGGTCCCGGGCGCCGCTGACCGCACAGGTGCAGTACCGGGTCGCCTTCCACGGCAGGGCCGCGCACCCCACCGGCAACCCGACCGAGGGCGTCGACGCGCTGGCCGGGCTCGTGGAGCTGTTCAACGTGCTGGCGGTGCTGGGCCGCCGGCTGCCGGAGGGCTCGCACGTGCAGGGCATCGTCACGCACGGCGGTACGGCCACGAACATCCTCCCGGACTACGCCGAAGGCCTGTTCGGCCTGCGCGCTGCGACCACGGCCGCTCTGGAGGACCTGACGGAGCGGCTGCGGGTGTGCGCCGACGGGGTGGCCGCGGCCACCGGCACCACCGCCGAGGTGGAGCGGGCCACCGTGCGCTACGAGCACTTCCGGGACAGCGAGGTGCTGTCCGAGCGCTTCGCCGCGCATCTGGCCCGGGCCGGGATCCCGCTCACCGCGCCCACGCCCGGCGTGTACCTGGGGTCGTCCGACATCGGCAACGTCAGCACACGGGTCCCCGCCATCCACCCCTTCGTCGCGATCATGGGCGAGGACGGCTCCGACCACACCCCCGAGTTCGCCGCGGCGGCCGCCTCGCCCCGGGCCCGCGAGGTGCTGGTCGCCGCCACCGAGGCCCTCGCGTGCACCGCCGCCGACGTCCTGCTGTCCGGGGCCCTGCGCGAGGAGGCGTGGGCGCGGCACCGGGTGGGGTGAGTGGTTCGGCTCCGGCTGGGGAACCCGGCGAGCGCTGTACCCATCCGACCCCCTGGAGAGGGCCATGAGTCTGTTGCGTGTGCTCGGCCGCCCCTTGCTGGCCTCGATGTTCCTCACGGGCGGTATGAACTCCGTCCGCCACCCGGAGCAGGTCGCCGACGCCGCCGAGCCTGTCGTCCAACCGGTCACCGAGCGCGTCCCGGCGCTGCCCGACCGCACCGAGCAGGTCGTACGGCTCAGCGGTGCCGTGCAGGTCGCGGCGGGGCTGATGCTGGCCACCGGGCGGGTGCCGCGTCCGGCCGCCCTGGCGATCGCCGCCACGCTGGTGCCGACCACGCTGGCCGGGCACCGCTTCTGGGAGGCGCAGGACCCCGAGGAGCGGGCGCAGCAGCGCATCCACTTCTTCAAGAACATGTCCATGCTCGGCGGGCTGCTGATCGCCGCCGACGACACCGGTGCGCGCCCCTCGGTGGTGTGGCGCGGCACCCACGCCGCCCGGGGTCTGCGGCGCGACGCGGGGCTGGTGCGCCGCTCCGTGCGCGCCACCGCGCGGCCTGCCGCCGCGGCCGGGCGCGTCCGGGCCAAGCTCTCCGCCTGAGCCCGCGGCGCCCGCCGCGGCGCGGCACGGCACGTTAACCCCCCGGGGCCCGGGGGACCCGAGCGCTGGAGGTGAAGGAGATGGGACACGGAGGAAACGTCATCGACGAGCTGGTGACCGATCACCGCGAGGTCGAGGAGCTGTTCGGCAAGATCGAGGCACTGCCGTCCGGCCACCGGGACCGCAAGCTGTACGCGGACCAGGTCACGATGGAACTCGTACGGCACTCGGTGGCGGAGGAGGCCTACCTCTACCCGGCCGTGCGCGAGCACGTCGCGGGTGGGGACGCCCTCGCCGACCAGGAACTGAAGGACCACGCGACGGCCGAGCAGATCATGAAGGATCTGGAGGGCTGCGACCCCGGGGACGCCGACTTCGACCGGCTGGCGGGCATGCTGATGAGCGAGATCCGGGCGCACATCGCCGACGAGGAGGGCAACCTCTTCCCGCGGCTGCGGCAGGCCTGTCCGATGGACACGCTCAACGAGCTGGGCGACAAGGTGCGCAAGGCCAAGAAGACCGCCCCGACCCGGCCCCATCCGGCGGCCCCCGACAAGCCCCCGGCCAACAAGCTGCTGGCACCGGGCACCGGCATGGTGGACCGGCTGCGTGACGCGCTGAGCGGACGGGGCAAGTCCGAGTAACGCAGGTCACCCCGTGGGAGCGGGGCGCCGGGGCCGGGGGGGGCGGGGCCCCCCGCCCAGTGGGGGTGTTGGAACCAAA
>NZ_JBHWFG010000058.1:0-24349 GCF_042733745.1 Streptomyces sp. NPDC059696
ACGACACCACCGGCGTCATCAAGTCCATCGCCTACGCACAAGGCACCAAAACGGTCGGCGACCTGACGTATGCCCGGGACGTCCGCGGCCTGCAGGCCGGCCTGACCGGCTCGCTGGCGAAGGTGGCTCTGCCCGCTGCAGAGAGCGGCACCCAGTTCGGCAAGGACAACCGCATCACCACTTACAACGGCCGCACCTTCACCTACGACGATGAAGGCCAGCTCAAGAATGATGGTCTGCGCACCTACACCTGGAACGCCCGCGGAGAACTGACCGGGCTGGCCAAGGCTGGCACCGCCTCATCGTTCGGCTACGACCCGCTCGGCGGCCGCATCTCCAAAACGATCGGCACCGCCACCAGCCGGTACCTGACCGACGGCACCAACCCACTGGTCGAACAGAACGCCTCCGGCGCAACGACAGCCAGCGTGGCCACCTCGGGCCTGGACGAGTTCCTCACCCGCACCGAAGGCGGCAAGACCCAGGTCTACCTCACCGACGCCCTCGGCACCGTCGTGGGCCTGGCCAACACCGACGGCACCATCGCCACCACCTACGCCTACGACCCGAACGGCACCCCCACCCCCACCGGCACCGCCACCTCCAACCCCTACACCTTCACCGGCCGCGAAGACGACGGCACCGGCCTGCTCCACTACCGCAACCGCTACTACGAACCCCAGACCGGCCGCTTCATCTCCCAAGACCCCATCGGCCACGCCGGCGGCACCAACCTCTACCAGTACGCCCTGTCCTCCCCAACCACCTACACCGACCCCTCCGGCAACAACCCCCTCATCGCCGGCTGCATCATCGGCGGCGCCGTCGACGGCGGACTCGACTGGCTCACCCAGCGCCTGTCCGGCCGCAAAGTCAACTGGGGTCAAGTCGGAGTCGCCGCCGCAGCCGGCTGCCTCGGCGGCATGCTCGGTGCAGGCATAGGCGCCAAGGCCGCCAGCCGAGTCGGCTGCACCCCCTTCAACAGCTTCACCGGCGACACCCCCGTCCTCATGGCCGACGGCACCCGCAAGCCCATCAAGGACATTCACATCGGTGACACCGTCATCGCCACCGACCCAGAAACCGGCGAGAGCGCCCCCCGCAAAGTCACGGCCCTGATTCAGGGAAGCGGAGAGAAACAACTCGTCGACATCACCCTCGACACCGACGGCCCCACAGGACTCTCGACGGGACAGATCACCGCCACTGACGGGCACCCCTTCTGGGTACCCACCCTTCACCGATGGGCAGAAGCCGGTGACCTCAAGGTCGGACAGTGGCTGCGGACAAGCGCCGGCACTTGGGTACAGATCGCTTCCGTTGGCCATCGAACGCAGTCCGTCTCGGTCTACAACCTCACCGTCGACGATCTCCACACGTACCATGTGCTGGCGGGCGAGACGCCGGTCCTCGTTCACAACAGCAGCTGCCCGGTCCCAATCTCAAAGGGAAGATGGCATCACATTTGGGACCGGCATGTGAATCGAAGCCAGTATCCGAACAAGAGTAAGTTCAACACGACGAGCAAGGCGAAGATCCAGAAGATGATCAATCGCGCTCTTGGTGGCGAGACCGACGATGGTGTCTACTTCTACCGATTTCCGTCATCGATTGGTAAGACCGCCGCTGGTGACCCGCAGTACTACATCAGAGTTGTGGTTCGGGATCGAAAGCTGATTACAGCATTCCCATCCGATACCCCGTGAGGTGATTTTCGTGGCGAGTGTTTTTGACGAGTTGTCGCGATGGGCGTAGACGTAGTGTTGAAGCAGGTGGACCGGCCGGGAACGAGCCCGAAGAGGCGGCACCTGACTCAAGTGGACGCTGTGCTCGACGGCTCTGATCTGTTCGCACGAATCTGCGAAAGCAGCAACCTGCCCATGCTGAACCGAGTAGATCCCTATGGGACTCTGATTCTGACCTCGCAAGATATGCCGCAATTCCTTTCCGAGGTTGACGTGGAGCGAAGTTCGGTCGATGGAGATTCGGAGCGCAATATTCTGACCGCTATCCGAGGACTGGCCGAGCGGTGTGCAGATGAAGTATCGATGGAACTTCACCTTGAGGGAGACTGATCAATCGCCTGAAGTGGCAGGCAGGCCAGCGTCGCGCCCCACGAGGCGTGCATTGCTACTGGGCGGGCGGTACCTGACGCAGGTCCGGCAGTGCGACCTCGGCTACACCGCTCTGGCCGGGGCGATCACGGACGTCCGCCGAGCCGCAGACACCCTCACCGCAGCATCCGGCGTGATCGGCCTGTGCTCCGCTAGACAAGAGAGTGCCCCAGGACGATGACTAGTAGGCGCACACTCCTAACTGCTTCGGCTGCAATGGCCGCTGGAGCAGGCGGCCTTACTGCCGTCGGCGTCACAGCTCTGTCCAAAGGCTCACCCGATGGGCAAGACAAAGCACCAGCCCACCTCCGCGGAGCAGCGCCGCTGCCGTATGCGCGGCTCATCTCACTCGACATCACCTTGGGCAGCGAACGCGCAGACGCGCTGCGCGCTGCCCATCAAGCCATCACGGCGATCGACGGCGGCAGCGTCGCCGCCTGGCTGGCACTGGGCGAAGGCGCATTTTCCTCGCGCGCTGACAAGCTGCGGCACCTGCAACGGATGCCATCGTTTGAAGGCGACGTACTGGACCCTGCCCAATCACATGGCGACCTCCTACTCCATATCACCGGATCCTCAGCCCGTGCCGTACAGCAAGCCGCGGAACAGACTCTGCGCGCGCTGCCACAACAGCAGGTGCGCTGGCGCGCGGACGGCACCCGTCCCGAGAACCGCGCCGAGGACGGCCGGGGCCTGTCCCGTAACCCGTTCCACTTCACCGAAGGGCATGGAAACCCCGCCACTGCGGCAGAGATCACCGAACGTGCGACCATCAGGGCCGGTCAGGGTGAGCCGTCATGGGCCATCGGCGGCAGCTATGAGGTAATCCGGATCATCCGGCTTGCCACCGACTTCTGGGACCGGGACACCCTCGACGAGCAGGAACGCATCACCGGCCGACGCCGGAACGGCCGGTGGCTGGACGGCACCCCCAGCACCGAACGAGCCGTCTTCGCCACCGACCCTCACGGCAAGATCACCCCACTAGACGCACATGTCCGCAGAGCAGCACCAAACCCCCGCACCCCTCCCCCGATGGTCCGGCGCAGCTACAACTACCACCGGGCCCCGGACGACCAAGGGCTGATCTTCTCCTGCTTCCAGAGTGATCTGGAGAAGGGCTTCGAGGCGGTTCAGCGCAGGCTCCAGGGCGAAGCCATGGCCAAGTACACCCTCACCACGGGAGGCGGCTACTTCTTCGTACCGCCACCGGGCGAGGCCTGGCTCAGCGCGCTCACTGAGAGCTGACACTCCCAGCGGTTGCGGCCCTCGATGACGTGGACCTCACCCGGGGTCCTCATGACAGCGTTCCTACGCGCCCAGAGTAGGGCTGCGAGCTTCGATCAACAGTGCTGGTCGGCTTAGAAGTCATCTCATTTGGCGAGCCTGCGGTAGCAGATGAGGGTGCAGGCGATGCTGGTGAAGGCCAGGAAGTGGAGGGCCTTGCGCTCGTAGCGGCGATGGAGTCGGCGGCATCCGGCGAGCCAGGCCATGCTGCGTTCGATGGTCCAACGGTGTCGTCCCAGCCGCTGGGAGGACTCGATGCCTTTGCGGGCGATGCGGTGCTGGATGCCGCGCTGGCGTAACCATCGCCGCAGGTGGTCGTAGTCGTAGCCCTTGTCGCCATGGAGCTTGGCGGGCCGTCGGCGGCGAGGTCCGCGGCGGGAGCGGATTGGCGGGATGCCACGTACGAGCGGTTCGAGGGCCTGGCTGTCGTGCAGGTTCGCGCCGGAGATCCCGACAGAAAGGGGCAGTCCGGTCCGCTCAGTGATCAAGTGGATCTTCGAGCCGTACTTGCCCCGGTCCACAGGATTCGGACCTGTCAGTTCCCCCTTTTCAGGGCGCGCGTGTTCACCGAGTCGATCGCGCAGCGCGACCAGTCCAGTTCACCGCGGGAGCCGAGTTCATCGAGCACCAGGCGGTGGAGCTTTGCCCACACCCGGGCCTTTGACCACTCGGCGAAGCGCCGGTGGGCTGTGGCTCCCGACGGCCCGAACGAGGCGGACGGCAACTGCTGCCACGTGCAGCCCGACGTCGCCACGAACACGATCGCAGCCAACACTTCCCGGTCACCGTGTCGGCGCCGGCCACCGCCCTGAGGCCGGGTCGGCACCTCCGGCACCACTCGCTGGAACAGCTCCCACAGTTCATCCGGCACCAGCCGCTCAACGATTCCCACACAGGCAGGTTATCGATTGCGCCAAATGAGATGAGCTCTAAGGTGCGGGAACTTCTTTCTTTGTGAGCTCGATCCGGTGAATATCGTGCCCTTGGGGCGTGTATGGACACGGACTTGTGGAGTGAGGTTCATGTTTATGTGTTTCCGAGCCCTTGAGTGGGTGTTCACCGGACGGCGAGGGTGAGGAGCGACGGGATAATGCCGGGGGGCGCATGCGTCGAGAGGTGAGGGATCGTGAGTGAGAGTGAAGGGCAGCGGATGGCCGCCCGCCTCGAGTGCCTCTTCGAGCACGTGCAACCGGCTGGGCAGGCGCCACACCCTCCAGGAGGTGGTCGACGGCATCAAGGCGGTCGAGGAGCCGGGGGGGCGTCTCCCTCTTGGTGGGCCGGCTGTCGATGCTGATGAACGCGAAGGCGCCCAACCCCACCATCACAACGCTGCGCGCTCGCCGGCTTCTTCGGTGTCCCCGTCGGCTTCTTCGTGGACGACGCCGTCGCCGATCAGGCCGTGGCCCAACTCGCCCTCATCACGGCCATGTGCAACAACGACGTCAAGGCGGTCGCCCTGCGTGCGGCGGCCGTGGCCACCCTTTGTGTCCGTGGACTGGACGTGGTGCGCGGTCTCGTCGAGCAAAAAGGCCGTGCGGTCGCATGGGCGTGCGGGGCGGGACGCTTAGAATTCCCTTCCGCAGGAGATGGCGGCGCGGCACGCCGTCGCGGGCTCGGGGAGGGACGCGGCGCAGGACGCTGTCCGGCCGGGGGTGGACTCCTGGCTCGACTTCCGCACGCGCTGCGACGCCATTCTGGACGGCCTGCCGCTCGAGCAGTCGCAGCCCCTGACGGTCGACGCGCTGTGCGCCGCGATCGCGCAGCGGCACGGCAGGCCGCTGACCCGTCGCCCCTGCCGCACCAGGCGGGGGCCGTAGCCAACCTGTGCGGACTGTGGATTAGCCTCGGTCACGCCGACCACATCTTCTACGAGACGTCCACCAGTGCCTTCCACCAGCGGCACATCATCCTGCACGAGCTCTCCCATCGTCTCCTCGAGCACACGACGCACCGCGAGGGCGACGGCCCGTGGCCCGGGATGGAGGCGCTCTTCCCCGGCGCTCTTCCCCGGCCTCGACCCCGCCATGGTGCGCAGGCTGCTCGCCCGCGGCCGTACTGACTACAGCGAACGGGTAGGAACGGGCGAAGCCGCTCCCGTTCGGCATCCGTCAGGTCACCCCGTCCCATGACCACGTGAACAATTCGGCAACTCAGTAGTCACATGATCAGCTGGACGGTGACAGCCTTGTCGGCCTCGCTGCCGAGGGCCGCGTGGTCATCGGTCGGAACAGCCGGCGGTCTTCAGTGCGCGGCCCGCAAGCCAGGCAGCGATCCGCTTCTGCAACTCCTTGTCGGCGCGGGGATAGTCCCAATGTGCGTACCACTCCAGGTCCTGCAGGATGTTCTCAGAGCGGGCCGGGTGGGCCACCACCCTCACGTCGACCCCGATCTCGCCCGTCGAGCAGCCCATGTAGACGCTGCTGTCGAGCGCCATCATGCTGAAACCCGGGTGGCCCGCACGTATGCCGAGGAACGCCGATGCCGCACCGCGGCCCATGATGTCCCAGCGGTCAAGGAGCCGGACCCGGGTCCAGACCGGCGATGGGGCACGGCGGCCGTGGTGCAGGTTCTTCGGCAGGACGGCCTGGTGCGTGCAGGTGCCGTGAGGAAGCAGGACGAGGAACTCGCGCCGGTGGTCGAAAAGACCCGAGGAGAGCGCCAGGTCATGCCAGTCCTCGTTGAGACGCTCGACGAGCCGTGGGGTTTCGTACCGGTGGGAGAAGCCGCCGACGATGTCCTTGGGACCGTATCCGGAGACCAACGGGATCGTGCCGTCCGGCACGGCGTCCGGGATCACCTCCAGGCCGGCCCGCCGCAGCGGCCGGTACATCTTGCGTTCGCGCTCCTCAATACCCACGGGCCAGTGTTCTACCAGGTGCGGCGCGCCAAGAATCCCCGGCCCGGCGCGTCTTACGTTCCCCGCTTCCCGGACCGGACCGGTGCCCGGATCAGATGCATGACCGGCCCGATTAGGGCCCAGCCCCAGGACCCGTCCGGACGATCATGTGTATAACGGGGATGACCGCGTTTTGCTGCGGTGACGGTATCGAGGAACGCATGGCCGCGTCTGCCACAACGGGCCTCGGCCCGGGCACGGAGCCGAGCACCGCCCTGTCCCCTGTGCTGATCGGCGGAGACGGCATGATGGGGATCATGAAGTCCCTCGCCGAAGCCGGTCTGCGCATCGTGGAGGGCTGGACCGCGCCCGACGGGCTCCTTCCGCCCACCGTCACCAGCCAGGCACCGAGTGTCCCGTCTGAGGACGGGCGCGTCGAGGCCATGCTGGACTTCCTCGATCCGCAGCTGCACGAGAAGGCGAACGCTCACTGGTACCGGCTGTCGGTCGAAGAAGGACTCTTCTCCGAGACCGACTGCAGGTTCCTGATCGCGCTCCACCCCGGCCAGGACCGCCTCGCACGGTGGCACTGCGTCGAGCTGCAAAGCGAGTGGGACATCATGGGCAAGGGAGCTGACGGGCTGCTCGGCAGTGCCCCCTGCCGCCCCGAGTTCAGCATGCTTTCCCTCGACGGGAACGTGCTGTGCTTCGCCACGACGTGGGAGCACGCCATCAGCACCTCGGTGCTGAAGGCGCCGCATCGTTCGCAGGTCCTCCGCGAGTGGGCCGAGGATCTGACGGACGGCACCATGGACGACATGGGCGATCCGGACGAGACACCGCTGAGCCTGGCGGCACGCCGCTGGCTCGACAGCCACGAGCCAGGAGGGCCGCCACTCCTGTGACGCAGGGCGCTTGCTCTCGGGCTTCGGGAGTCGGGCGCCGGCGCGGCCGGGGCGGTCGTGCAGCAGCGCGAGCGCGCCGAGGACGGCGACAGGTCACCCTCCACCCACGACCTACGGTATGTGCATGAAGGAACGTTCAAGCGAAGTGTCGACCGACCTCTATCCAAGAGTTGGCTGTGCCGGGCGGCTTGGGAGAAACGTTGGCTCGCGAAGCGGCTCGCCGCGGGCGCGCTGTCGGCCCCATGGAACCCGTTGAGGGGTTCGCCCCAGCGGTAGCCGCTTGCCGTGCTCGGGGAAAGACGCGGTTCGCGGTATGTGCAAACAACGACGACGAACGCGAGTTCCGTATCGAGATCTCCGCGGACTCCGGATGGCTCTGGGGCGCCTTCGGCAGCACCGATAGCCTCGCGGTGGTGGCCGCCATCCTGCACGAATGGTGTGAGGGCGCCTCGATCGGTCAGCTGCGCCGCGCGTGGACGCTCCTCGCGGATGCCCCGTTGAAAGACGGCACCGCCCGGAAGGGTCGTGCCGACCGCCTGGCGACAGACCTTGGAACGCTCGCGGGTGATCAGGCCGGGCGACGCCGAACTTGCCGAGGCTCTGCATGCCCAACCAGCCCTGCGTGTCTTCTTCCCGTGGCCGTCGCACGGCCAGTTCAGCCTGCTCAGCAGCACCGCTGCTCCGTTCCATGAGGAGCTTGCGCGTGTGATTGCGACAATGGACGGGCTGTGAGATGGGGTCGCGGAGGGATCTGGGCAGAGACCCTCACGTGTGCTCGGTGCCCGCCTCAGCGCCGGCGAGGCCGCAGCGCTGGTAGCGGCGAACATTCCCGCAGGCAGCGGCCCGGCCGTCGAGGGAGGTTGGCCGGAGCGCGAGAGCACCGCCTGATCTTCGATCGTACGAACGCCTGGTTGGCCGCCATCTCGTCGGTGCCCCCCCCCCGGCGCTGGCGTTCTGTCAGGTGGCGGCGGACTTTCGGGCTTTGCTCGGGGTGTGCGCGAGTCGGTAGGAGTCGGTGCCGGTCTCGATGATCGTGCCGTTGAAGGTGGGCCGGCCGACGATCGCGGTGCAGAGCCCGGGGGTCGGTGAAGGTCTTGGTCCAGCCCCCGAAGGATTCGCTGGAAAAGACAGAGCGGCTGTGCCTTCTTCACCCACTCGCAGGTGTGCCAGGGTGTGGATCACGGCGGGGCCGATGTCGGGGTTGGCGTCGAAGTCGAACTCCCGCAGCGACTTCTGCCTCACGCGGCGGCTTTGATCCGGCGCTCGCAGCGACGTGCCCGGTCATCGCACTCGGCCAGCACGAGTGGCGTCAAAGGTCTGAGCTGACCCCGCTTTCCCGGCCCGAACCGGACCCACTTCGGGGCTGGTGCGGCGATTCTGCCGGCTTGACGTGGCCCCGGCTTCCGGTCTGCACCGGACCCAGCTTCACCGGAACGTCTGTCCGAGAAACGCACTGTGGGAGAGAATGCTGGGCATGACGACGTGAAGAGCACCGGCCGGGCGCCAGCACTGGCGCAAGGCAGGGATCTGGAACACGGTCTCCGACGGCAACCGTCGGATCTGTGCCGCCTGCAGCACGCCCGTCCGCCCGTACCAGTACCCCTTCTATCCGCCCGAGTCCTCCATGTTCGAGCGGTGCATCGGACTCACCTGGTGTTCCAGTTGCCGGATCTACTCCGGCACCACGGTGCACGTCCCGCGAAAGCGGGTCCTGGCCGACGCCCTCGCTTCCCTTCCCGGCGAACAACGGGAAGAGCTTGCCCGTTCGGAAACACGGCTGATGGAGTCCCTGGACCGCCAGGCCCGAGGCAACAGAGATTAACGGCTGTCCCGTAAGTGATCTTGGGGGTCGACGGAGGATACGAGTGGCGGCAGTGCGACCTCGTCTGTCCCCTGAGGGCGAGGTTGTGCAGGCGGGCGATGCCGAGCATCGCGTAGTGGACGCCGTCGCCTTTTCGAGCGGCAGCCGCGGAGGATCCTCCAGCTCTTCATGCGGACGAAGGTGTGCTCAACGCAGACCCGCACTCTCTTGCGGGAGCGGTTGCGTTCCCCCTTCCAGGCCGGCAGTTCCTCACCCTTCGTGCGGCGGTGCAGGATGACGAGTCCGGTTCCCTGCCACGACAACAAGGCGGGAGCCCGCGTCGACGACGACCTGATGCACCGTGGAATAGCGATAGTTCTTCGACTGCGCGGCGATCGAACGGTCGCGGGTGAGGACCAGAGTGCCGTCCACGATCAACACGGCGTCCTTCGCGAACCGCTTGCATGGTTTGAGAGCGAGCTTCAGGTCGAAATGGTCAATTACACGACTGGCCGCGGACTTCGACACACCGAACAGTGGCGCCAGTCGCCGCAACGTCAGGCCCCGGTCCACGGGCTCGGACCTGGTGAGTCCACCCCCTTCTTGAGCCCGCACGTGCGCGGAGTCGACGACGGTGTCGAGACAGCAGGCGCTGGTTCTTCTGGGGTTGACCGTCCGGGGAACTCGCGGGCGACCAAGCAGATGATGAGGTCGCTGGCGACCCGTCCGACAGATAGTCAGTTGCAACTGCATGCGCGCTTGCGGAGCTGTTGATGGTTGATCAAATACCTTGACCACCCTGACAGGAGCAGGAAGGCTGTACCTGCTCTGCTCAGCCGGAGCCACGACGTGGGGAGACCGCAATGACGCTTATTCAAGGTGGCAGACGCGCTCTGGCGCGAGCCTCGGCAGTTGTGGCGGCAGCCATGTGCGCTGTTCTGCTCGCCACCACCCAGGCCAGTGCAGGCGCCGCTGACTTGAACCGCACCTTGACCCTTACCCAATATCCCGAGCCGGGCAGCAGAGCCGACATGCAGAGGACGATCTACCTGGCGGCGGGCAACTACTCCTGGGACGTCAACCTAGGAGGCCCCTTCGCTCCGGCGGACTCGGGTTACGTCACGCGCGACATCTATCTGGCCGCAGGGACCTACACGTGGTACTGCGCGATCTACGCCCCTGACTACCTCGTCTACGTAAACACCTGCTACCTCGAGAAGCCCGGATCGGCTCGGGCATGGATCGAATCACGCTCCTACAGACTGTGGACCAGCGGTTCCTACACCCTCAGCAGCAGACTCGTTCAAAGGTGATCACGCAGACGGCTGCCAAGCTACCGGACAGGCGCCCGCGGGGGTCACGGCCCGCACGGACACCCCAGCCTCGGCAAGTCGGCCGCACATGACTGCAGATCCCCTGGGTAGCGGGACGGCGCCTGCCGGGGAAGGGCCGTGAAGCCTGGGAAGGTCGAGCGGCCCTTCCCCTAACCCAGCGGCTCCCACACGACACCGCTCGCGCTCGCCGGCCCGCCCGACCCTCCCGAATCCGACCAGCGGACTCGGTGATCGCCGTGTGGAGGAGTCGACCTGGTGTGGCTCCCGGCTCGAGACACTCACTGCCGACGTCCGGGTTCTGTCTCTTTGGTCAGCGCCCGGTCCAGTTGAGGATGCCCGCGAGGTGGAGTGCCGCCTGGTAGGCGATCGCGAGCTTGTCGGTTCGTGTGGCCAGGCCACGCCCCTTACTCAGCACCCCACCAGCGAAGACACCACTTATGACGTGCCGTCACTGACACCCCCACCGACAATAAACCGGCACATGCCACTCGGTGGCAGGGGGAGCGTCTGCCTGCCTGTGGCCGTGGCAGATGCTGTGCCGCCGCCGGCCCCCGGTGGCGTAGGAGGAGGGGATCGAGGGCGAGGTGCGAGAGGCAGCAAGCGAACACGAAAGGGACGCCCGCGGTCAGGAGTTCGTCGGCGTCAGGTCCTGCAGGCCCACGACCCGCAGCAACTGCAGGCGCTGGTGCGACTCCGTGCCCGGGCGGGCTGTGTGGATGACGAGTTGCTGGTTGTGGTCGAAGTTGACGAGGATCTCGCAGTCGAGTTCGAGGATGCCGATCGCAGGGTGCCGGAAGCGTCTTGTGGTGGCGCGGCCTACAGCGACCTCATGCGTGTCCCAGAGGCGGGCGAACTCCTCGCTCGCGACGCGTAGTTCGGCGACGAGGCGGGCGGGGTCGGGGTCCGTGGGGCGGGCCGAGGCCACCGCGCGCAGGCCGGCGGCCAGCTCGCGGGCGCGCTGTGGGCGGTCCTCGGGCGGGAACAGTGCCCGGGCGGCCGGGGCCAGGAAGAAGCGGCGGATCATGTTGCGTCCTCGGGGCGGGCGGGCGAGGACGTCTCCGCTCAGCGCCCGCGACAGCGCGTTCTGTGCCAGGACCTCGCCGCAGCCGGTCACCACCATCGCCGGGATGTCGTGCAGCCGGTCCAGCACCAGGAGCAGGCCCGGGCACACGTGCGTGCTGGTCGACTCCCGGCGCGGCGGCTGTTCACCGGTCACGTGGAAGAGGTGGTCGCGTTCGTCCTCCGTCAGGCGAAGGGCGCGGGCGAGGGCGGTGAGCATCTGGCGGGACGGGCGCGGGCCCCGGGACTGTTCCAGCCGCGTGTAGTAGTCCACGGACATGCCGGCTAGCTGGGCCACCTCCTCGAGGCGCAGGCCCGGCGTACGGCGGCGGGCTCCGGCTGTGAGGCCCACGTCGGAGGGGTCCAGGCGGGCGCGGGCGCGGCGCAGGAAGTCGGCGAGTTCGGCTCGGTTCACCTCTCCAGGGTGTGGTACGCCGGCCGGCTTATCCAGGGACTTCCGGTCCCCTGATGAAGAGGTCTCTCCCCCCGGTCCCCGCATCCGCGGAGGCTGGTCACCGATGACAAGCGACACAGTGCGTGAGGAGCACATCACGCTGATCTTGGTGACCGGGGCAACGGGACAGATCGGACGCCGCTTCGCCGCGGCTGCTGGCCCAGCAACAGCCGGGCGAGCAGGTGCGTGTCCCGGTGCGGGAGGCGGCCCGCGGCGAACGCTTCGCGGAGCTGGGCGCCCAGGTCGCCTCAGGAGACATGCGCGAGGAGGAGACACTCGGCAAGGCACTCGCCGGCGGCGTGAACGCCGTCGTGAACGTCGCCGCCTCCTTCCGCGGGGTGCCGGACAAGGAGGCATGGGCCGTCAACCGGGACGCCGCGGTGGCCCTCGGCCGCACAGCGCAGGCCTGCGAAGTGGAGCGGTTCGTGCAGGTCAGCACGAACAATGTCTACGGGACAGCAGCAGCCCGCCCACCTCGGACTCGACTGGGCGGAGGCGTGAGCGAAGGGCTGGGGCCGTGGTACTGGCCCCTCGCCGATTCGGACAGCTGGTGCCGCACGGGCGTCAAGAGCGGGGCCGCCGCGCTTACGGTCGAGTGCCGTCGATGCGCTCGAGCAGCGTTCGGGCCTCGACGGTGCGGCTGTGGTCCGGACCGAAGGAAGCCTGGCACGCATCATGAGCGGCTGCAGCCTGGTGACGGGCATCGGGATCCCGTCCCAACCCCCACAAGACCATAGCGAGGACCAGTTGGACGGCGCCCGTGTCTGGGTGGCGTTGGTCATCGGGCAGAGTGCGGTACAGCTTGTCGGCGCCCTGCACCACGGTGAGGGCCTCTTCGTAGCGGGCTTGGCCGTTGAGGCTGCGAGCCAGGCCGAGTTGCAGGACGACGGATCCCCGGTCAAGTTCGCCATGGGCGGCCAGGGCCTCGCGGGCGACTGCTTCGGCCTCCTGGTGGCGCCCCTGCGCATTGAGGGCGAAGACCAGCCCGTTGCGGGCGGCCGCTGCCAGGAATGACATCTCCGGGCCGGTACCGCGGCCCGCGGCCTCGGCGACGGCCGCACATTCTGCCTCGCACTCGGTGTACTGACCGAGCGAGACCATCTGCTGGGCGCGGTCCGAGCGCAGCTTCAGGGTCAGCCAGTGATCGGCTCCGAATATCCTGTTGAAGGCAGGAAGCGCCTCGTCGTAGGTGGCCAGTGCCTCGGCGTGGCGGCCTTGGGCGCCCGTCGCGAGCGCGGCGAAGTTCAGAGCCACAGCTGCGTACTCGTCGTCGCGTGGCCGCGATCGGGCCACGGCGCGGGCTTCGGCTTCCGCTTCGGCGTAACGCCCGGCATTGTAGAGGGCTTTGGCCTCCGCCACAGGCGTCCCCGTCATTTGTTGGGCGTCGCTGCGGCCACGCCGCCGTAAAAATCTCATGACCGGAGCATACGGATGCTGCGCAGGCTACGCGGCGGCGGTGCAGGGAGACGGTCGGCACCCTGGCGTCCTGGAGGTTCACGCGAGGCCGGCCATCGCGGCTGTCTCGCCGACGACGACCAGCACGGTGCTCCAGGCGAACACCGTCGCCGGGAAGGTCATGACGACGGTCCGGAGCGTCTTCATCCAGGTCCTGTGCGTCGGGAGGCCGGCCGCAGGGATCCGGCAACTCCACCCGAAGAAGGCCGCCGCACACCCCGGGCGGGCTGGCACCCACCTCGGAGGGCCGCCGGACCGGGGGTTTTTCGTTGGTCCACCCGCACCTTTTCGGGCGGGCCGCCGTACGGGCCACAGGGCTCCTCGCGCAGGACCGCGGAGCGCAGCGCGGTCAGCACCGACTCCCGTGACGGATCCGGTGATCTGGCGCTGGCGCTGGCGCTGCTGGACGCTAGGAGCGTGGGCCAGTAACGAGCAAGCGGCCTCGCTGGCAGTGATCGATGGATCGGTCGCGGTCGCCTGCCGGTGTCTGTCGGGATGTGGTGGGGTGGCCCTGCCCGTTAGATGTGCGGCCTGGTAGGGCCCGTGACGGGGTTGGGAGGCCCGGCTGGTCAGCTGGCGAGGGCGGCGAGTCCGGCGGTTCCGGCGTGTCGGAAGATCTTGCGGAGGTTGTGGCAGGCGGCCAGCAGTCGCCACTCGCCGCGGGCGCCGTCCTCGCCGCGCAGGAGGAGTTGGCGGCCTTGCTGGCAGGTCATGATCTGGCCGAAGACGGGTTCGACGATGGCCTTGCGGCGGCTGTAGGCGGTCTTGCCGGGCTTGGTCCGCAGCTTGCGGGCCATGCGTTCCTTCAGGGTGGCGTTCGCCGGGATCGTCCGCGCGGTGCGGGCGGGACCTGTTCATCGTGGGCGAGGCGGCCGGTGGCCATGAAACTGTCGGTCCCGCAGGCGAGTTGGCGGTCCTTCGCGGCTTTGAGGTTGGTCTCGGAGCAGTATCCGGCGTCGACCAGTGCCTGCTTGGGGTGAACGCCGGTGTTCTGGGCGGACTGGTCGAGCATCGTGGTGTAGTTCAGCGCGTCCGAGGGATTGGTCGTCACCGGCGGCGGTGATGATCTGGTGTTCGGCGTCCACGGTGGCCTGGGCGTTGTATGCCTGGATGTAGGCGCCGTCGCTGTTCTTCATGATCCGCGAGTCGGGGTCGGTGAAGTTGGCCTGGGCCTTGGGCTTGGGCCGGGCCTTCGCGGCGGCCTGCTGCCCGGCGTCGGTGACGGCCTGCTCGTCGCTGGTGTCGGCGCGCTCCTGGCGGCGGCGTTCCTTGTCCTCGGCGTGGGCGCGGGCCTTGTCGGCGGCTTCGGCCTCGATCTGCGCGCGGGCGGCCTGCAGCCTGGCCAGGCGCTTCTCGCGGCGGTCCAACTCGGCGGGCAGATCGGTGTCCTTGCCGTCGGGGCCGAAGGTCCGGTCCTCGGCCGTGTCGGCGGCCTCGGCGTCGGCGAGCAGTGCGGCGGCCCGGGCCTCCAGTTGGGCGATCTCAGCCTCGATCCGCTCTTCCTTATCGACCAGGCGGCCCTAGCTCATCGCCTTGTGCTTGGAGGCGTTCGCTTCGAGCTTGGTGCCGTCCAGGGCGACGCGGCCCATCTTGACCATGCCGAGTTTCTGCGCGAGGTGCAGAGACTGGGTGAACAGGTCGGCGAGGGCGTCCAGGTGGCGGCGGCGGAACCGCGAGATCGAGCGGAAGTCGGGGGCCTGGTCGGCGGCCAGGAACCGGAACGCGATGTCGTCGGCGCACTTGCGCTCGAGCGCCCGCGAGGAGCGGATGCCGGTGGTGTAGCCGTAGATCAGCAGGCGCAGCATCAGCCGCGGATCGTAGGGCGGGTAGCCGCGCTTCTCGGTGTAGTTCGCCAGCACCGGCGAGAGGTCGAGGACCTCGTCGACCAGGTCGGCGACGAACCGGGCGAGGTGGTCCTGGGGCAGCCAGTCGTCCAGCGACGGTGGCAGCAGCAGGACCTGGTGCGGGTCGAACGCCCTGAACCGCTTGTCTGCCCCCGCCGGACGGTCCTGCGGCTGCTGCTTCTCCACCGGCTCGACCTCGAACAGCCCATCCCCACCAAGCATGCCGCGATCCTTCCGCACCTACGGTCATCGACCGGAGGCGGGGTGCTGCCCGGTCGGATAATCCAAGTGCGGTCCGGTCGTCCCGCGTGATACTCCTCCCGGCTATGGGCGATCTTGTGACAGCGCGGCTCGTGCTTCATCCGATGACCGTCAGCGAGGCTGAGCGAGTGGTGGCGGGCGGGTCGGATGGCGGTGCCCGATGGGCGCCCGGATACCCCACCGATGGGGACGTGTCCGCCGCCAGGCGCTTCCTGGACACCTGCGCGAACACCGGTGATCCCCGACCGTTCGGTAACTATGAGATCCGTCGCCGCGAGGACGGTCAGGCGATCGGAGGCCTGGGTTTCCACGGACCTGCGGACGAGAACGGCAGTGTCACGATCGGCTACGGCCTCATCCCGTCAGCGCGAGGCAAGGGATACGCCTCCGAAGCCCTCCGCGGGCTGCTGCTGTTCGCGCGGGCACGCGGCGTCACCTGCGTGAAAGGCGACGCCGACCACGACAACATCGCGTCCCAGCACGTCATGATGGCAGCCGGCATGCGTCCGGCCGGAGAAGACGAACGCGTCAGGTACTTCGAGATCGCCTGGACCGACACTACGGCGGATACTGACCCACGCTCCTAGCCGCATCCTGCCGCTTTGTGACGGGCTCGACGAGCTCTCCCAGGTCTGGCACGGCACCGCAATCGCCTGCCCTCAACCGGGTCCTTCCCGCGAAACAGCCCCTTGTCGTGGCCTGCCGGGCTGCCTCCTACCAGGAAGCCCTGACCTATCCGGGAGGCATGGTCCGTCTCAACGGCGCCGCCGCCATCGAACCTCTCCCCCTGGCACGGGACGTCGCGGCCGCCTAAGGGGCACGCAGCCCCAGGGTAGCTGCCCCCTGAGGCGTTTACCGACCGGCTCGTGTCGACGATCAGCTCTTCGGTGACGGCTTTGACGATCGCCTGGCTGTGCTGGCCGACCCCGCGCCCGGCTTGCAGACACTGTGGGAAAGACCCGGCGTGATTGTCCCGCAGGAGCTGATCGATCACACCGGGCCTCCGACAGTTCTCTACGTGTAGGAGGCGACCCCCCAAGTCGCCTTGTAGTGCTTGCTGTGTTCGCTCCAGCGATACTGTTTCAGGCCATCTAGAGAGTCGATGGTCTCAATCCAGCTGGTGGTGTAGGTGGGTTTCCCATCCGCGTCGAGGTTGGCCAGGCCGCATTCCTTTGCGCAGGTCGTGGCCACCCGGCCCGTCACCGGATCGCTGCCGACACTGTTGAGCATGACTCGCGTGTTGACCAGCGGCTCGTTGACATAGTTGGTGCACCAGTGGTTGGAGCCGTTCTCGATCTCCGCAACCTGCGTGGTGGCGGGCCACTTGGTGGGATCGTCGTTCGTGTGGCATCGAGCCGCGCCGCTCTTGGAGAACTGAGTGACGCCTCCGTTGGCGCCCACCCAGAGGCGGTCCGGGTTCCCGTAGACCGGGGTCAGGTCATGGCCCCAAGCGCCGCCCCCGCCCGGCTGCTTGGGCAGCGCGAAACGTGTGGGATCGGTGAGTTGCTTGGTGCCGGTGTCGTACGTGAACCTGACCAGTTCCAGGCCGCCGAGGGCCCAGACATACCCGCCGTTCGGGTCGTACACGACCTCATGTGCGGAGTTCAGCGGGATCGTCTGCTTCGGCGTGCCGCTCCAGTTTCCCGGCGTGCCCTGCGCCCTGGTGTACAGCTCGATCTTGCCGGGGAAGCCATTGCCTCCGGCGAACGCGGCGACAACTCCCCCGTCAGGAAGGACCTCCACGCCGTGCAGGTCCCCGGGTTCGCCCGCGCTCTTGACGTTGATGGCCCAGTGGTATCCGGAGAGGGCCGGGTAGGGGATGACACCAATGAAGCCGCTGGCGCCGTCACCGGTCACCAGCACCTGGTCGCCGTAGACACCACCGGGCCGGAGCTTGTGCGAGGTTCCTCCCTTCCAGGCGGCACCGTTCAGGGATGTGTCCTCCACCGAGTGGTAGGCGTCGGGAAGCCACCGCTGGTACGGCTTCGAAGCCTCCCACACAGAGGGCTTGTTGGAGTCCAGGAACTCCAGCGCCTCGGTCGCTACGGGATAGCCGCCGGCGTAGGGCGGGCCGTACTCGTTGCCCGCGATCAACGGGGTGGACCCCTCGTTGAACTCGACCTCCAGGGTGGGCGTGAAGTAGGCCTTCGTGCACGCCCTGTCGTTGTCCGGAGTCGTCGGGTTCATGGAGCAGAAGTCCTTGTACCCGGTGGCGCCGGTCGTCGGGTGGGGTGCTCCCTCGTTGCTGCTGAGCCTGATGCCATGGTTGGGCGTCGTCGTGCCCGGCCTGGTCCAGGCCTTGACCATGTCGGTGATATCGATTCGCAGGATGCCCGAGGACTCGTCCGGCAGGTACTTGTTGGGCTGGTCTTCGCAGGTGGGGTGTCCGACACCGAACCATTTGCCGACACCTTCACCGACGGTCGGCTGGTTCGCCCAGGTGATCGTCTGCTGGTCCCATGCCTCGGCCACGCGGTACACACCGAACCAGGGGTTCTGGTTGCAGTCCTGCACTGCCACGAACGAGTTGTACATCCGCAGGGACGCGCTCTTGATGTTCGCGCCGGTCAGGCGGGAGACGTCGAACTTCAGGAAGCTGCGGTACTTGGTCGCGCCACCGTTCGGCGTGCCGATGTGCAGCAGGCGTTCCTGCGAGTGGTCGCCGTTGTCCGTGCTGCTGATGTACGTGTCTTGGAGCCGCTTGATCATGTTGCGCGGGCCGCTCTGAGCGAACGGTGAGACCGCGCCCGTCGCTGTCGCTGCCACCGGCTGTACCGCTGGCTCCGCCTGCACAGACCGTTGCGCGGAAGAGGCCGGCGTCAACAGAGAGACCGCCAGGGCCAAACCGCCCGACGCAACGAAGACCTTCCGTCTGAAGATCCTCGCCAGGTGCCGAGACATTCCTTCCCCCCTCATGCCCGCTTCCCGCCCACGACGGAGCAGGCCGCTCTCACCAACTCGGGCGAGTGTTCCATTCTGAAGTGATCATGAACTCTACAGCCAGTACGACCGGAGACACCGTCACTGGCGTTCGGGAACACTGCCCCGCGGCGACGCGCCGGCTCGGTGTGGAAGCTGACTCCGAGCGAACGTGCTCTCGCTCATGAGACTGAGGCCGGCCTGCGCAAAGTTGTCAGGCCGGGGGATGTCCAGGAGGCATTGCCGCAGATCGACCGGCTCGAACACCTGCGGGAAACGCTCGGCTGTTCTGGCATTCTCCCTCGCTCGCACTCACGGCCGCCTGGCCTGGTTCCTTTCCGGTGCCGTCAACGCGCTCAAACCAGTTCTGCGCTGGCGTGCCCTGCCTGCTGATCGTGGCGGCACGTTTGGCACTGTCCTCACAAGACCTGAGGAATACACGGAGGCGGAGGAGGCCGTCCGCCGACTCCGGGAAGGCCTTGCGCGGATCGCTGCTGAGTGAGTGGCGATGGGCGTGGTGTCGCGCCATTGGCCCACCGCAGCGGCCGTGGCCCCGTCCCCAGCAAGGACTCCAGGGGCACCAGCTGCAGCAGGTTCGTGCAGGTCATCCGCTGTGCTTGGGTCAGCGATCTGCAAGCCACGATCGCCCCTCCCCGGCACTGCGCTCGCCCGCGAGGTGTCGCTGGGAGCGGCCGTACTCGATGGCCTCAAACAGCACGGCCTGCCCCGGACATGTGGACGCCCGTGCTCGGCCGCAGGCCTCGCCCGTGAACCGGCCCGTGATGACCCCGAGGCGCTGGCCCAGCCAGTGATAGGGCCAAATGACGATGGTCGGCTGGTCGCCGAACGTAGTGCCACTCACGATCCGGACCCCAGAATGAGAGAGCGGGTCCTCCGCATGGTCGCGCTGCACTGGCCGGATCGTCGAACCACCACCCTCCACGCCGACCGCGCATCAAGCGACAGCGACCCGGAGACGGACACTCGTGACACGGTTGCTCAGTACATTCCGCCAGCACTGACGCCTCCACTGCCCACGCGCCCGTCCTTAGGCTTATGTCGCAAAGCTACGGGCCAACCAGTGAGCAAGGGCAGGAAGCAGGCGATCACGGAGATCATCAAGTTACTTCCGGCCGTCTCCCTCTCACTTTCGACACGTGTGACTGTCCAATCTCGGCCATGCAGAGCCTCTTCTGTCACGTACATGACGCAGTGTGGTTATGGTGTGACGGCTCGTGCGATGTGGGTGGGGTTCACGGGGCCTGGGTGCCCTGTGCAGTGCCTTGGGGAGGGCGCATGCGGTCGCGGGTTGGGCATTTAGGTGTGATCAGACGGGGACGGCATAGGCTGGTGACGGTCGGTGTACTGGTTCTGGCGCTGGCCGCAGGGGCGGTGTCGGCCGAGGCTCTGCCGCCGGAGCCTCGGCCCGCCAAGACCACTCCGTCAGCGAGCGCTGCTCCTTCTCAGCCTCAAGACCAGGCACCGGCCAAGCCCGCGGCGAAGCCGAAGGTGCCGGCTGCCGCCGAGCCCACGACGAACAACGCCGTCTACGCCTATGACGCGGCAGGCCGGTTAGCCGGTGTCACCGATCCTGGCGGTCAGACGGCGCGTTACCGCTACGACGAGGCGGGCAACCGGCTGGGCATCGACCGCTTCGCTTCCAGCACGCTGTCGGTGCTGTCGGTGGTTCCTGTCCGGGCAGCTCCGGGAGCGAAGATCACGCTGTCGGGCACCGGCTTCTCCCCCACCGCCGCCGGCAACACCGTGACGATCGGCGGCAAAGCCGCGGCCGTCACCTCCGCCTCCGCCACCCGTCTCGTCGTCACCGTCCCCGCCGGGGCCGTCAACGGAAAGGTCACCGTGAGCGCGGGCGGTGCGTCCGCCGACGCGATAGAGGCGTTCATCGTGGCGCCGGCCGGGCCGAGCGTGGCGAAGGTCGAGCCCGCTTCCGGCGCGTCCGGCAGCCAAGTCACCCTGTCCGGTGCCGGGTTCGCCTCCGCGGTCAACGACAACGTGGTGCGGTTCAACGGCCTGGTCGCGCAGGTGAAGAAGGCTTCCACTTCTTCGCTGACCGTCGAGGTGCCGCCCCACGCCCGTACCGGACGGGTGGAGGTGGACACCCCCGCTGGTTCAGCTGAGGCGCCGGGCGACTTCACCGTCACCGCCGACGGTGAAGGGGCCTTGTTCGACACGACGATGCGGGCCTCGTTCACCGATACGGACCCCTCGCAGGTGGCGGTGGTGACAGCCGAGCACAAGGCGCGGATCCTGTTCGACGCCGAACGGGGCGACGCAGTCGGCTTCGGTCTGCAGGGAGGCTCGTTCACCTCCCAGACCTCCATCAGTCTCGTCTCACCGCAGGGCACGACGGTGGCTTCCAACAGCTTCGGCGGCACGGCGGCCGACTGGGAGGTCACCGGCCTGCCGGAGTCGGGGACGTACCAGTTCGTCATCGACCCGCGCTCCACCGACACGGGCTCCGTGGCGGTGATGCTGTCCAAGCCGGTCAACGCGGCCGCGTCTTTCGACGGGCCGACGGTGTCCACGGCGCTGTCCCGGATCGGGCAGGACGGCAACTGGACCTTCACCGCGGCCAAGGGCGAATCGTTGAGCGTCGGCGTGGACGCCACGGCGATGGGCGGCTATCTGCGCTGCTACATCTACCGGCCGGACGGCACGCAAGGTGAGTATCTGCCCGTTCCCAACGGCGACAGCCACTCCCTGGACGTCGACTCGCTTCCGCAGAGCGGCCAGTACACGCTGCGCTGCGATCCCGACGGCGGCGGCACCGGAACGGTCAAGGTCGCCATCTCCCACTACGCCCAGGGCGGGGCACTCAGTGCGACGGGTGCGTCGCCGACACTGAATATCACCCGTCCCGGGCAGGACGGCGTCGCCACCTTCACAGCGCAGGCCGGGGAATTCGTTAGTCTCGCCGCGACGGGGGCGACGATGCCGTCGTACGCGACCGTCACGATCACCGGTCCGGACGGCAACTTCGTCTCCAGCATCACGGCAGCTCCCGGCCGTAACGATGCCTGGGACAGCGGGGCGCTGGCGGCCGGCACCTACACGGTGCGGGTGGCGGACCGCAAGCTGGACGTCGGCAAGGTGACGCTGACCCTGTCCAAGCCGACCGATGTCGGCGTGCTCGCGCGTGGTGGTGCCGCGGTGAAGGCGACGGTGGCCCGGGCCGGGCAGAACATCCATGCCTCGTTCACCGCGAAGGCGGGTGATGACCTGTTGCTGGAGGTGGCGGCGAACACCTTCACCAGCAGTCTGTGGGCGGACGTGCTGGCCCCGTCCGGCACCCCGGTGGTCAGTTTCCGGCTGATCTCGGCCGGCGCGTCGGGGTCGATTGCCTTGACCGACCTTGCCGAAGCCGGCACCTACAAGGTGAGGCTCAACCCCACCAATGCGGCCACCGGCTCGCTCAGCGTGAGCCTCAAAGCGGCGGCCTCAGCTGCGAAGAGGGACGCGTTCACCAGCAACGTGCCGCAGATGTCGGTGAAGAGCGCGTGCCGCGCCGAGCGTCTGGCCCGCACTTTCGCCTTGTCGCTGCCGGACTGGCTCAGGGTGCGCGCGGATGAGTGTGACCGGCTCGAGCAGCAGGCGAAGACCAAGGCGGCGAAGGCGAAGAAGGCGGCCGGTATCGTGCCGAAGGGGCGCGATGCCTGGCGTCCGGGCACGCACCACCTCAAGGGCCGTGACTGGCTCACGGGGCGGGGTGCCGGGCCGAAGGCCCCGGCCGCGCTGCGTGCGCCGCCTGGCAGCACGTCGGTGACCGGTCATGTGCTGAAACTGGACGGCAAGCCGCTGCCCAAGGTGACCGTCCGGGTCGGAGCGAAGAGCACGAAGACCGACGGCCGGGGACGCTTCCTGCTGTCCGGTATCAGTGCCGAGGCCACCACCCTGGTCGTGGACGGAGCGAGCGCGAAGACCGCCAAGCGCAGCTACGGGCGCTACGACATCCGGATCCGGCCGGTGGCGGGCCGCAGCACGGACCTGGGTTTCCCCGTCTGGTTGACGCCGCTGGACACCAAGCACGCCGTCACCTTCGACACCCCGACCCGATCGGACGTCACGCTGACCACCCCGCAGATCCCGGGCCTTGAGGTACGTATCCCGAAGGGCTCGGTGGTGCGCGACGAACACGGCAAGCCGGTCACCGAGCTGGGCATCACCGCGATCCCCGTCGACCGTCCCCCGTTCCCGTTGCCCGAGAACAGTGCCGTGCCGGTGTACTTCACCGTCCAGCCGGGCGGCTCGTATCTGTTCCCCAAGGGCGCGCAGATCGTCTACCCGAACTACACGCACGAAGCTCCCGGTACCCGGATCGACTTCCTCGCCTACGATCCCGAGCGCAGGGGCTGGCACACCTACGGGCACGGCGCCGTCACCCGCGACGGCAAACAGGTCGTTCCCGACGACAAGACGCGCGTATGGGCCTTCCACGGCGCCATGCTCAGCATCTCCGACGTCATCCCCTTCGACATCTCCGCCATCCCGGACATCATCGACTGGCTCTCCGGCGACCCCGTCGACCTCCAGACCGGCCTGCTCACCGACTCCCGCACCGATCTGGGCGTGTCCGGGCCGCTGGGCTCGGCCGAGGTCACCCGCACCTACTGGCAGGGCGACACCCGCCCTCGCGCCTTCGGCATAGGCCGCGACCTGTCCTACAACATGTACCTGCACTCCAAACGCCTCTACACAGAGGTGGACCTGTACCTACCGGGCGGCAAGAAGGTCCACTTCGTGCGGACCTCCCCGGGCACCGGCTATGCCGATGCGGTCTTCGAACCCGAAGGCACCCCCACCGCCCTGAACGGCGCCAAGATCAGCCAGGAGTCGGGCAGCTGGCACCTGCGCCTGAGAGACGGCACCGACTACGTCTTTCCCTGGTACGGGCCCTTGCAGGAGATCCGCGACCGGCACGGCAACGCGCTGCGCATCACCCGCTCCAACGGCTCCAAGGGCGACATCACTGCCGTCACCGCCCCCGGCGGACGCTGGATCTCCTTCAGCTACGACAGCGCCCAACGGATCACCAAGGCGCAGGACAACATCGGCCGCAGCACGTCCTACACCTACGACGAGGCCGGACGGCTCAAGACGGTCACCGACCCCGCGGGCAAAGTCAGTTCCTTCGCCTACGACGGCGCGACCAACCGGATCGCCACCGCCAAGGATGCCCGCGGCATCGTCTACATGACCAACAGCTACTACGCCGACGGCCGGGTCAAGAAGCAGACGCTGACCGAGGGACAGGAATACTCCTTCGCCTACACGAAGACCCCGGCCGGCCAGATCACCGCCACAGAGGTCACCCAACCGGGCGGCGCTGTACGCAGGGTGGAGTTCGACAACAGCGGCTTCGCCGTCAACGAGACCCAGGCGTACGGCACGGCGCTGGCCCGTAAGACGCTCTACGAGCGAGGTAGCAAGCACCGCATCGCTGCCGTAGTGGACCCTTTCGGCCGTCGCACCGAACTGTCCTACGACACGAACGGGCACGTCACCTCGGCGCTCGAGCTGGCCGGCACCGCCAATGCCCGCTCCACGGGCAAGACAACCTTCGACGGCCCCTACGACCAGCCGACCCAGGCCGGCGACCCGCTGGGCAACACCACCGTCTTCGGCTACAACACCGCCGGCGACCTGGAGACGGTCACCGACCCCGAAGGCCGCAAGACAGGCTTCACGTTCAACGCAAGCGGTCAGGTCAAGACGGTCACCGACAATGCGAAGGCAACCAGCGAATACACCTACCAGCACGGCGACCTGGCCCAGGTGAAGGACGCCGAGGGGCGCATCACCCGGCAGTTCACCGACGCCGCCGGCCGCATCAGCGCCCTCACCGACGAGGCCGGCTCACAGACCACGGTCCTGTTCGACGCGCTCAACCAGCCCAGGGAGATCACCGACCCACTGGGGCACACCACCACGCTCGGCTACGACGAGAACGGCAACCTCACCACCCTGACCGACGCCCGCCAGAACACCACCAAGTGGGACTACGACCAGGCCGACCGCCCCAAGACGGCGACCGACCCGCTCGGCGCGCAGGCACTGTTCGA
>NZ_JBHWFG010000059.1:0-24025 GCF_042733745.1 Streptomyces sp. NPDC059696
GCGACGTCGCCTTCGAGGCGGCGCAGGGCCAGGTCAAGCTCGACGAGACCGCCGGCGCCCGCCTCACCCTGCTCGCCGGCGACATCACCGTCGGCCGCCTGGGCGGCCCGGCGCAGCTCAGCACCCGGCAGGGCGACCTCGCCGTCACCGAGGCCGTACACGGCACCCTCGCGCTGCGCACCGAGCAGGGCGACATCACCGTCGGCGCCGCCCGCGGCGTCTCCGCGACCCTGGACGCCGGCACCGCCCACGGCCGGATCCACAACGCGCTCAGCACCACCGACGGCGCCGCCGCCGGTCTGACCATCCACGCCACCACCTCCCAGGGCGACATCACCGCCCGCAGCCTCTAGCCGGGCGCCGACCCCGGCAGCCCGCACCACACCTCACACGAACAGGAACACGACATGACCGAGAACAACGCGACCCCGCGCCACAGCAGTTGGTCCGGCATGGTGCCGGTCGAGGACACGGCCCTGGCCGTCACCGACAGCGGCGGCACGGGCATCCCCGTGGTCTACCTCAACGGCCAGTTCGCCACGCAGGGGTACTGGCGGCGGGTCCTCGCCGAACTGGGGCCGCAATGGCGGCACATCACCTACGACGAACGGGCACGCGGCAAATCGAAGCGTTCGGCGGACTACTCGTTCGAGGCGGCCGTCCGGGACGTCGACGCCGTCCTCGCGGCCAGGGGCGTGGACCGGGCCGTGGTGGTCGGCTGGTCCTACGGAGCGGTCGTCGCGGCGCACTGGGCCGCCCGGAATCCCGATCGCACCGTGGGAGCGATCCTGGTCGACGGCGCCTTCCCCCACGACTGGCTCGACGAGGCCATGGAGCGGCGGATCCGCAAGCTGTTCCGGCGGTTGTCCTGGGTGATGCCGCTGCTGCGCCCGACGGGCCTCGCCCCGCGGATGACCGCCGAGGAACAGGCGAACAGCAACATCGAACTCGGCAGGCTCTCCCGCGAGCGTGAGTTGGGACCCGTGCTCGACCGTATCGACGTCCCGGTGCGCTACGTCGTCGCTTCGGGCACGTCGTTCGGGAGCCGTGGCGACGAGCAGGAACGGATCCGGGCGAGCCTCGACGCGGTGACGGCTCGCCGCGCCAACGTCCGCAGCGTGAAGGTCGCCGGCAACCACGGCACGATCCTGAAGAAGGACTTCGCCGCCGTCGCCGACGCCGTCCGCGAGGTGGCCGACCTCGACCGTTCCGGCTCTCGCTGAGCCCCGGCCAACCCGTCGTGCTCCAGGGCCGACAAGGCCGATACCGGAAGGAGACGTTTGGCCGGGCGGATTCGGCGCACCCGATGACTTAACAGAATCCTTATACGACGAAGCGGAGACGCACCATGGGCATCATCGCGTGGATCCTCATCGGCCTTCTCGCGGGCGCCATCGCCAAGGCCCTGATGCCGGGCAAGGACCCCGGCGGCATCATTGTCACCATGCTCATCGGTATCGTCGGCGGTCTGCTCGGCGGCTGGCTCGGCAAGGTCATCTTCGGCGTGGACTCCATCGACGGGTTCTTCGACCTCTCCACGTGGATCGCCGCGGTCGTCGGATCCCTCATCCTGCTCGCCCTCTACCGCCTCGTCACGGGCAGCCGTCATTCGCACCGGCACGCATGATCCGTTGAACGCGCACACCTGACAGCACACCTGGACGGCTCCTCCCCTCCACCGGAGGGAGGAGCCGTCAGGTTGTGCTCAGTCGTTGGCCGCCCCGTACTGCAGGCCTCCCTCCCGCGGAAGCAGATATCCGATCGAGCGCTCCTCCGGCAGCCGGCCCGCCAGCGTCGCCGCATCGGTGCATCCGGAGACCTCCCAGCCGATCACGGCGAGCCTGAAACCCACCCGCTCGAAGACCGCCGTTCCGATGCCCGCGAGCCAGTCGTCCAGGACGGCGGACCGGAAGAACGGCCGCCCGTCCCCGTGCGGGACACCCGCGTTGTCCAGCGCTCCGTCGGGCACGTAGAAGTCCAGCCAGTCGCTGCTGTCGTCACCCCCACGGATCGCCACGCCCCCGCACACGACCCATTGGCCGGTCGGCAAGCGGACCCGGCCGTGCAGGTGGCCGTACTCCGTCAGGGAGGCCACGGTGCAGGGCACGGGCTCCTGCTCCGCCGGCTCACGATCGGTCAAGGCGTACGTGCCCCGCACTTCGGCCGCGGACCACACAGCGCTCAGGACCGCCTGCAGCGCGGCGTCATCGGTCGATCCGACCTCGATGGCCAGTTCGTAGAAGCCTCCGGACCAGTTCGACCGGTCACGGAACGCGGCAGGGTTCGACATGACCTGATCATGCCCCACGCTCAGCAGGGGCTCCGCCACACCCCGAGCTCCGGCTCCTTCCGCATCGACGACAGACCCAGCCGGCGCGACTCGGCACAGAAGGCGCTCCGCGGCTCCGCGTACTCCACGTGGAACACCGCCTTGCCCGCCGCGATGAACGGCGAGAGCGCGTCGCACTCGTCGTACTGTGCGCACTCCTCGTTGACCGCGAAGTCGAAATCGCGCACGAGCTCGGGGATCTGCGGGAGGTCGTTCTTCAGCCCCACCGACAGGCCACGCTCATGGGCGACGGCCGCGATCATCCGGTTGTAGCGGAGCTGATCGCGTGCGGTGAGGGGGAAGCCGGTGTCGTTGCCGTAGCCCTCCACCAGGTCCGGTTCCACCGCGTCGAATCCCTTGTCGCGGCACATGTCGAACCGGCGCTCCATGATCGGCCGCAGGACCCTCAACCGCCGGATGTCCAGCCAGCGTTCGCCCGCCCACCCGTTGGGCTCGCCGAGCACCGCACGCGGGAAGGCACGCCGGTCCGGCCGGAAGTTCTCCCACGCCCCCACATTGATGTAACAGATCACCTTCCGGCCCGCGCGGTGCAGCCGGGCCACGTCCGCCGCCGAGTTCTCGAACCCGTCGATGTCGTAGACGGGCACGTCGGCCGATCCGTCGACCCTGCCGTCGAGCTGCCATTGCCAGGCCAGGCCGGGGCGGGGCTTCCACAGGGCCCGGGACGGCGACGCCGTGCCGTGCCCGACATCGGGACCGCCGCCGCCGGAGCAGCCCGTCAGCGCCGCGGCCGTCAGCGCCGTCAGCAGGGCCGCGCAGGTCACCGCCCGCCCGCTCATCGACTCGCTCCCGTGAGCGCGGGCGTCAACGCGGCCCACGGATTAGGTGGTTCACCCGTCACGGGGCCGCACACCGCCGCCCCCCTGTCGTGCGCGGTGCGCACGGCGAGGGGCACGAGGGCCTCGGGCACGCCGTAGACGAGGTGGCACAGCCGCTCGGGCGAGTGCCGTGCGGTCCACGCCGGACGGCTGAAGGCGGAGACGTACGTCGACCAGTGACCCTCGAAGGTGACGGTCAGGTCGGCGAGGCGGGCGTACCCCGGCGCCGGATGGACGCCCGGATTGAGGACGACCGTGCCCGCACCCAGCCTGCGCACCGCCCGCACCAGCCTGCGGCAGGCCGGCAGTCCCTCCGCGGTCGCCGTCATCCGGTCCAGGAAACAGCCGTCCGCCGCGTACCACTCCCGGTGCCGGCGCACGTCCTCGGCGACGTCGGCGGGTGCGCGCACCCCGTAGTCGGTGTCGACGTAGCCCAGCAGACGCGCGCCCGCGGCCCGCAGCGCCCCCGCCGCCGCGGTGAACGCCGGATCGGGCTCCTCGCCCGGTCCGCTCGCCGGGTTGAGGACGACACCGTAGGTGCGGGCGGCGGCGGTGATCAGCCGGTGCCAGGCGCCGGGGTCCTCGGCCGGATGGACGTACAGCGGGATCAGCAGGCTCACGGTGTGCGGCCGCCTTCCCACAGCGCGGTCAGCGCGTCGTCGAGGGTGTGGGCCGGGCGCCAGCCCAGGGCCCGCTCGGCCGCGGTGATGTCGGAGCACTGCCACGACACCTGCGCGGAACGGGCCGAGCCCGCCGTGCCCTCCTCGATCCGGCCCCGGAAACCGGCGAGCGCGGCGAGAGTGCGCACCAGGTCGCGCACCGGGACGGCCGTGCCCCCGCCGATGTTGAGGACGGGCGGCAACGGCCCCGGCGCGGTCGTGGCGAGGACCGCCGCCCGCGCCACGTCGCGAACGTCGACGAAGTCGCGGTAGGCGGACAGGTCGCCGAGCCGCAGCACCGCCTGAGGGCCCGACCCGGTCTCGCGCAGCAGTGCGGCGATCCGGCCGGGCAGACCGGTGGGCGGAGCCCCGGGCCCCACCGGATTGCCCACCCGCAGCACCACCGCGTCCAGACCGGAGCCGGTCACGGCGACCGTGCCCGCGAGCTTGGTCGCGCCGTAGGGGCCGACCGGGCAGGTGGGAGCCGACTCCGTGACCGGGGTGTCCGGCGTGCCCGGGCCGTATTCGGCGGCCGAGCCCAGGTGCACCAGGCGGGCCGCGGGAGCCGCCTCGCGCAGCGCGGCGCACAGTACGGCCGGCCCACGGGCGTTGACCTCGGCGAGGGTGACGGCGTCACCTCCGGTCGCGCCCGCGCAGTTGACGACCGTGTCGGGCGCGACGGACGCGAGGGCCTTCACGAGCCGCTCCGGGCGGACACGGGCGAGGTCGATGTCGAGGTCGGCGGCCGGTGACCGGCCGCCGCCGAGGACCTGCGCGCCCGGCAGGGCGCGCAGCCGCTCGGCCACATGAGCCCCGAGATAGCCGGTGAAGCCCAGGACGAGAATGCGCATGACGTGCTCAGGCTCCCTTGAGCAGAAGCGACTTGCGGGTGGTGAACTCGGCGTTGGCCCGGTCGTAGTCGTCCGGGCGGCCGATGTCCAGCCAGTATCCGTCGAACTCGTAGGCGTGGGGCTGGTTGCCGGTCTTGAGCAGGTCCAGCACCAACTCGTCGAAGCCGAGGGGGAGTCCGGGCGTGTAGCCGTCCAGGGTGTTGCGGGACAAGCCGTAGACGCCCATGGAGACGCGGTAGTCCACGCTCGGCTTCTCGGTGAACGCGACGACCTTGCTGGAGTCGGTCGTCAGCACTCCGAAGTCGATGTGCACCTTGCGGGCGTACGTCGCGATGGTCAGCGGCGCCCCGGACGCGCGGTGCCGGTGCAGGACGTCGGCGTAGTCGAGGTCGGTGAGGACGTCGCCGTTCATCACCAGGAACGTCTCCGGCAGCCGGTGGCGCAGGTTGAGCAGCGGTCCCATGGTGCCCAGCGGGCTGTCCTCGGTGGCGTAGTCGACGGTCAGGCCCCACTGGGAGCCGTCGCCGACGTAGGCGCGGATGATCTCGCCGAGGTGCCCGATGGCGATGGTGCAGCTGGTGAAGCCGGCCGTGGACAGCTGGCGCAGCACGATCTCCAGGATGGCGTGCTGGTCACCGATGGGCACGAGCGGCTTGGGCAGTGCGGTGGTGTACGGCCGCAGCCGGACGCCCTTGCCTCCCGCCAGGATCACTGCGTGCATGGGGCTCCTCCTTCGTGAACGCTTCGTGGGATGTGCGGGGACGTGCGCGAACGTGACGGACGAGATCCGCTGGGGCGTGTCAGATGTTGTAGATGCCGGTCTTGTACCGGGCGAGGTTCGCCGGGTCGCGGAAGAACTCCACGGTGGCCGCGAGGCCTTCCTCCAGGGAGTGCGCGGGCTGCCAGCCGGTGGCCGCGCCGAGCCGGCTCGCGTCGGCGACCAGCCGCATCACCTCGGAGTTGGCCGGGCGGATGCGGGCGGTGTCCTCGCGCACGTCGAGGGCGGTGTCCATCACCTTGCCGATCAACGCGACCAGGTCGCCGACGGAGATCTCCCCGCCGGTCCCGGCGTTGAAGGTATGGCCCACGACCCGCTCGGCGGGCGCGGTGCCGACGGCGAGGAAGGCCTGCGCGGTGTCCTTGACGAAGGTGAAGTCCCGGGTGGGCCGCAGATCGCCGAGGGTGATCGTGCGTTCCCCCGCGGCGACCTGCCCGATGACCGTGGGGATGACCGCGCGCATCGACTGGCGCGGCCCGAAGGTGTTGAAGGGCCGCAGCGTCACGACCGGGGTGTCGAAACTGGCGTGGTAGCTGTCCGCCAGCCGGTCCCCGCCGGCCTTCGAAGCGGCGTACGGGGACTGGGTGTTGATGGGATGGTCCTCGGTGATGGGCACGGTCCGCGCGGTGCCGTACGTCTCACTCGTGGAGGTGTGCACCAGCCGGGGCGTACCGAGGGCGCGCACCGCCTCCAGCACGTTGAGGGTGCCGGTGACATTGGTGTCCACGTAGCTGTGCGGGGCCTGGTAGGAGTACGGGATCGCGATGAGGGCGGCCAGGTGGTAGGCGGTGTCGGCGCCTTCCAGGAGACCGCGGACCGAGCCCGGGTCCCGGACGTCTCCGAGGACGATCTCCACCTGGTCCAGGACGTCCGGGTGCAGGGTCTCCAGCCAGCCGTAGGAGGAGAAGGAGTTGTACTGGGCCATGGCCCGCACCCGGTGCCCGGAGGCGACCAGCGCCTCGGTGAGGTGCGAGCCGATGAAGCCCTCGGCTCCGGTGACGGCGGCGAGCGGTGCGGAGGTCAACTGCGTTGTCCCTTCGATGAGGAGAGGTGCGGGGGAGAAGCGGAGAAGCGGAGTTCAGGCGTGCGGTGCGGGCCGGCCGAGCAGCCACAGCACGCACGCCGACAGACACAAGGTGGCGGCGCCGCAGGCCGCCGGCAGGGCCGGGGCGGCGCCCGGCGGCAGCCCGAACAGGTCGACGGATCCGGCGCCGGCGGCCGCCGCCAGGCAGATCCCGGCCGACGGCCAGGCCGCCCCGAACGCCTGGAGCAGCAGTGCGGTCCACAAGGCCGCGGCGAGCGGCAGCAGAGCGGCCGGGTCCGCTCCGGTGAGCAGGGCGGCGGGCAGCAGCGGTACGAGGTAGGCGAGCAGGCAGAGGCCGAGGATGCCGGCCGAACGCAGCAGGAATCCGGCGGGCGTGGCGGTGGCGCGCAACGCGGCGACCGACAGGCCGCGGTAGCGGTACAGCAGCCATTCCGCCGGCCCCATGCTCAGTGTCAGCACGATCACCGCGTACGGCTCCTCCCTGCCCTCCAGCAGTACCAGCACCCCCGCGGCCAGCCCGAACAGGCCGTACGGCAGGGACCACAGCAGCCGCGGCCGGGTCGCGCCGGCGACGGCCGGGACGGCGAGGGCGCCCCTCAGGACCCAGCCGGTGACACCGAGCGTGCCGAGCAGCGCCAGCAGGGGCAGACCGGCCCGGACCGCAGGGCCCGGCTCCCACCACGGCAGGATCGCCACCCCGGCGAGCAGGGGACTGAGCGCGGCCAGCAGCAGCCGCTCGCGGCCCAGCACCAGCAGGACACCGGCGGCCGCCAGATACGCGGACTGAGCGGCGGCCACCAGCGTCACCGGCCCGCCGTCCGCGGGCAGCGCGGCCACCGCCGTGGCCACCACCGCGCCCACGGGCGACCCCGCCAGGAGGGTGCGGCCGGCCTCCCGTCGTCCGGTCGCCATCCGCAGGTGCGCGCGGTGGCCGAGCGCCTGCCCCCACGCCCAGGAGACCAGTCCGGCCACGACGAGGGCGGCGGCGTGCCCACCGGCGTCCCACAAGGGCACGGTCAGCAGGTAGGCGAGCCCGGGAAGAGCGAACAGCACGCCCCGGAGCAGACAGCGCACGGTGTCGGGGCGCCAGGGGTCGGCCACCGGGGCGGGTTCGGGGAAGGTGCGCGGCACCCGCTCGTACAGGGCGGAGGCGAGGGAGAACAGGTTCGGGTGACCGTACCGCTCGTTGATGAGCGAGGCGGACAGCCCCTCGGCCTCCAGCAGCGCGGCGACCTCGTAGGGGTGGACGGCGGGTCCTATGCGGTCGGCGAGTTCGGCGGCGAGTTCGCTGACGGCCTCCTCGTCGGGACCGCGCCGGGGCAGCCGCATGGCGAGTGTGGCGTCGTCGAGGGCCCAGCGCGGCCTCCGGCGGGGCGGGCGGGCACCGGCCAGCCGGATGGCCAGCGTGTCCTGCTCGGGGCCCCCGGGTTCGAGGGATATCGGCCCGCTCACAGGGCGAGACTCCCGGTGCCGTGCACGGCCGGGGCCGACAGTCCGACCGAGGGCATCACCGTCAACTCCTCCTTTGGGTGCGCCAGTTCCGTGTAGATGGATCGAAACGTGTCAATGGTCTGCCGGAGGGTGAACTGCTCGATGACCCGCAACCGGGCCGCCTCGCCCATCGCCCTGCGCCGCCCGGGGTCGCCCAGCAGCTCCAGCGCGGCCGCGGCCATCGCCTCCGCATCGCGCGGGGGCACCACGAGCCCGGTGTCGCCGACGGCCTCGCGCACCCCGCCCACGTCGGTGGAGACGGTCGCCCGGCCGCAGGACATGGCCTCGATCAGCGTGAACGGGAAGCCCTCGCTGATGCTGGAGAGCATCACGACGTTCCCGGCGGCGTAGGCGTCCTTGATGTCGTCGACACGCCCCTCGAACGTGACGGCGTCGGCGTGTCCGAGCTCGGCGGCCAGGGCTTCGCAGCGTTCACGGTAGGCCTCTCCGCCCCGGGGTGTGCCGCCGAACAACCGCAGCCGGGCGTGCGGGAGTTCGGCGCGGACCAGGGCGAAGGCCCGGATGAGGGTCTCCAGGTCCTTGATGGGGTCGACACGGCCCGCCCAGCTGAGGGTGGGCAGGTCCGGCTCCGGTCCGGCCGCCGGGAACGCGGTGGGGTCGACGCCGTTGTAGACCGTGCGGATCGACTCCGGGTCGGCGCCGCCCTCCTCCTCCCACAACCGGTTGTAGCGGTTGCCGGGGGTGATCAGCGCGGCCCGGCGGTAGCTCTCCTGCGCGAGCATCCGGAAGAACCCGAGGATCACGGCCTTCACCGGCCAGCGGTAGGGCGCCGTGCGGTAGCCGAGGTAGCGCTCGCGCAGGTAGACCCCGTGCTCGGTCAGCAGCAACGGAACGCCGTGGCGTTCGAGGGCCGCGAGGCCGGGCAGCACGGCGACCCCGCCGCTGACCGCGTGCGCGACCCCGTGCTCGGGGACCGGGGCGGCCAGCGGGCGCAGGGCGTGCTCCAGCAGGGCGGTCGCGGTGAGCGCGTCGTGCAGCGTCGGCCGCGCCTCACGCACGGCGAGACCGGGGCGGTTCCACAGTGCGGTGAGGATGCCGATCGCCCGGTCCGCGCGCAGGAAAGGGCTCAGCGTCCCGTCCGAAGCGGCCCGCGCCAGGGCGTACAGGGCGGGCGCGAACCCGTCCTCCGCGCGCGGGTCGAGCAGCGCGGCCAGGAACCGTTCGTAGGCGGCGGCGAGTTGGTTGCGGGCCCGGCCCCGGGGCGGGCGGCCCTCGGGCGGGGCACCCCACATGGGGACGGACAGCACACCCGAGACGTGTGCGGGCAGGTCCCATACGACCGGTTCACGCCCGGTTCCGGTGACGGCGATGACGTCGAAGGCCAGGTCGGGCATGCCCTGGACGAGCTGGTCGCACCAGACGCTGACGCCTCCGTGGCTGTGCGGGTAGGTGCCTTCGGTGAGCAGGGTGACGCGCGTCGCTCCGGTACGTCGCGCGCCCTGGGGAACGGGCATCGATGTGCTCCACGGCCGAGGAGTGGGGTGGTTCGGGCCGGTCCTGGCCGCTGCGGAGCGGCCGGGACCGTCGGTCGGACTGGGGTGGACGCGCCGTTCAGCCGTCTGCGGTGTGACCCACGGGGTCGGCGGCACCCGCGGGGACCCGGGTGCGCGGTGCGGTGCCGGTGGCCTCGGCCGGGCCGGCTCCGGCGCCGGTGTCCGGTGCTGCCGCGGACGCGGGCAGGGTGAACGTGAGCGGTGTCCCCGCTGAGGGCGTCCAGCCCGACACGGCACCGGCGTACGCCTGACCGAACCCGGCGCCGGCCAGGGTCGTGCCGGTGGGCAGGGTCGCGGTGATCGCCAGCCCGTTCGGCGCGTCGACGGTCACGGTGCTCCCGATGCGGTAGGCGGTGACCTGCCCGGCGCGCAGCGCGGCCTGCCAGTCGGCCCGGCGCCGGAGTTCCACGCCGATGTCCTTCATCCGCGGGTTCACCACGGGCGTGTCCTCGGCGAACAGCGCCTCGTAGCCGTCCAGGACGCCGTCGAGCACGGGGTAGGCGATGCGGTCCTCGGCCAGGTTCGACTGGTGGATGAAGTGCGGTTTGGGGTCGTTGGCCAGCACGTGTCCGAGCGCGATCCGCGTCTCCAGCGGGACGATGTGCTGGGCGTAGCCGGTGGCGGGGTTCAGCGGCGTCGGCAGACAGGTGGTGGTGGCCGGGTTGTCCTCGCAGATGCCGCTGCCGCCCTGGGCACGGCTGGTGTAGATCCAGTTGTACTCGTCGACCTGCTCGGCGGCCCGGCCCGCGTTGTAGAAGACGTTCATCGGGTAGCGGGGCACGGTCGTGGCCGGGCCGACCCGGCGCTGGGCGGGCTCACGGGAGTTGTCGGAGCCGAGCCAGGCGATGCGGTTGTCACCGAGGGCGAGCGCCAGATAGGGGTTGTCCTCCGGCTGCTGCGGCAGCACCTTCATGCCCGAGTGTTCGCCGGTCACCAACTCGTCGTTCACCAGGGGCAGTCCGGCTCTCTCGCCCCAGACCCGGTTGGTGGCGATCTCGTCGGAGATGTCGTTGCGGCTCATCCACCGGGTGCTGCCGTCGGCGTCGGTCGCGCACTTCCACGGCACCACGGTGGTGTCCTGCACACAGCCGAGGAAGGGGTGCGAATACGTGTGGTTGATCCAGCGGAACTCGCCCCGCCGCGCGATCAGCCGGTCGGCGAGCGGGTCGGCACCGTTGTGGTCCTCGCGGTGGTCGGCGCTGCCGGCGCCGTTGTAGGCGAAGTCGAGGGTGAACTTCCTGCCGTTCTGCCAGTCGACGGCGTGGTCGACGTCGGCGGCCGTCATCCGGATCGGGTCGGGCGTGGCGGCGGGGTCCTCGCAGTCGACGTCGCCGGGTGTGCAGTTGAGCTGGCTGTTCCAGCGGTCGTCGGCGGCGAACACGTCGTCCACGTGGACGGAGAAGTAGTTCCGGGAGGCGCCCAGGTGCACCCCGCCGGTCATCCACTCGACGATGCCTCGGGCCAGGAGCCGGAACTGCTGCTGGTACTGGTTGTAGACGAAGGTCACGACGAGCTCGCGCCGCCCGTCGTGCCGGTACTCGCCCACCAGCGTGCCCTTGGTGGCCTGCCCCGGGATCGCCGCCTCCACGTACGGGGTGAAGTCGGCTCCAGCCACCGGCTTGGAGAGGTAGGCGTAACTCTCGCCGATCGCCGGGTCGTTGTCCTCGAAGGGGACCGCGCCGTCGAGGTAGCCGAAGGGCCCCGCCTTGCCCGCGGCGGTCACCTCCGCCCGCTTGCCGTCGATGCTGCCGGAGTAGCCCCCGTAGAGGGGGTACTGCAGCCCGGCCTCGGGACGCGCGTAGGTGTAGGCGTCGACCTGCGGTACGTCGTACGTCCGCTCGTACGCGGTGAGGGCCGCCATCTCGGCCGAACCGGCGGGGAACGGGTTGTCGTTGGGCAGCACGATCGCCTGGAACCTGGCGCGCGGCCGGCCGTCGACGGTGTCCGCGAGGAAGTCGGCGTCGATCACGGTCCGGCCGGCCTGCGTGAGGTCGATCCGCGTGTACGGCGTTCCCGCCGCGGCCAGTTCGGCGGCTATCGCGTCGGTCGACGGGCCGCCGTCGCTCACCACCAGCACGCGCAGGTCGATGCGGGGCGTGGTGTCGGCGTGCGCAGCGCCGGCCGGCAGGCCGAGTGCGGCGATGAGCGCGCCCACCGTGAGCACGGTGGTGCGATAGGTCCGCTTCATGCGGTGAGGTCCCCTCCCCGGGCAGGGGTGAGCACGGCTCCCGTGGAGCGGACGCACCCCCTTGCGTGCCGCCGGCGTCCCCCTCAGAAGCCAGTTCGTCACGCATCCGTTCGCGTCACATAGTGATGTCTGTGTGGAGATTTCGCGGTCATGTTGCGGAACATGACGGAAAAGCGCAGGTGTCGAACTGGGCGGTTCCGAAAGCGAAACGAGCCGTTCCGTGCCGCCGGACGAGGCCGGGACCGGTGGGTCATTAGGGCCCGGTGCGCTGGTCCGGGCCGTGAGCGACGTACCGGCGGGCCTCGGTGGCCCGCCGGTCGGAATGCCAGTGGTCCAGACCGGAGCCGATACCTGGACGGCGCACCTTTCAGGTCACCGCCGACGGCTCCGCGGACGGGGGCGTCAGGAGCAGAGCACGCGTGTCACGGGGGTGTAGACCGGCCCGCTGCTGACGTTCGTGGAGTCGCTGAACTCGGCGTAGAAGTAGGAGTAGAAGCCGATGTTCCCGTTGCACCCGGAGTCCGCGGCGACGTCCAGCGTCAGGGTGACCGTGCGGCTCTGACCGGGCGGGATGGTCGCGCCGTAGTTGGCGCCGAGGTTGGCCGGGCCGGTCCCGGAACAGGGAGAGGGGCCGTTCACCGTGGTCAGGCTGCACCCGGAGAAGCTGTACTTCAGGTCGGGGCGCTGTGTGGTCAGCCACGTCGGCTCGATCGTCTGGTACACGAACCAGACGTCGTAGGTGTTGTTGTTGGTGAGGGTCATCGACAGCTTGACCGAACCGCCCGGGGTGGTGGTGGCGCTGTCGGTGGTGAAGGTCAGCTCCGCCGGTGCCGGCGCCGCGCTCGCGGTGGGCGCCAGGCCGAACACGGCGAGAAGGAGGGCGAGGACGGCGCCGAGGCCGAAACGTCTCATCTGGGGTGATCGCATGGCCAGGGAGGCTAAGCAGGGCCCGGGCGCACCGTCTGCCCCGCGAACGAGGCGCGGCTCACCACTCGGCTGGAAGTGTCCATGAAGTGGTGGAGTCGTGGTGAAACCATGAAGGAGTGAGCAAGGTGCCGTCTTCCCAGGCAGCCGGTGGGGGGAGGGGGCGACCACGAGGGACGGGTGCCGGCGGACGCTTTCCCGCCCCGAGAAGATGACATTGGCGCATATCGGACCGGCCGCCCCTCTCCGGCCGCGAGGCTCACCCCGGGTTTCTCGGCCACCTGCCCGTTTCCGGCCTGTACGGCAGTCCTCGATGTTCCCCAGGGCGACGGTGCGCCACGGCCCGGCCGTGACAGTCCGCCCCGTCACCTGTCAAGATGGTGACTACAAGTGACTGCGGACGGACACGGGCAGGAAAGGTGATGCGCCATGAGTGACGTCGAGGAGAGGGCGCTGCTGGCGGGCGGCTGCTTCTGGGGCATGCAGGAGCTGATCCGCTCGCTCCCCGGAGTGATCCGCACCCGGGTCGGCTACAGCGGCGACAACGACAAGCCGAATCCCACCTACCGTGACCACGGCAGGCATGCGGAGTCGATCGAGATCGTCTTCGATCCGACCGCCACCGACTATCGCGCGATCCTGGAGTACTTCTTCCAGATCCACGACCCGACGACCCGGGACCGGCAGGGCAACGACATCGGCGCGAGCTATCGCTCCGCGATCTTCTACCTCGACGACGAGCAGCAGCGCGTCGCTCTGGACACCATCGCCGACGTCGAGGCCTCCGGCCTGTGGCCGGGCCCGGTGGTGACCGAGGTCGTACCCGCCGGCGCGTTCTGGGAAGCCGAGCCGGAGCACCAGGACTACCTCCAGCGCTACCCGGAGGGATACACCTGCCACTTCCCGCGCCCGAACTGGCGGTTGCCCAGGCGCGGCTGATTCCGTACGCCGACGTGGCCGGGCAGGGCGTGGCCTTGCCCGGCTCCTGACTCATGCCTCGCGCTCGCTCCGGGGGGTGCAGGCACGGCCGGCTCAGCAGTACAGGCACAGGCTGTTGACGCCCGCGCATCGGCAACCGTCACCACCTCAGCCGGTACACCCAGGCCGTGCCTCTCCGAGCCTCAGCGCCCCGTCGTTGCCACACGCCCCGTGCGCTTCCAGGCGCAGCTCGCACCCCCGCCACCGTCGGCGCGGCCAGCGGCCGTGACCGGCGACCACGACCGCCCCCGGTCCATCGCTGCCAGGGCCGCCTCCGGCTCGTCGCACAGCACGGGGGAGAGGTGGTCGGTGGGTTCGTGGAGGGGTGGTCGGTGGTTCGTCGAGCAGCAGCAGATGCGGAGGGTGGGCCGGCGCAACAGCCGAACGGCTCGCCGACCTGCGCGCGCTCCAGCAACGCACAAAGGCAAGGAGAACTCTCCTTGCCTCTCCTAAGTTATAGCGCACAGGGGGGCTTGCGGCAAGGCCCCGGTCCTGCCACACAATCGTCGGCCGAAGCCACAACCTGCGGAAACGGGGACACGAGGTGCGTGTGTCGGACATGGGGACGTGCTCGTCCAGGACGTCGGAAGTCGACAGGGCCGGGGGTATCGCGATGACCGAGCGGTACGTGCTGGGCCTCGAAGAGGTCGACGAGACGCAGCTCGCGGTCGTCGGCGGAAAGGGCGCCCACCTGGGCGCGCTCGCGCGGATCGACGGCGTCAGCGTGCCGGGAGGCTTCTGTGTGACGACAGAGGCCTTCCGGCGGATCATGAAGGAGTCGCCGTCGATCGAGGATCTGCTGGACGAGCTGAGTCGCTCGGACCCGGACGACCGGGAATCGGTTCGCGCACTCGCCGAGCGGATGCGCCGGACCATCGAGGCGGTCCCCGTCCCCGACGATCTCGTCGCGGCGATCACCGGGGCGCTTTCCCGGCTCGGCGAGCAATCCGCCTGCGCCGTCCGGTCCAGCGCGACGGCGGAGGACCTGCCGACGGCGTCCTTCGCCGGCCAACAGGACACGTATCTCAACGTCATCGGCCCGGCAGCGGTCCTCCGTGACGTCAGCCGATGCTGGGCCTCGCTCTTCACCGAGCGGGCGGTGACCTACCGTCAGCGCAACGGCATCGACCACCGTACGGTCGACATGGCCGTGGTCGTGCAGAAGATGGTCTTCCCGCATGCGGCCGGGATCCTGTTCACGGCCGACCCCGTCACGGGCAACCGGAAGGTCGCCACCGTCGACGCGGGCTTCGGCCTCGGCGAGGCCCTGGTCTCCGGCCTGGTGAACCCGGACGTCTACAAGGTGCGCCACGACGAGGTCGTGGAGAAGACGATCGCCGCCAAACAGCACGCCGTTCACGCCCTCCCGGGCGGCGGCACGCGGCAGGTGGCCGTCGACGCGCGGCAGCAGCGGCAACCGGCGCTGACGGATGAGCAGGTCGTGCGGCTCGTGCGGCTCGGGCGACGGATCGAGGAGCACTTCGGCCGCCCGCAGGACATCGAATGGTGCCTCGGCGACGACGGGTTCCAGATCGTGCAGAGCCGGCCCATCACGACGCTCTTCCCCCTCCCCGAGACCGACGACGAGGACAACCACGTCTACGTCTCCGTCGGCCACCAGCAGATGATGACCGACCCGATGAAGCCCCTGGGGCTCTCCGTCTGGAAGCTGACGGCCATGGCGCCGATGACCGACGCCGGCGGAAGGCTGTTCGTCGACGCCACCCGGGCCCTGTCCTCGCCCGCGAGCCGTACCGGACTCCTGGACCTCGTGGGCCGAGGCGATCCCCTGACCAGGGACGCGCTGGAAACCGTCCTCGCACGCGACGGCTTCCTCCCCTCGCTCGCGGACCCGGCTCCCGCCGGACCACGAGCCGGTGGCGCACCCACGCCCGTCGAGACCGACCCTGCCGTCGTCGCCGAGCTGATCGAGCGCAGCCGCACGTCCCTCGCCGCCCTGCGGCGCGACATCGCGACGAAGACCGGCCCGGCCCTGTTCGACTTCCTGCTGGAGGCTTTCGAAGAGCACAAGAGGGTGCTCACCGACCCGCTCAGCATCCAGGCGATCATGGCGGGCATGGAGGCAACCTGGTGGCTCAACGACAAGCTGCAGGAATGGCTGGGGGAGAAGAACGCGGCTGACACCCTCACCTTGTCCGCCCCCGACAACGTCACCTCCGAGATGGGACTGGCGCTGCTCGACGTCGCGGACGTGATCCGCCCCCACCCGGAGGTCGTGGCGTTCCTGCAGAGCGCCGCCGACGACGACGGGTTCCTCGACGAGCTGCCGAAGCTGGCGGGCGGCACCGAAGCGCGCGACGCCATCGAGGCCTACCTCGACCGCTACGGCATGCGCTGCGCCGGGGAGATCGACATCACCCGGCCGCGGTGGCGCGAACGCCCCGGCACACTGGTGCCGGCCATCCTGGACAACGTCCGGAACTTCGAACCGGGCGCTGCGGCACGGCGGTTCGAGCAGGGCCGCCAGGAGGCACGGGAGAAGGAACAGGACGTGCTGTCCCGCCTGCGGGCCCTGCCCGACGGGGAGACCAAGGCCGACGAGACCAAGCGGATGATCGACCGGGTCCGCACCTTCATCGGGTACCGCGAGTACCCGAAGTACGGCATCATCAGCCGCTACTTCGTCTACAAGCAGGCCCTGCTGGAGGAGGCCGACCGTCTCGTGCGGGCCGGGGTGCTCGCCGAGAAGGAGGACGTCTTCTACCTGACGTTCCAGGAGTTCCGGGACGTCGTCCGCTCGCACCGCGTGGACGCCGGGCTCATCCGGCGACGTGAGGAAGCGTTCCGGACGTACCACGCGCTCACACCGCCCCGGGTGCTCACCTCGGACGGCGAAGCGGTCAACGGCGCGTACCGGCGCGACGACGTGCCGGACGGCGCCCTGGCCGGTCTCCCGGTGTCGGGCGGGACGATCGAGGGCCGGGCCCGCGTCATCCTCGACATGGCGCACGCCGATCTCGAGGCGGGCGACATCCTGGTCACCGCCTACACGGACCCCAGTTGGTCACCCTTGTTCGTCGGCATCGCGGGCCTGGTCACGGAGGTGGGCGGTCTGATGACCCATGGCGCGGTGGTCGCACGCGAGTACGGCCTGCCGGCGGTCGTGGGTGTCGACCGGGCCACCCGCCTCATCCGGGACGGACAGCGCATCAGGGTGCACGGCAGCGACGGGTACGTCGAGATCCTGCCCTGACGGCACCACCGCCCCACGAGCAGGCACGCCACCGGCTGCCGGTCGGCGGCTGCCGGGGAAGCGGTTCCCTTCCAGGAACTCCGCCCCCGGCCCTCCGCCGACCAGGCGGCACCGCTTGTTGCGGGAGACGCAAGCCCGTTCCACGCCTGCCGACGGCCCGATTCCCCCGGGCGTCCCCGGTCTGAATCAGGCGGTCAGGGCCTGTTCCGTGGTGGGGTGGCAGGGGATGAGCGTGTCGACGCCGACCAGTTGCAGGACGCGGAGGACCGATTCCTGCGCACCGGCGATGCGCACCCACCCGTCCGCGTCGCTCACCCGCTGGTGGGCGGCGACGAAGACGTTGATGCCGCTGGAGTCCATGAAGGTGACACCGCTGAGGTCGGCCACTATCCGCGGTGGGACCGCCCCGTCCTCGACCCGCAGGGCATCGCTGAGCACGTCCCGGACGTCGTGGTCGATCTCGCCCCGCAACGTCACGACACGGATACCTCCGGCGATGCGGTGTTCGGCGTGCAGCCGGCCCGGCCGGTCTGCTTCCTCAAGTGGGGACACCGTCTCCTCAACTGTGCTTAGGCTTGCCCGATCACAATGCGCGCGACTGATTCTGCCCCACGGACCCGGCCACATGCACCCATGTGGATGTGCCGAACACCACCTCCGTGCATGCGGGGCGGCGAAACGGGTACCGGCGCGCGTGAACGGGGAGTGAGGGCGAGGCCAGTGAAATCTGATGCCGACGGTGAGGGCTGTACAACGCCGGACGACCATCTCATGCGTGTCGGGTATGCCTTGGGCGAGGACGCCGGCTGCATCGCGGACGCCCGCCACCATGCCGTCGCCTTCCTCGACCGGGCGAGCGACGAGCAGCACCTTCCCGTGTCCGCCCGGGCCAGGGAGCTCACCCAGCTGGTGGTCAGCGAGCTGGTCACCAACACCCGCAAGTACGCTCCCGGGCCCGTCGTGCTGGAGTTGCGCGTCACCGCGCGCACCGTGGAGATCTCCGTGTGGGACAGCGACCCCACCGTCCCCGCGCCCCGGGACGCCGACCCGAGCAGGATCGGCCAGCACGGCTTGGAGATCGTGCGGGCCGTGGTCGAGGACTTCGTGGTGCAGCGGGAGCCGGTGGGCAAACGCATCACCGCCAGCATCGCCCTGACCGACGACCCCGGCGCACCCCGCGGGGCGTGATCCCGGGCCACCCGGCTTCGGTCTGCCGCCTCAGGAGAGGGACGCGGGCGGTGCGACCACCGCCACGGGCAGTCTCCGCCGCACGCTCACGCGGCACCACCCGTGAGCGCCCCGTGCAGGAAGACGTCCGCCAGCTCCAGAGGAGTCAGATCGGGTTCGTCGTTCGTACGCGGCTGGGTGAACAGCAGCCCGAAGAACAGGGCCGCGACCTGCTCCGGGGGTCGGCGCAGCGCGGCCTTGTCGGGCTCCAGCAGGTCCACGAGCGCCGCGCGGATACGGGCCGTCGACTCCTGGCGGCCCGCGCCGCGCACGGGGCCGGGGTGCTTGCCTCCGCCATGCCCCAGTGAGCCGAGGATCGCTCCCATCCTCGACATGTGGGCTTGCAGCGCCTCGGCCGCCTCCGCGAGCCGTTCCGGCAGCGGCTGGGCCAGGTCGATCGCGTCGAGCTCGCGGATCGCGTGCTCGGGGGAGAGCGCCTCGGCCACGCACGCCTGCAGCAACTCGTCCTTGTCGGCGAAGACCCGGAAGATCGTTCCCTCGCCGATTCCCGCGGCGCGGGCGATCTTCGCGGTCGTCACCGCGGAGCCGTACTCGGTGACCAGCGGGATGGCGGTCTGGATGATCATCTCGCGGCGCCGTTCCGGCGACATACCGGGAGCGCGGCGGCGAGTGGTCTGGTTCTCCTGGGGGGCTGTCATGACTGCGAGAGTACGGAGTGAGTGCTCACTCCGTCAATGAGTGAGCACTCACTCCGCTGCATTTCCGGCCTCGCTGCCGCAACGGCGTCCGTTCGGACGCCGGGATGCCGGACCACCTCGGCGACAGCGGGGGAGTGCCGGAGCGTTCACGGGTCTGCTCTACGCTCATGTGCGTGGCCGTCGGAATCATTCGGCCTCCGCGGGGATCGGCAGAGTCGGCTGCGCCGAGGGACCACCGGAGCAGGACTCGGACACAGGCGTTGACGCGCCTGGCAGGAGGACCGTTGCACCAGGATCATCGGGCGGACCGGCCCGGAAGCCACGGAGAGCACCAGATGCAGCACGAGTTGGGCACCACCGGCCGGGCTGACCGCTTCTACGACGAGCAGGTGCTGGACCGGCTCAACCCCAGGATGCGGGAGTTCGTCGCCCGTCAGGAGATGTTCTTTCTCGCCACGTCGGACGCGCGGGGCCAGTGCGACAGCACGTTCCGGGCCGGTCCGCCCGGCTTTCTCCACGTCCTCGACGACGCGACCCTCGCGTATCCGGAATACCGGGGGAACGGCGTCATGGCGTCCCTCGGCAACATCCGGGAGAACCCGAACGTCGGCCTGCTGATGATCGACTTCTCCGAGGACCGCATCGGCCTCCACGTCAACGGCCGCGCCCAGTTGGTCACCGACGAGGCGATGCGCCGCGGCCATCCCGGCCTGCCCGTCGATCCACTGCCCGGCCGGCGCCCCCAGATGTGGGTCGAAGTCGAGGTCGAAGAGGCCTACATCCACTGCTCGAAGCACATACCGAGGCTCCTCAAGGCGCCGCTGCGGCCGGACATCGCCGAAGGCGGCACCGCAGCCGCCGTCGCGGAGCAGGCCTGGGGCACGGACGACGTCAAGCGCAAGGGCGGCGACTACTTCGGGGCCGCGGAAGCGAGGCGCAACCAGGCGGTGCGGTGATCCACGCGCCGACCGGGCACGTCCGGCACTCCGCCGTCCGGCAGGCTCAGCCGACCGGGCACTTCCGGCACTCCGCCGTCCGGCAGGCTCAGCCGACCGGGCACTTCCGACACTCCGCTGCCCGGCAGGGTTAAAGGAGCGGGATAAATTCTAGGCTAAGGTCCGCAGGGACCCGGGAAGCGCGGAAGGAGAACGACGTGGCCTCCGAGGAAGAGCTGTTCGCGTCCGTGGACGCGCTGCTGGAGGAGGAGCCACAGCTCCCACCACCCGCGGAGCGGGCCCGGCTGCGGGAGGCCGCCGGCATCACCCAGGCGCGCCTCGCCCTCGCGCTGAAGACCTCCACGCAGACCGTGAAGAACTACGAGAACGGCAGGTCGGAACCCAAGTCGCCACGCCTGGAGGCGTACCAGCGGCTGCTGAACGGCTGGGCGGCGAGGTACCCCGCGCACGGCGTACCTGCTCCCGGCGGCCCCGCTCCCACACCGTCTCCGTCGGTGCCGGTCCCGATGCCTGCCCCTGACCCGGTCACCGCCGAGACCCCGGCCACCCAACCGGAGCCCCTGCCGCAGGCGTCCGCCCGACCGGACCGACCCCCGTCGGCGCGGACAGCCCCCGCCCTCACACGGAAGCCGCGCGCATCGGCACGGCCCGCCCCTCGCCCGGCGACCTCATCGCGACGGCCCGGCACGAAGACGACCACCACACCCGCCGCGGATCCCCGTTACCCGCACGGACCGTTGGTCGTGCTCGACGGCGACGGCTCGGCGTACGGCGTCGACGGCCTCGTTCTCGACTGCCCCGCCACCTCCGTACCGCAGTTGGCGGAGTGGACGCTGCGCGAGTCCGGCCTCGGTGCTCCGCGCCTGCACCGCAACGGCAAGGACGCCGACCCGCTGGTGGTGCTGACCCCGGCCGCCGCGGTGCGGCTGGGACTGCCCGAGCGCCTGGAGGGCCACGAACAGCGTCGTACGTTGCGCCTGCCCGGTGATCACCCGGTCGTCGTCCAGGTGAGGAAGGCCGGCTGGCAGCTGACGCAGCGTGGGTTCGGACCCTGGGCCCGGATCTACCGCAAGGCCCAGGAAGGCCGCCGGCAGTGCGTGCAGTTGGCGGTCCTGTCGTGGGACGCCCTGGACGAGCGGTCCTGGCCGGGTGTGGCGGAGAGGGAACCCGCCGACATCGCCCGGGTGCTCGGCGTCTACGCCCAGCGCGTCATCACTCCCCGCGGCAGTACCGCCGTGTCGGGCCTGGAGTTGATGACGGCGCTGCGGCCGCCCACCCGCGCGGTCCGGGACGAGGCCACGGGCAACTGGGTGCCCGGCCACAACCCCGGTTCGCTCGGGACGGAACCGGTGGACCCCGCGCCTCCCGAGGCCACCCCGGAGCATCCGGTGGTCGTCGACTCCGGCTGGAGCGGAGGGTTCCTCGACGAGGAGGCCTACCAGTGGGTGCGCGAGGTGGACCTGCTGAGCGACGAGGAATGTCATCTGCCCTACGCGGTCGGCCTGGACCTCAACACCGCGTTCCTCGCGGCGGCCGCCCGGCTCACGGTCGGGCTGTCGGGTCCGGACCATTTCGTCGGCCCCCGGTTCAACCCGAAGATCCCCGGCTCCTGGCTCGTCGACCTGAGCCATGTGGAGCTGGACCCGCGCCTGCCGAGTCCCTTCACGCCGACCGGTGTACGGCCGTCCGGTCCCGCCTGGTACCAGACCCACACGGTCGCCTACGCCCAGGAACTGGGGTACAACGTGCAGCCGCTGGAGGCCTACCTGCGGCGTGACACGGGCGCGTACCTGGACCCCTGGCACGACCGGCTGAAGAGCGCCTACCTGGACACCCTCGCCGACCTCGGTGTCACCCGCGACCTGGACGACCGGCAGTTCCTGAGGGCGATGGAGGGGCACAAGGACGCCGACCCCGCCCTGGCCGCCGTCCTCACCGCGATCAAGGCCACGGTCAAGGGCGGTATCGGCAAGCTCCGTGAGCGCCCTCAGGGACGCCACTACAAGCAGGGGGAGCGGTGGCCGGCTCTGGAGCGGCCCACCTGGCGCCCGGACATCCGTGCCGCCGTCATCTCCAAGGCGCGGGTCAACATGCACCGCAAGCTGCTGAACATGGCCAAGCTGACGGGCCGGTACCCGCTCGCTGTGCTGTCGGACTGCGTCGTCTACCCGAGCCCCGGCCCCTCGCCGCTGGACTTCCTTCCCTACGCGGCCTCCGGCAAGGCCCAGCCCGGCGGCTTCCGCCTCGGCCCCTCGCCGGGCCTGGCGAAGCCCGAGGGCGTCCAGGAGATGCTCTGGGCGGTCGACTTGATGGAGAAGGGCCTGAACCCCGCCCGCCACGTCAAGGGCGGCGACGCCGTCCTGGACGAGGGCGAGTAGGGCCGACCTGCGAGAGGAACGCACGCCGTGGGAGAGATCGACGACGCCATCGAGCGCGCCGACCAGGAGGCCTTCACCCGCACCCCGCCGAAGACCCTCAAGGGCCGGATCAACTTCCTGCTGAGGCAGCTGAAGACGACCCGGGCCGTCGCGGCGGAACTCGGGGTCAGCCAGCGGTCCGTGGAGCGCTACCGCACGGGCGAGCGCAAGCGCCCGCCGGAGGACATCCGGCAGCGGATCGACGCCGCCGTCCGGTCCCGGTGGCAGCCCCAGGTCCGCAGACGCCGCCGCGAGGAGGCCGCCGCCAGGGGCGGGATCACGGTGGAGACGAGAGCCCGCTTCGGCTACACGGCGCCGATCGGCACCACCGACGACGGCCGCTTCCGCCGCCTCACCGTGCACCTCCCCCCGGCGTACGCACAGCAGTTGTTCGACGCCCGTGACGCAGGCGCCGACGACCGGCACCTGCGTCAGATCATCGCCGACGGCTTCAAGGAGACCTATTTCCAGGACGGCGGCACCCGGGCGCCCGGCCTCTCGGACGTCGCCATCAACGACATCGACTACATCGACCTCGACTACTGAACCGGCCGGGCCTGCCGTGAAGCACGGCCCTGCGGCCCTCACCCGGCACACGGGGTCTACCGGCGGCGGACGAGGCGGGTGAGGGTGATCCCGTTGGGGAAGGCGGTGCGCTCGGCGACATCGAAGACGGTGGGGTCGAAATCGCCCTCCACCACCGGAATTCCCCTCCCGGCGACGACCGGATAGGTCTTGATGAGCAGTTCGTCGATCGCGGGCAACAGGGTGCCCGCGAGCCGGCCTCCTCCGCACAGCCAGATGTCCTGGCCCGCGCCGCTCTCCCCCTTGAGCTCGCGAACGAGGCCGAGCGGGTCGTCCGCCACGACGGTGACGGCCGGGTCGGTGTCCGGATCGAGAGTGCTCGACACGACGTACTGGCGCAGGTGCGCGTATGGGCTGGTGATCCCGTTGTCGAGGGAGAGGCGGTACGTGCCGAGGCCCATGAGGACCGTGTCGAAACGTCGGTGGGGAGCGTCAGCCAAGCCCACGGCAGCGCGGTATGCGCTCGGAACGGTCTCCGGGTACAGCGCGTTCACCCAGGTCGAGTAGGCGGCGGACTGCTGCTCGTCGCCCTGCGGGAAGAAGTCGAACTCACCGCCGGGGCCGGCGATGCGGCCGTCGAGCGAGACGCCGATGTAATAGACGAGCTTTCGCACAGCGATCCCCCAGGTGTAGCACTCGGCTGTAGTACTCTGATTGAAGTGGTGTAAACGTAGTACTACGCATGGAGTGGTGTCAATGGTGAGGCGGAACGACCAGCGGCGCGCGGCCCTCGTCGACGCGGCGATCGAGGTACTGGCCCGAGAGGGTGCGCGCGGCCTGACGTTCCGTGCCGTGGACGCCGAAGCCGCCGTCCCCGTCGGCACGGCGTCCAACTACTTCGCCAACCGCGACGACCTGTTCACCCAGGCCGGCGCACGGGTCTACGAACGTCTCCAGCCCGACGGGGAGACGATCGCCCGACAGCGGGACGCCGGACGCGACCGGGAGGCCTACGTCGGGCTGATGCGCGAACTCGTCAGCCGTGTCGCCGCCTTCCGCACCGGATACCTGGCGCTGCTGGAGCTGCGCCTCGAAGCCACTCGCCGCCCCGAACTGCGCAAGGTCCTCACCGAGCGGGTCCGGGCCGACGTCGACGCCAACGTCGCCTATCACGAGGCCTCCGGCCTCCCCGGCGACGCCACCGCCGTCAAGCTGCTCATGCTGACGCTGAACTGGCTGATCGTCGAGCAGCTCACCCTGCCGGACGTCTTCACGGAGGCGGAGCGTGAAGCGCTGGTGACGGCCGCGGTGGAGCGCATCGTGACGGCCGAGTAGGTGCCACGCGTCGGCAGTGCGGCAGGAAGCCGACCCCTGAGGGGCCCGGGGGGGGGGGGGGGGCGGGCTACTGTCTAATATAAACAAAAGAAGCAG
>NZ_JBHWFG010000060.1:0-20426 GCF_042733745.1 Streptomyces sp. NPDC059696
TACCCGTCGCTTTTTTCCCCCCCCCCCCTCCGTTTGGCCCCCCCCCCCGGCCCCCGGGGGCTCCCCCAAACCCCTCGACGAGTAGGCGGCGGGCTCACAGCCCGCGCGCGGACCGGGCGTACGCGACGAGTTCTGCGGTGTCCGGACCTTCCCCGGCCGGGGAGAGTCCGCCGACGGAAGGTGCCGGCGACCGGAGGGGCCGGGATTCCGCCGGACCGTGCGGCGCGGCTTCCGGGCGGCCGAGCGCCCGCGTGGTCCAGCCCGCCGACCGCCACAGTTCCAGATCGAGTGTGTTGCGGGCGTCGAGGACCGTGGGAGTGCGCACGACGGGGGCGAGCCTGGCCGGGTCGATCCGCTCGTACTGCTGCCATTCCGTCAGGTGCAGTACGAGGTCCGCGCCGTGACAGGCCTGGGAGACGTCCGCCGCGAACTCCAGCGAGGGCTGCGCGTTCTTGGCGTTGTCGATGGCGACGGGGTCGTGGACCCACACCTGGGCCCCGTCCCGCTGGATCCGGGCCGCCACGTCCAGCGCCGGTGAGTCCCTGACGTCGTCGCTGTTCGGCTTGAAGGCGGCTCCCAGGACCGCGACGTGCCGACCGGAGAAGGAGCCGCCGACGAGCTGCCGGGCGAGATCCACGGTGCGCAGCCGCTGCCGCGTGTTGATGGCGTCCACGTGGTGGAGGAAGGAAACCGCCTGATCCACGCCGAGCTCCTCCGCGCGGGCGGTGAGGGCCCGGATGTCCTTCGGAAGGCAACCGCCGCCGAACCCCAGTCCCGGACTGAGGAAACGGCGTCCGATCCGGGGGTCGCATCCCAGGGCTTCCGCCAGCGTCATGACATCGGCGCCCGTGGCGTCACATACTTCGGCCATCGCGTTGATGAAGGAAATCTTTGCCGCGAGGAAGGAATTCGCCGCCATCTTCACCAATTCCGCGGTGGCGGGGTCCGTGCTGATGAACGGGACACCGGCCCGCAGAATAGGGGCGTACAACCTGCGCATGGTCAGATCGGCGCGGCTGCTTTCGGTGCCCACCACGAGCCGGTGGGGACGGAGCGTGTCCTGCACCGCGAACCCCTCGCGCAGGAATTCGGGATTCCATGCGACGTCGACGTCGGCGGCGGGCCTGAGCGTGCGAATCCGCCGGGCGATCCGGCACGCGGTGCCCACCGGCACGGTGGACTTCCCCACGATCAGACCCCCGGGGCGCAGATGGGGAGCCAGAGCGTCCACCACGGCGTCGACACCGCGCAGATCGGCGCCGAACGAGTCCGTGCGCTGCGGGGTGCCCACGCAGATGAAGTGCACGTCACCGAATTGCGCGGCCGCGGCGGGCGAGGTGGTGAACCGGAGGCGTCCCGAGTCCAGCGTGCGAACGAGGGTCTCCTGGAAACCGGGCTCGTAGAACGGCGGCCTGCAGCCGGCCAGAGAGGCGATCTTCTCTTCGTCGACGTCGACCCCGACGACTTCGTGTCCGATGTCCGCCATACATGCGGCATGCACCGCCCCGAGATAACCGGTGCCGAAAACTGTCAGTCGCATGTGATCTCCTTGCCGAACTCGGTCCCCAGCGCTTTGCCGGCGTATTCGGCGCGACATCGGTACCGAAAAGAACCGCAACAGCGCCCGGTCCCATCGTCGCTGCCGGACCGGTGAGAACAGCACGGGTTTACGTCGTATACGTACAGCATCACCCCGGATGTGGGGAGCGGTCAAGAGGGCTTTTCCAGGTCGCCCGGAGCGCACCACCGCCGTATCCTGAGAACACGGCGAAGTGCACAACGGCGTAGTCCCGATCATGAATGCACCCATCGAGGATTACGCCCTCATCAGCGATCTGGAGACGGCCGCGATGGTCGGCCGGGACGGGTCGGTCGACTGGCTGTGCCTGCCCCGTTTCGACTCCCCGGCCTGTCTGGCGGCTCTGCTGGGCACGCGGGACAACGGACGCTGGCGCCTGGCTCCTCTGGCCGGCGGCCGGTGCACCCGTCGCTCCTACCGCGCGGACACCCTGGTCCTCGACTCCGTCTGGGAGACACCCACCGGGACGGTGCGTGTCACGGACTTCATGCCGCCGCGTGCCGACGTGCCGTGCATCGTCCGCCTGGTCGAGGGCCTGTCCGGCTCGGTGGACCTGCGCAGCGAACTGCGCCTGCGCTTCCACCAGGGCCGCGTGGTGCCCTGGGTCCGGGAGGTCGGCCACTGCACCGTGGCGGTCGCCGGCCCCGACGCCGTCTGGCTCGGCTGCGACGGCCATGTCCGCGAGCGGGACGACGAGGACGCCACCGTCCGGGACTTCACCGTGACGGCCGGGCGCCGGCTGGGCCTCACCCTGGGATGGACGCCCTCACACCGGTCCGCGCCCCCTTCACCCCTGTCCGTCCCGGCGGAGACCGCCCTGAAGGAGACCGCCGACTTCTGGCGGCGCTGGGCCGCCCGGTGCCGCTACCAGGGGCCGTGGCGGGACGCCGTGGTGCGCTCCCTGATCACCCTCAAGGCCCTCACCTACGCCCCGACGGGCGCCATCGTCGCCGCCCCCACCACCTCCCTGCCCGGCCGTATCGGCGGCGAGAGCAACTGGGACTACCGGTTCTGCTGGCTGCGCGACTCCACCCGCACCTTGTCCTGCCTGCTGCGCAGCGGCTACCGGGACGAGGCCACGGCCTGGCTGGACTGGCTGGTCCGGGCCGTCGCCGGAGACCCCGCCGATCTCCAGACCGTCTACGGCGTCAAGGGACAGCGGCTGCTGCCGGAGACCGAGGCACCCTGGCTGCCCGGCTACGAGGACTCCCGGCCCGTGCGGTTCGGCACCTCGGCGGTGAGCACCTTCCAACTGGACGTCTACGGCGAGGTCATGGACACCCTGTGGCTGTCGCTGCGCGCCGGGATCCCGATGCCCGCCCATGTGTGGGACCTGGTCGAGTCGCTCATGGGGTTCCTGCAGCGGCACTGGCGCGAACCGGACCAGGGACTGTGGCAGGAGGACGGGGAACGGCGGCAGTTCGTGCACTCCAAGGTCATGACGTGGGTGGCGGCCGACCGCGCCCTGCGCATGGGCGAACTGCTCGGACGCAACGGCTCCTCCGGCGAGTGGCAGGCCATGCGGGAGGAGGTGCACCGGCAGGTCTGCCGGGAGGGCTGGGACCCCGCCCGGCGCACCTTCGTGCAGTCCTACGGCGCGCCCGGCCTGGACGCCTCGGCGCTGCTCATCCCCCGGGTCGGGTTCCTGCCCGCCCACGACGAGAGAGTGCGCGCCACCGTGCGGGCCCTGGGCCGTCTCGGGCACGGCGGGTTCCTCCGCCGGTACGCGTCGGACGGCACCCGACCCGGGGCCCCGCACGGCACCGAGGGCACGTTCGTCTCCTGCTCCCTGTGGTACGCCGACGCCCTCGCCGCCACCGGGCACCGGCAGCAGGCCCGGGAGGCCTTCGAACGGGTCCTCGCCGTCCGCAACGACGTCGGGCTGCTGGCCGAGCAGTGGGATCCGGACACCGGCCGCCAGCTGGGCAACGCGCCCAAGGCGTTCAGCCACATCGCGCTGGTGGAGACGGCGTTCGGCCTGTCGGCGGCGTCCTCGGGCAACCGCCCGGGCCCGGGGACGGGCCGCCGCTGAAGCCGGCCCCGGCCCTCAGCCGGCCGTGCGGCCCCCGTCGTTCCGCTCCCGCAGCACCGCCTCGCCCTGCTCCACCGTCATGGGCCGGGCGAACAGGAAACCCTGTCCGTACCGGCAGCCGATGCCGGCCAGCAGGTCCCGCTGCGGCTGCTCCTCGATGCCCTCGGCGATCACCTGGAGGCCGAGTGTGTCGGCGAGTTGCACGATGCCCTCGACCAGGGCGACCTGCTGCGGATCGTGCGGAATGCCGTCGATGAACGACTTGTCGATCTTCAGTACGTCGACGGGGAAGTCCCGGAGGTAGCGCAGCGAGGAGAACCCCGTGCCGAAGTCGTCGACGGCGATGCGCACACCGCGGTCCTTCAGCGCCTGGATCTGGGCGTCGATGTGGTCGGTGCGCTGCATCAGCACCGACTCGGTGAGTTCCAGCTGCAGCGTGCCCGCGGCGAGGCCCGTGACGTCCAGAGCGGTGCACACCTCGTCCAGGAAGCCGGTGTCCCGCCACTGCCGCGTGGACACGTTGACGCTCAGGTACGGCGGTGGGTCGAGCCGCGGCGGGCGGTGCTGGAGCCGGGCGATGTCGGCGGTGGCCCTGCGCAGCACCCACGCACCCAGTGTCGAGATGTGCCCGGTCTCCTCGGCGAGCGGGATGAACTGGCCCGGTGGCACCGGATCGGGCCCCAGCTCCGGCCAGCGGGCCAGCGCCTCGAACCCCACGACCTCGCCGCCGCCGATGTCCACCACCGGCTGGTAGCGCAGGCCGAACTGCTCCGTGCTGACGGCGTGGTCGAGCCGCACCTGCAGGTCGTGCCGCTCCACCACCCGGACCCGTTGCTGCGGCCGGAACCGGCGCCAGGTGCGCTTGCCGGACGCCTTGGCCGCATAGAGGGCCAGGTCGGCGAGGGCCAGCAGTTCCCCGGCGTCCGTGCTGTCCCGGGCCGTCGCCACGCCCACACTGGCCGAGACGCTCACCGACTCCACCGCCAGGTGGAAGGGCCGGCTGAGGGTCCGGACCACGTGCGCGGCGAGCACCTCGGCGTCGGCCGGCTGCTCCGCGTCCTCCACCAGGACCGCGAACTCGTCACCGCCGAGCCGGGCGGCGGTGTCGGTGTGCCGCAGGGTCCCGGACAGGCGCTCGGCGACCGCGCACAGCAGGCGGTCACCGACCGAGTGCCCGAGCGTGTCGTTGACGATCTTGAAGTCGTCCAAGTCGATGAAAAGAAGACAGGTGGTCATGGACTCCCGGTGGCCCCTGCGCAGCGCACGCTCGGTCCGCTCCAGCAGCAGGGTGCGGTTGGGCAGGCCGGTCAAGGCGTCGTGGAAGGCCCGCTGGGTGAGCTCGTGCTCGAGCTGCCGCTGCTCGGTGACGTCCCGCAGGGTGACGACCAGACCGCCCACCGTCGGGTCCCGCCGCAGATCGCGGCAGCGCACCTCCACCTCGATGCGGGCCGTCTCGCGGCTGACCCGCCAGTAGTCGTGTGCCTCCTCCCGCCCGTCGCCGCGCAGGGTGTCGAGGGTGCCGACCACCCGGTCCCGGTCGCGGGGGTCGACCAGGTCGGGCAGTGGTGTCCCGGTGAGGCCGGCGTCGCCGAACACCGTCCGCGCGGACGGGCTGGCGTAGCGGACGGTGGTGTCGTTGTCGACGATGAGGATGACGTCCGAGGCGTTGCGCACCAGAGTCCGGAAGTACGCCTCGCTCTCCTGCCGGACGACCTCCTGCCGCAGCGCGACGCGTTCCGTGGCGAGTCCCACGTGCGAGGCGAGCAACTCGAGGGAGCCGCGCATCTCCGTGAGCTGACGCTCGGAACCGGCCGCCAGCAGCGCGCCCGGCAGCTCGCCTCCGGCCGGCCGCTCGGGACGGACCACGGGACACAGCAGTGCGGTCGGCAGGCCGCCGAGCCGGGCGGCGATCCCGGGCCCGAGCGAAGCGACCGGAACGAGGACGGTGCGGCGGCCGGCCACATCGGCGGGCCCGTCCCGTGTGCCGTCGGCGCGGCCCGGGCGGCGCGCCAGACGCGCGTACAGCTGCTGTGCCTCCGCGGCCGGCAGCACCACGGTCGCGTGCCGGCCCTGCGGCCCGAACAGTTCGGTCACCGCGTCGTCACAGGCCCTCGCGATCTCCGCCGGCCAGAACGCCCCGGCCAGGGACGCGGCCGCGGAGCGCAGCGCCAGTTCCCTGGCCATGGCCCGGCGGTGCGCGACGACCATCAGCGTGAGCCGGAGGATCACCAGCAGGAACAGCGCCCCGGAGAACACGGCCAGTACGGTCGAGTCGAAGGCCAGGCCCAGGCTCTCCCTCTGGACGAGGATCGCGGGTGGGACCAGGGTCGCGGCCGCGAGCAGCAGCAGCCGGCGCCGGGGCGGCAGCAGCGCCTCGGGCGGCGCGTCCGGTGCGGTCAGTAGGGCCATCGACGGGTGCAGCGCGGCCAGCCCCCAGGCGGTGCAGAAGGCGATGCCGCCGGCGGCCCGGAGCGCGCCCGTCTGCCCGGCGCCGTCGAGCCGGAGCGCGCCCTGGGCGACGTCGCAGCCGAGCAGGGTGAGCGTGCCCAGGACGAGCAGCCGGGCGGCGGGGTTCCTGCCGGGGGAGGGGCAGCGCGCCAGCAGCCGGACCAGCAGGGCCAGCACCAGGACGTCCCCGAGCGGAAGGGCGACGCCGACCGCCCGCTGCTGCCAGGTCAGCCCCTCCCGCAGGGCCTGCGGCTGCACCACGTAGACGCACACCGGCAGCACCAGCCCGCCGGTGATGACCAGCGCGTCGAGCAGGCCGGGCAGGTCACGGCCCGCCCAGCGGTAGCGCAGCAGACCGGCCAGGCCCAGGGCGAGCAGCGGGTAGACGGCGAGGTACCAGGCGTCCGCCGGGGACGGGAACGGGGGCGGCCCGGAGAAGTACGCCTCCTGGGCCTGGGAGAAGGTGCCGCCCACGGTGAGGGCCAGCAGTCCGGCGGCGAACAGCAGCCACGGCCGGGACCGGGGCGGGCGGTGGATCCGGGTTCCGGCCAGGACGGCCGTGACTCCCGCCAGCCCGATGAGGGCCCACGACGGCGTACGCAGGGCCGGAACCGTCGCGCAGGTCACGGTGAGGAGCGCGACGAGCGAGACGTGGAGGGCCGGCAGTCGCCGGCCCAGGACGCCTCCGCCGGTCGGCGCGGGCCGCACGGCGGCCTACTCCTTCGCCTCGGGCCGCCGCGCGGTTTCCACATAGCCCTGCGGATTGAGGCGCTGAAACCGCCAGGCGTCGCGGCACACGTCGGCGAGAGTCCTGGTGGGGCGCCAGCCCCAGGCGCGCTCCACGGCCCTCGCGTCGGCGACCAGCTCGGCGACGTCCCCGCGGCGGCGGGGCCCGATGTCGTACGGGATCTGTTTGCCGCAGGCCCCGGAGAACGTGTCGATGACGTCGAAGACCGAACTGCCCGCGCCCGCACCCAGGTTGAACACCTGCATGCCCGGCGCGTCGGCCAGGTGGTCCAGCGCGAGGCGGTGTGCCTCGACGGCATCCATGACGTGCAGGTAGTCACGGATCCCGGTGCCGTCGCGGGTCGGGTAGTCGTCGCCGTGGACGGTGAGCTTCTCGCGCCGGCCGACCGCCACCTGCGCGAGGTAGGGCAGCAGGTTCTCGGGGGTGTGGCGCGGGTCCTCGCCGAGGAGCCCGCTCGGGTGGGCCCCGGCCGGTACGGGGTAGCGCAGGCACAGCACGGTGAACTCGGGGTGGCGGCGGCACACGTCCGCGAGGATCTGCTCGCAGATCCACTTCGAGGACGCGTAGGGCGTGCCCGGCCGGACGGGCGTGGCCTCGTCGAGCGGGCCGCCGCCGGCGTCGCCGTAGAGCCAGCAGGAGGAGGGATAGACCAGCCGGTGCACCTCGTGTTCCTGCATGGTCCGCAGCAGGGCGGTGGTCCCGCCGACGTTGGTGTCGTAGTACGCGATGGGCATCCGTGTCGACAGGCTTCCGGCCTTGTGCGCGGCGAAGTGCACGACGGCGTCCACGGAGTGTCGGTCGAAGACGGCCGAGAGGGCGTGTCGGTCACGGATGTCCAGCTCGTACACGGCGCCGACGAAGCGTCCGGCGATCCGTTCGACCCGGGCGAACACGTGGGGTGTGCTGTTGGCGTAGTCGTCGACCACGATCACCTCGTAGCCGTGGTCCAGGAGTTCCACGCAGGTGTGACTGCCGATGAAACCGGCCCCGCCGGTGACCAGGACCGTCGAGGGAGCCCATGAGGATCCGGCTCCTCGAGCGGTCGGCGAGTGGTTCCTGCGGGCCATGCCTGGACTCCCGCGTCGGGTGCGGTCGAGAACCGTATGTTTACGGTGTATATGTACGACTGTGCACCCGGCCCCCGAGTGCGGTCAAGGCCGGACCAGCAACTGGAAGTCGAACGTGTACAGCGCGGCCCGGTAGAGGTGCGTTCCGTACTCGACCGGGCGCCCGGTGTCGTCGTACGCCGTGCGCTGCATCGTCAGCAGCGCCGCACCCTCCTGCTCGTCCAGGCGGGACGCCTCCCGCGCGGTCGCGGCCCGGGCGCCGACGGTCTGGCGGGCGCTGTGCAGGGTGATGCCCGCCGCACGCAGCATGCGGTAGAGGCCGGTCGCCTCCAGGCGGGCGTCGTCGAAGGCCGGAAGCCACGCCGGCAGGTAGTTGCGGAGCAGGGCCACCGGCCGGCCGTGGGTGCGGCGCAGCCGGTCCAGCACGGTCACCCCGTCGCCCTCCGGCACCCCGAGGGCCGCGGCCACGTCGCAGGCGGCCGGGACGAGTTCGTTGCGCACGACCTCCGTGGCCGGCGCCTGCCCGGCCGCCTCCAGATCGTCGTACAGACTGCTCAGTTCCAGGGGACGCCGGACCCGGCTGTGCACCACCTGCGTCCCCACCCCGCGCCGCCGGACCAGCAGCCCCTTGTCGACGAGGGACTGCAGGGCCTGGCGGACGGTGGGGCGCGACAGGCCGAGGCGCACGGACAGGTCGACCTCGTTGCCCAGGAGGTTCCCGGGGGCGAGGACCCCCCGCTCGATCGCCGCCTCCAACTGCTGCGCGAGCTGGTGGTAGAGCGGCACGGGACTGCCCCGGTCCAGGGCGAAGTCCAGCGCGCCGAGCGCCGGGGCGACCGTGGTGCGGGCCGCCCGGCCACCGGTCCTCGCCATGGATGAACCCCCCTCGGGTGTCAGGAGTTGCTCGGGAAGCCGAGGTTGATGCCGCCGTCGGACGGGTCCGGCCAGCGGGTGGTGACGACCTTGCCCTGCGTGTAGAAGGCGATGCCGTCGTTGCCGTAGACGTGCAGGTCGCCGAAGAGGGAGTCCTTCCAGCCGCCGAAGGAGTGGTAGCCGACCGGGACCGGGATCGGCACGTTGACGCCGACCATGCCCGCCTTGACCTCCAGCTGGAAGCGGCGGGCCGCGCCGCCGTCCCGGGTGAAGATCGCCGTGCCGTTGCCCCAGCGCGAGGAGTTGATCAGCTGGAGGGCCTCCTCGTAGGTCTGTGCGCGGACGACCGCCAGCACCGGGCCGAAGATCTCGTCCCGGTACGCGTCCGCCGTCAGCGGCACCCGGTCCAGCAGGGAGACACCGAGGAAGAAGCCGTCCTCATGCCCCTCCACCGTCAAGCCCGTGCCGTCCACGACGACCTCCGCGCCCTGCTCGGCTGCCGACGCCACGTACGACGCCACCTTGTCGCGGTGCTCGCGGGTGATGAGCGGGCCCATCTCGGAGGCCGGGTCATCGCCGGGGCCGATCCTCAGCTTCTTCGCGCGCTCGGCGATCTTGCCGACCAGCTCGTCGCCGATGTCACCGACGGCCACGACCACCGACACGGCCATGCACCGCTCGCCCGCCGAGCCGTAAGCGGCGTTGATCGCCTGGTCGGCGGCGAGGTCCGGATCGGCGTCGGGCAGGACCAGCATGTGGTTCTTGGCGCCGCCGAGGGCCTGCACCCGCTTGCCGTGCTCGACGGCCTTGAGCTGGATGTACTTGGCGATCGGGGTCGAGCCGACGAAGGACACCGCCTCGATGTCCGGGTGCTCCAGGAGGCGGTCCACGGCCGTCCTGTCGCCCTGCACGATGTTCAGGACGCCTTCCGGCAGACCCGCCTCGGTGGCCAGCTCGGCCAGCCGCAAGGACGCCGACGGGTCCTTCTCCGACGGCTTCAGCACGAAGGTGTTCCCGCAGGCGATCGCCAGCGGGAACATCCACATCGGCACCATCGCCGGGAAGTTGAACGGCGTGATGCCGGCGACCACGCCCAGCGGCTGGCGGATCGAGGCGACGTCGACCCGGGAGGAGACCTGGGTGGACAGCTCGCCCTTGAGCTGGACGGAGATCCCGCACGCCAGCTCCACGATCTCCATGCCGCGCGCGACCTCGCCGAGCGCGTCGGAGTGCACCTTGCCGTGCTCGGCGGTGATCAGCTCGGCGATCTCGTCGCGGTGGGCGTCGAGCAGTTCGCGGTACTTGAACAGGATCGCCGTGCGCTTGGCGAGGGAGGACTCACCCCAGGTCGCGAAGGCGGCCTTGGCGGAGGCGACCGCGGCGTCGACCTCGTCGACGGAGGCGAACCCGACCTGCTTCTCCTGGGCGCCGGTCGCCGGGTTGTAGACGGGGCCGAACCGGCCCGAGGTGCTCTCGACGGGCTTGCCGTCGATCCAGTGGGTGAGGGTCTTCATGGTGCGCAAGGGCCTTTCGCGGAGCGGGGGTTCAGGGGAGTTCACAGGTGGCGGCGGCGGTCCGCGACCTGCCGGTCGTAACGCTCGCGGGCCTCGACCGCGGCCGCGCGGGAGGCGGTCTCCGCCACCGGCACGTCCCACCAGGCCTCGGCCGGGGGAGCGGTCGGAGCCGGATCGGTCTCGACGTACACGCACGTCGGGCGGTCGCAGGCGCGGGCCGCGGCGAGTGCCTCGCGCAGCTCGCGCACGGTCTTCGCGCGCAGCACCTCCATGCCGAGGCTGGCGGCGTTGGCGGCGAGGTCGACGGGCAGCGGGGCGCCGGTGAAGGTGCCGTCGGCGGCCCGGAAGCGGTAGGCGGTGCCGAAGCGTTCGCCGCCGGTCTCCTCCGACAGACCGCCGATGGAGGCGTAGCCGTGGTTCTGGATCAGGACGATGGTGACCGGCAGACCCTCCTGGACCGCCGTCACGATCTCCGTCGGCATCATGAGGTAGGTGCCGTCGCCGACCAGCGCCCACACGGGAGTGCCGGGGGCGGCCTGCTGGACGCCGATGCCGGCCGGGATCTCGTAGCCCATGCAGGAGTAGCCGTACTCCAGGTGGTACTGGCGCGGGCTGCGCGAACGCCACAGCTTGTGCAGGTCACCGGGGAGTGAGCCGGCCGCGTTGATCACCACGTCGTCGTCTCCGACGGTCGCGTCCAGCGCGCCGAGCACCTGCGTCTGGGTGGGGACGGCGTTCTCGTCGGCGGCGCGGTAGGCGGCCTCGACGACCTCGTCCCAGCGGTCCTTGCCGGCGCGGTACTCCGCCTCGTACGCCTCGGACACCCGGTGTCCGGCCAGCTCCTCGGCCAGCCTCTCCAGACCGGACCGCGCGTCGCACACCAGGGTCCGCGCGGCCAGCTTGTGGGCGTCGAAGGCGGTGATGTTGAGGTTGAGGAACCGCACGTCCGGGTTGCGGAAGAGCGTGCCGGAGGCGGTGGTGAAATCGGTGTAGCGGGTGCCGACGCCGATCACCAGGTCGGCGGTGCGGGCGAGCGCGTCGCTGACCGCGGTGCCGGTGTGGCCGATGCCGCCGAGGTCGGCGGGGTGGTCGTGCCGCAGGGAGCCCTTGCCGGCCTGGGTGGAGGCGACCGGGATGCCCGTGGCCTCGACGAACGCCTTCAGCGCCTGCTCGGCCTCGCTGTGGTGGACGCCGCCGCCCGCCACGATCAGCGGCCGCTCGGCCGACCTGATCGCCTCGACGGCCGCCGCCAGCTCCACCGGGTCCGGCGCGGGACGCCGTACGGACCAGACGCGCTCGGCGAAGAACTCCTCCGGCCAGTCGTACGCCTCCGCCTGCACGTCCTGCGGCAGGGCGAGGGTGACGGCGCCGGTCTCGGCCGGGTCGGCCAGCACCCGCATCGCCTGGAGCGCCGAGGGGATCAGCGCCTCGGGGCGGGTGATCCGGTCGAAGTACCGCGACACCGGGCGCAGCGTGTCGTTGACCGACACGTCGGCCTCGACGGGGTGTTCCAGCTGCTGCAGCAGCGGATCGGGGGCGTGCGAGGCGAAGTAGTCGCCGGGCAGGAGCAGGACGGGCAGCCGGTTGATCGTCGCCAGGGCGGCGCCGGTGACCAGGTTGGTGGCGCCCGGGCCGATCGAGGTCGTCACCGCCTGCGCGGACAGGCGGTTCAGGTGGCGGGCGTATCCGACGGCCGCGTGCACCATGGACTGCTCGTTGCGGCCCTGGTGGAACGGCATCACATCGGCGTACTCGACCAGCGCCTGGCCGACGCCGGCAACGTTGCCATGGCCGAAGATGCCCCAGGTCCCGGCGATCAGCCGGCGGCGGACGCCGTCCCGCTCGGTGTACTGGGCGGACAGGAACCGCACCAGTGCCTGGGCGGTCGTCAGTCGGCGGGTGGGGGCGCTCATACGGAGGTCTCCGGGGCGGTGTAGAGGGGGAGCCGGGGGTCGACCGGCTGGTCCGGCCAGGTGTCGCGGACCCAGGCGTGGTCGGGGTGGTCGCAGATCCGCCAGGCGCGCTCGGCCTCCGGGCCCGCCATGACGTTCAGGTAGTACATGTGGTGGCCGGGCGTGGCCATCGACGGCCCGTGCCAGCCGTCCGGGATGAGGACGACGTCGCCGTCGCGCACCTCCGCGAGCACGTCGGTGTCCCGGCCCGGGCCGGAGGGGGAGACGCGCTGGTAGCCGAGGCCGGGGATGCCGTCGTGGCCGGCGAACTCGAAGTAGTAGATCTCCTCCAGCACGGACTCCTCGCCGGGCCGGTGCTCGTCGTGCTTGTGCGGCGGGAACGACGACCAGTTGCCGCCCGGGGTGATCACCTCGACCGCGATGAGCTTGTCGCACTCGAAGACCCCGGCGGCGCCGAAGTTGTTGACCTGCCGGGAACAGGTGCCGGTGCCCCGCAGCTCGACGGGCACCTCCGACGCCGGCCCGTAGCGGGCGGGCAGCCGTCGGGTGCAGCGGGCTCCGGTCAGCGCGAACCGGCCACCGCCGGCCGACGTCACGGTCGCGCGGGCGTCGCGCGGCACGTACGCGAAGTCGCTGACGCCGCTGAACACATCGGCGCGGCCCCGGAGTTCGAAGGTGTCCTGGCCGAAGTCGTCCGCGGCGGCGACGGTGCAGCCGCCGCTCAGCGGGACCACGATCCATTCGCTGTCCCCGGTGTCGAAGGAGTGCGCGCCGCCGGGCGGCAGCTCCAGGACCCGCAGGCTGGAGTGGCCCCAGCCGGCCTTCTCGGGCGTGACGTCGACGGCGTAGGGGCCGCCGAGGGCCTTGCCGGCGGGAAGGTGGTACGTCATTGCGTCCTCCGGATCACAGCAGACCGACGGCCGTGTCCACGGCCTCTTCCACGCTGCCCCCGGCCGGGTAGAGCAGCGACCGTCCGACCACCATGCCCTGGACGGTGGGCAGCCGCAGGGCCTTGCGCCAGCGTTCGTAGGCGCCTTCCTGGTCCTCGCCCACCTCGCCGCCGAGCAGGACGACGGGCAGTGTCGAGGTCTGGAGGACCTCGGCCATGTCGTCCGGGTCGTCGGTGACGGGCAGCTTCAGCCAGGTGTAGGCGGAGGTGCCGCCCAGTCCCGAGGCGATCGCGACGGACCGGGTGACGGCCTCGGCGGACAGGTCGTTGCGGACCCTGCCGTCGACCCGCCGCGAGATGAACGGCTCGACGAAGAGAGGGAGCCCGCGGGCCGCCATGGCGTCGATCGCCCGCGCGGTGGACTCCAGCGTGGTCAGCGAGCCCGGGTCGTCGTAGTCGATGCGGAGCAGGAGCTTGCCGGCGTCGAAGCGGAGGCGGTCGATGTCCTCGGCGCGGTGGCCGGTGAAGCGGTCGTCCATCTCGAAGGAGGCCCCGGCGAGTCCGCCGCGGTTCATCGAGCCCATGACGACCTTGTTCTCCAGCACCCCGAGCAGGAGCAGGTCCTCCAGGATGTCGGCGGTGGCGAGCACCCCGTCCACGCCGGGCCGCGACAGCGCGGTGCACAGCCGCTCCAGCAGGTCCGCGCGGTCGGCCATGGCCAGCCGCCGGTCGCCGACCCCGAGGGCGCCGCGCGCCGGGTGGTCGGCGGCCACGATCATCAGCCGGCCGCTGTCGCCGATCAGCGGGCGCCGCACCCTGCGGGCGGCCGCTTGCGCGACCGCCTCGGGGTCGCGGGCTCTGACCGTGGTGAGGTCGGGGATGCCGATGTTCAAGGAAGACTCCGTTTCAGTGGCTCGTGCTCGGCGACGGCATCAGTGGCTCGTGCGCGGCGACGGCATCAATGGCTCGTGCGCGGCGACGGCATCAATGGCTCGTGCTCGGCGACGGCACCCCGGCGAGGAGTCTCTCGACCTCCAGGGCGGTGGGCATCGCGGACGAGCAGGCGAGGCGGGAGGCGACGAGGGCACCGGCGGCGTTGGCGTGGCGCATGGACTTCTCCAGGTCCCAGCCGGCCAGCAGTCCGTGGCAGAGCGAGCCGCCGAAGGCGTCCCCGGCGCCCAGGCCGTTGACCACCTCGACCGGCACCGGCGGGACCTCGGCCCGGGTGCCGTCGCGGTGCACGGCGAGCACTCCCTTGGGGCCCTGCTTGACGACGGCCAGCTCCACACCGGCGGCCAGCAGCGCGTCCGCGCAGGCCTGCGGCTCGCGCACGCCGGTGGCGATCTCGCACTCCTCCAGGTTGCCGACCGCGACCGTGGCGTGCCGCAGGGCCTCGCGGTAGTACGGGCGGGCCTCCTCGGGATCGCGCCAGAACATCGGGCGCCAGTCGAGGTCGAAGACGGTGGTGCCGGACTTGTCGCGGGCCTTGAGGGCGGCGAGCGTGGCGGAGCGGCTCGGCTCCTCGCTCAGGCCGGTGCCGGTGATCCAGAAGATCCGGGCGTCGCGGATGGCGAAGAAGTCCAGCTCGTCGGTGTGGATCTCCAGGTCCGGCGCCTTGGGCCGGCGGTAGAAGTACAGCGGGAAGTCGTCCGGCGGGAAGATCTCGCAGAACGTGACCGGCGTCGGATACGCGCCGACCGGGGTGACCCAGCGGTCGTCGACGCCGAAGCCCTTCAGCTCCTCGTGAAGGTACGTGCCGAACGGGTCGTCACCGGTGCGCGTGATCACCGCCGTGCGGCGTCCGAGGCGGGCGGCGGCGACCGCCACGTTGGCCGCGGAACCCCCCAGGAACTTCCCGAACGTCTCCACTTTCTCCAGGGGGACGCCGGTCTGCAGGGGGTAGAGGTCGACCCCGATGCGGCCCATCGTGATCACATCGAAATACTGGGCTGGCTCGGCCATGCGCGACCTCCTCGGGAAGCTGGGGATGCGGGCCCTGGGGCGCCCTGACACCGTGGGGGCGTGGTTCCACGGGACCTGCCGGCTCCCAGGTGTAGGTCTCCGAGGGTGGCGCTGTCAATAGTTTGTACTTACATTCGGACCTGCTCGTGAAATGATGTCTTAACAAAGTATTGACAGCGGGCGCGGCAGGGACTTGTATCCCGTGCCATCGCAACAGTCGGTTTGCGGCATCATGATCCGGACTCCGTAAGGCTCCGGGACCACGGATCCCTTCGTGATCCCTTCCTTTCCCCGCAGTAGCACAGTGAGGTGCCAGGAAAGATGGACCGCTCTTCCCACCCCCGCTCTCGCAGGCTCGCGCCCGTCGTCGCCGTCGCCGCGGCAGCGGCCCTGACCCTCGCCGGCTGCTCCAGCAGTTCCGGGGGCAAGAAGTCCGAGGAAGGCGCCGCGAACGCCTCGGCCGGCAAGGCGACCACGCCGCGCATGACCGTCGCCCTCGTCACCCACCAGGCGCCCGGCGACACCTTCTGGGACACCGTCCGCAAGGGCGCCGAGGCCGCCGCCGCCAAGGACAACATCAAGCTGATCTACTCCGCCGACCCGAACGCGGGCAACCAGGCCAACCTGGTCCAGACCGCGATCGACCAGAAAGTCGACGGCATCGCGGTCACCCTCGCCAAGCCGGACGCCATGAAGGCCGTCATAGGCAAGGCCGAGAAGTCCGGCATACCCGTCGTCGGCCTCAACTCCGGTCTGAGCGACTGGAAGCAGTTCAACATGCTGGAGTTCTTCGGCCAGGACGAGTCCGTCGCGGGCGAGGCCTTCGGCAAGAAGCTCAACGAGGTCGGTGCCAAGCACGCCCTCTGTGTCATCCAGGAGCAGGGCAACGTCGGTCTGACCCAGCGCTGCGACGGCGTGGAGAAGACGTTCGACGGCAAGCTCGACGTCCAGAACGTCAACGGCACGGACAAGCCGTCGGTGAAGTCGACGCTCACCGCCAAGCTGAAGCAGGACTCCTCCATCGACTACGTCGTCACGCTCGGGGCCCCGTTCGCGCTGACCGCGGTGCAGTCGGTCGGTGACGCCGGCAGCAAGGCGAAGGTCGCGACCTTCGACCTCAACAAGGAACTCATCAAGGCCGTCAAGGACGGCGACATCCAGTTCGCGGTGGACCAGCAGCCCTACCTCCAGGGCTACCTGGCCGTCGACGGCCTGTGGCTCTACAAGAACAACGGCAACTACAGCGGTGGCGGTGAGCAGCCCGTGCTGACCGGCCCGGCCTTCGTCGACAAGTCCAACGTCGACAAGATCGGGGAGTTCGCCGCGAAGGGCACCCGGTGATGAGCATGACCCAGAAGGCTGCGCCGGCGGTGACCACGCCGCCGGCCTCCGGCCCGGGGAACGAGAAGGACGGGCGGACCCAGCAGCGTCCCCTGACGCTGAGACTGCTCGCCCGGCCCGAGGTGGGCGTCTTCCTCGGCGCCCTGGCCATTCTGGTCTTCTTCCTGATCATGGCGCCGACCTTGCGCCAGGGCAGTTCGATGTCGACGGTCCTCTACCAGTCGTCGACCATCGGGATCATGGTCCTGCCGGTGGCGCTGCTGATGATCGGCGGCGAGTTCGACCTGTCCTCCGGCGTCGCGCCGGTCACCTCGGCGCTGACGGCGAGCATGACCGCCTTCGAGCTGACCCTGAACGTCTGGGTCGGCGTGATCGTGGCCTTGGTGGTGTCGCTCGCGATCGGCTTCTTCAACGGGTGGCTGCTGGTGAAGACCGGGCTGCCGAGCTTCTTGGTCACCCTGGGCACGTTCATGGGCCTGCAGGGTGTGAACCTGGCGGTGACCAAGCTGGTCACGGGCAACGTCGCCACGGACGACATCAGCGACATGGACGGCTTCGACCAGGCCAAGGCGGTGTTCGCCTCGTCCTTCGACGTCGGCGGAGTCAACGTCAAGATCACTGTCGTGTGGTGGCTGGTCTTCGCGGCGCTGGCCACGTGGGTCCTGCTGCGCACCAAGTACGGCAACTGGATCTTCGCGGTCGGCGGCAACAAGGACAGCGCCCGCGCGGTCGGCGTCCCGGTGAACTTCACCAAGATCTCGCTGTTCGTGCTGGTCGGTTTCGGCGCCTGGTTCGTCGGCATGCACAACCTGTTCCAGTACAACACGGTGCAGTCCGGTGAGGGCGTCGGCAACGAGCTGATCTACATCGCCGCGGCGGTGGTCGGCGGCTGTCTGCTGACCGGCGGTTACGGCACGATCATCGGCCCGGTCTTCGGCGCGTTCATGTTCGGCCTGGTCCAGTTGGGCATCGTCTACGCCACCTGGAACCCCGACTGGTTCAAGACCTTCCTCGGCGTGATGCTCGTAGGCGCCACCCTCGTCAATCTGTGGGTCCGCAAGCAAGCGACCCGGAGGTGATCGGAATGACAAGCAACTCCACCGGCACCCACGTCGCCGCTGTGCAGGACACCCCGCCCGCGGACGAGCGTCCCGTGATCGAGCTGAAGGCAGCGGGCAAGTCCTACGGCAACATCCGCGCCCTGCACGGCGTGAGCCTGGAGGTCCACCCCGGGAAGGTGACCTGCGTCCTCGGTGACAACGGCGCCGGCAAATCCACCCTCATCAAGATCATCTCGGGTCTGCACCAGCACACCGAGGGCGAGTTCCTCGTCGACGGCGAACCGGTGCGCTTCTCCACCCCGCGCGAGGCCCTCGACAAGGGCATCGCCACCGTCTACCAGGACCTCGCCGTCGTCCCGCTGATGCCGGTGTGGCGCAACTTCTTCCTCGGCTCCGAGATGACCAAGGGCCCCTGGCCGCTGCGCCGTCTCGACATCGAGCAGATGAAGAAGACCGCGGACGAAGAGCTGCGCAACATGGGCATCGTCCTGGACGACATGGAGCAGCCGATCGGAACGCTCTCCGGCGGCCAGCGCCAGTGCGTCGCCATCGCCCGCGCCGTCTACTTCGGCGCCCGCGTGCTCATCCTGGACGAGCCGACCGCCGCCCTCGGCGTCAAGCAGTCCGGCGTGGTGCTGAAGTACATCGCCGCCGCCCGGGAGAAGGGCCTCGGCGTCATCTTCATCACTCACAACCCGCACCACGCCTACATGGTCGGCGACCACTTCAGCGTGCTGCGCCTGGGCACCATGGAACTCTCCGCCTCCCGCAGCGAGGTCAGCCTCGAAGAGCTGACCAACCACATGGCCGGCGGCACCGAATTGGCGTCCCTCAAGCACGAGTTGGCTCAGGTCCGCGGCGTCGACGTCGAAGAGCTCCCTGAAGAGGGGGCCATCACCGCCCCCGCAGCCACGTCCTCGGAAGGAAAGGCCTGACATGGCCCACGCGCTCGACCGCATCCGGGTCGGCTCCGCCCCCGACTCCTGGGGCGTCTGGTTCCCCGACGACCCCCAGCAGGTGCCCTGGGAACGCTTCCTCGACGAGGTCGCCGAGGCCGGCTACTCCTGGATAGAACTCGGCCCGTACGGCTACCTGCCGACCGACCCGGCCCGGCTCACCGACGAGGTGACCCAGCGGAACCTGAAGGTCTCCGCCGGCACCATCTTCTGCGGACTGCACCGCGGCCCCTCCGAGTGGGACTCCACCTGGGAGCAGGTCAGCCGGGTCGCCGCCCTCACCCAGGCCATGGACGCGGGGCACCTCGTCGTCATCCCGTCCTTCTGGCGCGACGACAAGACCGCCGAGATCCTGGAGGCGCCGGAGCTCACCACCGAGCAGTGGCGCAACCTCACCACCGGCATGGAGCGCCTGGGCCGCGAGGTGAAGGACCGGTACGGCCTGGACATCGTCGTCCACCCGCACGCCGACACCCACATCGACACCGAGGAGCACGTCGAGCGGTTCCTCGACTCCACCGACTCCGACGCCGTCAACCTCTGCCTGGACACCGGGCACTACGCCTATTGCGGCGGTGACAGCGTCAAGCTGATCGAGACGTACGGCGAGCGCATCGGCTATCTGCACCTCAAGCAGGTCGACCCGGAGATCCTCGCCGACGTCGTCAAGAACGAGGTCCCGTTCGGCCCCGCCGTCGCGCGCGGCGTCATGTGCGAACCGCCCGCGGGCGTCCCCGAGTTGGGCCCGGTCCTCACAGCGGCCCAGAAGCTGGGCGTGGACCTCTTCGCCATCGTCGAGCAGGACATGTACCCCTGCGAGCCGGACAAGCCGCTGCCGATCGCGGTGCGCACCCGCAAGTTCCTGAGGTCCTGCGGGGCCTGACGACCCGAAAGGACGGCCATGACGGAGCGTGCCCCTCTGGGAGTCGCGGTCATCGGTACCGGAAGGATGGGCGCCGACCATGTGCGCCGCATCCACGAAGTCACCAGCGGAGCACGGGTGGCGGCCGTCGTGGACGTCGACGCGGAGCGCGCGAAGGCCGTCGCCGCCCGTGTCGACGGCTGCACCGCCCACACCGACCCGGCGGCAGCGATGGCCGCGTCCGACGTCGACGCCGTCCTGATCGCCTCCCCGGGCCCGGCCCACGAGGCAGCCCTCCTCACCGCCTTCGAGCACGATCTGCCCGTCCTGTGCGAGAAGCCGCTCACCCCCGACGCGGCCTCCGCCCTGCGCGTCCTCGAAGCCGAACAGCGACTCGGCCACCGCCGCGTCCAGGTCGGCTTCATGCGTCGCTACGACCCCGAGTACGCCAAGCTGAAAGCCCTGCTGACGACGGGTCAGCTGGGCCGCCCGCTCATGCTGCACAACCGCCACCGCAACGTCGCCAGCCCGCCCTTCTTCACCAGCTCCATGCTGATCAGCGACTCCGTCGCCCACGAGGCCGACGCCAGCCGCTGGCTGCTGGGCCACGAGATCACCGCCGTCACGGTGCTGCGCCCCACCCCCTCGGCCAGCGCCCCGGACGCCTTGCAGGACCCCCAGTTCGTCGTCTTCGAGACCGACGGCGGCGCCCTCAGCGACGTCGAGATCTTCGTCAACTGCGGCTTCGGCTACCAGGTCCAGGCCGAGGTGGTGTGCGAACGAGGCACCGCCCGCATCGGCGACGGCCACGCCCTGGTCACCAACATGGCCGGCCGCTGGGGCGGCACCATCGCCCAGGACTTCACCGAACGCTTCGAGACGGCCTACGACCGCGAGATCCAGAGCTGGATCGACGCCACCCGCCGCGGCGAGGTCACCGGCCCGAGCAGCTGGGACGGCTACGCCGCGGCGGCGGTGTGCGAAGCGGGGGTGCGGGCTCTGGAGGACGGCGGCCGTGTGGAGGTCGCGTTGGTGGAGAAGCCCGCCCTGTACCGGTGACATGCAAACGACGTGCCCCCCCCACACCCTGCCGGGGCGGCCCGTCCGCAAACAACGTGGTGTGCGCCCCCCCCCGCGCGGCGTTAAAACCACACCACATATTTCAGGCGGTGCCCAGGTTA